>NZ_JAXOFN010000017.1:0-152514 GCF_034420155.1 Massilia luteola
AGGCTGGCCCATCGCACCTGCGCAAGCTGCTTTACATGCCAGCCGTCGTGGCCCGGCGCTTCAATCCTCACATCAAATCCTTCAGCGAGCGCTTGCTCGCTAAAGGCAAGTCCAAGATGGCCGTGATCGGTGCCTGCATGCGCAAGCTGGCCCACCTGTGCTTTGGTGTTGTGCACTCAGGCAGGCCATATGACCCGAATTACGCCATGTGAGGCTTGACGCGCAAGACGGTATCTACATTATTCAAAATCGCCCCGCTCCGGATTTACCCCTGCCCGATCAACCGGATGCGCCCGTCACGCACATACTTTAACGTTCGCTTCGCCTCGTAGGGTGGGCACCCCGTGCCCACGCGTGACGTTTGCGTCGTGCCGACGTTCGCTATTCAAAATCGCCCCACTCTGGATCCGCTCCACCTTCCCAATCGGCCGGATAGACGCCCTCGCGCACATACCGATGGATCGTGGAATACGGCCAATCGACCGCACGCGTCACGTATCGATGCCGCACCGGGTTGTAATGGATGTAGTCGAGATGCCGCTCGAAATCGACGTCGTCACGGATCAGATGTTCCCAAAACCGTCGTTGCCAGATCGTCGATTCGCGATGCTTGCGTGCGGACGCACCGCGCAGATTTGGATTAAGCGCGGCATCCGGCGAAAAACGCGAGACGGAACGTTTGATCAGCGACCAGCGCGTGGAAAAATCGGAGTCGCCATCGGGCAGAGTCCAGATACAGTGCAGATGATCAGGCATCGATACCCAGGCGTCGATCGAGAACGGACGCGTTTTTCGCACATCATCGATCGCACGCCGTAACGACAGCCGGATCGCCGGATCACACAGGATGGGGCGCCGGTGGAAGGAAACGAGTGTGAAGAAGAATGTATTGCCCGTCCGGGCACGACGATAATAGGTCATGATCCGGCGATCGTACGCCGGCGGTCATCAACCGGGCAGGAGGCCGGTCAAGCGTACGCGTGGGCACGGGGTGCCCACCCAACGGTAACGGTCAATCGTCCGAATCCGGTGAAGATCCACCCAACATCAACTGCGCCGCCTCGGTCGGCAACGCCTCCACCGACTTGAGCTTGCGCGCCATCTGGCGGCTGCGCACCTCGGCATTCTCGATGTTCTTGGCGGCGCGCTCCAGCGTCAACTTGGTCTGCGCCAGCACGTCGCCGAACTTGCCGAACTCCGTCTTCACGGCACCCAGCACCTGCCACACTTCGGACGAGCGCTTTTCCAGCGCCAGCGTGCGGAAACCCATCTGCAGGCTGTTGAGCAGCGCCGCCAACGTCGACGGCCCCGCGATCGTCACGCGCAAGGTGCGCTGCAGGTCGTCGGCGAGGCCCGGTCGGCGCATCACTTCCGCGTACAGGCCCTCGGTGGGCAGGAACAGGATGGCGAAATCCGTCGTCGCCGGCGGTGCGAGGTATTTGTCGCAGATGGTCTTCGCCTCGCCGCGCACGGCGCGTTCCAGCTCCGCGCCTGAGCGCGCGACGCCGTCGGCATCGCCCTGCTCGGCCGCTTCCAGCAGGCGTTCGTACTGCTCTTTCGGGAACTTGGCGTCGATGGGCAGCCACAGCGGCGGGCCGCCGTCGATTGAGCCCGGCAGCTTGATCGCGAATTCCACGCGCGCGTTCGAGCCCCGCACCGTCTCGACGTTCTTGGCGTACTGGTCGACGGTCAGCACCTGCTCGAGCAGCATCTCCAGCTGTACTTCGCCCCACGTGCCGCGCGTTTTCACGTTGACGAGCACGCGTTTCAGGTCGCCCACGCCCACGGCCAGCTGCTGCATCTCGCCCAGGCCTTGGTGCACTTTTTCCAGGCGGTCGGACACCTGGCGGAACGATTCCGTCAGGCGTGTCTCGAGCGTCGCGTGCAGCTTTTCGTCGACGGTCTGGCGCATCTCTTCGAGGCGCTGCGCGTTGTCGTTCTGCAGGTCGCGGATCTTGGCCTCGAGCGTCGCGCGCACCTCCAGCATGCGCTGTGCGTTCGACTCCGTCAGGTTCGCCAGCGCGCCGTTCAGCGTGTCGGAAAAACGCTTCAGCGCGCGCGCCTGTTCTTCGCGGCCGCCCTGCGAATTCAACTGGATCTGCTGGCGCATGCCGTCCAGCTGCTGCACGGTGGCGGCCTGGTTCTGCGCGAGATGCGCGGCCAGTTCCTGGCGCGTCGCCTGGGCGCTGGTCTGCAATTCCTGGCGCAGCTCGCGCTCCAGGCGTTCGAAGGCGTGGCGTTCGTCGCCGCCGCGCCGCGCACGGCTCAAGAGGACGACCTGCAGGCCGAGCACGGCCAGCAGCGCCAACGCGAGCATGATGAATTCGAGGGTCGACATGTCAGTGCGCGCGCTCAGTGTGCTCGATTTCGCATCCAGTCGGCCGTCTGGTAGAACGATTGCATCAACTTGAGGCGCAGCTCGTAGTCGTAGCCGAGATCTTCCAGCGCCATCGCCATGCAGCGCAGCCACTGGTCGCGCTCGGACGTGCCGATCGCGAACGGCAGGTGGCGCGCGCGCAGCATCGGATGGCCGTAGCGCTCGATGAAGAGGTTCGGCCCGCCCATCCAGCCGGACAGGAACATGAACAGCTTGTCGCGCGAACTGTCGTTGGGGACGGGGTGCATCGCGTGGATGCCGGCGAAATCCGGCTCCAGTTGCATGAGGTCGTAGAAACGGTCGACCAGTTCGCGCAGGCGGGTTTCGCCGCCGATGACTTCGTACAGGGTGCGGGTCTCTTCCTGCTGCTCCTGCGCGTCCTGGGAATCTTGGGGTGCGTGGGGTTGTGACATCCATCCATGATAGCGCAGCGGAAGCAACACGTGGGAAGGCGGTTTGCCGCGGGTCAGCGATATGCAACACGTCTTGCGATGATGGTGGGCACAGGGTGCCCACCCTACTGCGATCCGGTCATCGTAGGTTGGGCACCCCGTGCCCACGGAGGACGTCACGCTTCACGAAGGGTTTGTAGCGGCGGCTGCCGCAACACATTGCGCAGGCCGAACCAGCCGCCCGCCAGCGCACACACGATCCCCACGACCAGCCCCGCCACCCACACCTGCGGATCGAACGTCCACGGAAGCTTGAACTGGTACCTGGCCAGCGCCCAGCCCAGTGCCGCCGCGCCCGACGCCGCCAGCAGGCCGGACAGGCTGCCGACCAGCACGAACTCGATGCGCTGCGCCTGCGCCAGCTGGCCGCGCGTCGCACCCAGCGCGCGCAGCAGGCCCGCTTCGCGCGTACGCTCGCCCTGCGATCCCATCAGCGCGGCGTACAGCACGAGCACACCCGATGCGAGCGTGAACAGGAACAGGAATTCCACCGCGACGACGACCTGGTCGAGCACCTCCTGCAACTGGCGGATGATGCCGCTGACGTCGATGACCGTGAGATTCGGCCACGCGCGCGTCAGCGCGTTGGCCAGGCCGATGCCGCGCGCCGGCAGGTGGAACGCCGTCATGTACGTCGTCGGCGCGTTCTCCATCGCGGCCGGGTTGATGATGACGAAGAAGTTGGCGCGCATCGATCCCCATTCCAGCTTGCGCAGGCTCGTGATCCTGGCCTCGACGATCTGGCCGCCCATGTCGAAGCGCATCGTGTCGCCCAGCTTCAGGCGCAGCGTGCGCGCGAGGCCCTGCTCGACGGACGCTTCGGCCACGCCCGGCGCGTCGCGGTACCAGCGGCCCGCCGCGATTTCGTTCGACGGCGGCAGGTCGCGCGTGCTCGAGAGGTTGAACTCGCGCTCCGCGAGGCTCTTCGCGCGCTCCTCCGTGTACGTGCCGGCAGTGACGGCGTCGCCGTTCACGGCGACGAGGCGGCCGCGGATCATCGGGTACAAGGTCACGTCGCGCACCCCGGCCGCATGGATCGTGCGCGCGACGCCGTCGCGCTGGTCGGGCTGGATATTGATGATGAAGCGGTTCGGCGCATCGGGCGGCGTGGCCATGCGCCACGCGGACATCAGGTCGCCGCGCACGACGGTCAGCACGAGCAGCGCCATCAGGCCGAGCGACAGCGCGACGATCTGCACGACCGTCGCGCCGGGCCGCCGCTGCAGCGACGTGATCGCGAAGCGCCAGGCCTGGTGGCGGAACATGCCGCGCAGATGGCGCAGGCCGCGCAGCGCGAGCCAGCCGACGAGCGCGAACAGGCCGAACGCGCCGACGAAGCCGCCGGCAGTGAGCAGCGCGAGCTGCAGGTCGCCGGCCTGCCACAGCAGCAGGCCGACGAAGACGGCCGTGCCGAGGCCGTACGTGGCCAGCGCGAGCGGCTTCGGCGCCGCCTGTTCGCGCCGGATCACGCGGTTGTGCGGCACGTTGCGCAGCTGGAGCACGGGCGGCAGCGCGAAGCCCACGAGCAGCAGCATGCCGGTGGCGACGCCCTGCAGCGCGGGCAGCAGCGACACCGGCGGCAGCTCGGCCGGAATGAGGTTCTTGACCATCTCGAGCAGCACGAAGTGGGCGCCGAAACCGACGAGCACCCCGAGCACGCTGCCCGCGAGGCCGACGATGGCGAATTCGACGAGGAACAGCAGCCCGACCTCGTTCTGCGTCATGCCGAGGCAGCGCAGCATGGCGCAGGCGTCCAGGTGGCGCTGCATGAAGCGGCGCGCGGCCATCGCGACGGCCACCGCGGCCAGCATCGCCGACAGCAGGCCGACGAGCGACAGGAAACGCTCGGCGCGGTCGATCGTCGAGCGCATCTCGGGCCGGCCGTTTTCCAGCGTCTCGATGCGCACGCCGCGCACGTTGGCCTCCGCGATCCGGGCGCGCAGCCAGCGCTCGTAATCCGCGACCGCGGCCCGGTCGTTCGGCGACTTCGCCGCCACCTGCATGCGGTAGGTGACGCGCGCGTAGGCGTCGACGAGGCCCGTCGCCTTGAGGTCGGCGAGCGCCAGCATCACGCGCGGCGCGAAGTTGGCGAACGACGCGCCGCGGTCGGGCTCCGATGCGATGAGGCGCGCAATTGTAAACGTCTTGTCGCCCAGCTGGATCGTCGAGCCGACCTTCACCCGCAGCGGCGGCAGCAGGTTGACGTCGACCCATACCATGCCAGGGGCGGGCGTGTCGTGCGTGATGTCGCCGAGGGCTTCGCGGGCATCGGTCGGACTCGTCGTGACGCGCATGGCGCCGCGCAGCGGATAGTCCGGCGACACGGCCTTCACGGAGGCGAGCAGCGCCTGCGACGCGTCGCCCTGTCCCGCCTGCGCCATGCTGGGAAACGTCACCGTGTCGGCCAGCAGCAGGCCGCGCCGGGTCGCCTCGTCACGCCAGTCCCGGCGCAGCGGCTGGTCGGCGTTCACGAGCAGGTCGGCGCCGAGCAGCTGGCGGGCGTCGCGGTTCAGGCCCGCGCGCATGCGGTCGACGAAGAAGCCGACCGCCGCCAGCGCCGCCACCGCGACGACGAGCGCCACCAGCAGGAAGCGCAACTCGCCGGCGCGCCAGTCGCGCGCGGTCATGCGCAGGGATTGCATCAGCATCGTCGTCCGTCCTCGTGCGTGAAAGCTGAAAATTATGCGGCCTGCGCCGCGTCGAAGAACGCGTCGACTTCGGCGAGGCAGGCGCGCTTGCGCTCGGGCTCGAGGAAGGCCGCGCTGAAACTGTTCCTGGCCAGCCGGCGTGCGTGGCCGGCGTCGAGCGGCAGCGCGTCGAACGCGGCCAGGTAGTTCTGGTTGACGTAGCCGCCGAAATAGGCCGGGTCGTCCGAATTCACGGTGGCGACGAGGCCCGCGTCGAGCAGGCGGCGCAGGTTGCTGTCGGCCATCACGTCGAACACGCGCAGCTTCAGGTTCGACAGCGGACACACGGTCAGTGCCACCTGTTCGCGCACCAGGCGCTCGACCAGGGCCGGGTCCTCGAGGCAGCGCACGCCGTGGTCGATGCGCTCGACGTTCAGCACGTCCAGCGCGCTTTCGATATAGGCCGGCGGCCCTTCCTCGCCGGCGTGCGCGACGAGGTGCAGGCCGAGGTTGCGGGCGCGCTCGAACACGCGCGCGAACTTTTCGGGCGGATGGCCGACCTCGGACGAATCGAGGCCCACGCCGATGAGCTTGTCGCGGAACGGCAGCGCTTCTTCCAGCGTGGCAATGGCTTCTTCTTCGGAAAGGTGGCGCAGGAAACACATGATCAGCGTGGCGCTGATGGGCCCGTCCTGGCAGGCGCGCCAGATGCCATCGATGACGGTCTTGAACGGTACCCCGCGCGCCGTATGGGTCTGCGGGTCGAAGAAGATTTCGGCGTGGCGGACGTTGTCGGCGGCGGCGCGGCGCAGGTACGCCATCGTCATGTCGTAGAAGTCCTGCTCTTTCAACAGAACACTTGCGCCAGCGTAATAAATATCCAGGAAAGACTGTAGATCGGTGAAAGCGTACGCTTGTCGCAACATTTCAACGGACGCATACGGGAGCGACACGCCATTCCTTTGCGCCAGCTCAAAAATCAGCTCGGGCTCGAGCGAGCCTTCGATGTGGATGTGCAATTCTGCTTTCGGCATCGCCTGCAACATGTGGCGCAGCTGTTCGTTCAGCATGGATTCTCCGATGGATCGATGGGAATGGATTCGGGAGCAGTGTAGCGCATGGTTGCGAGGCTCTCATTTCACTGGAGGATTCGGGCTATATCGCTGCGCCATACGCGTGCGCCACTGCTTAGCAAGATAGTGCACTATTTACTTACCAATTAATAAACACGATTGTCGCCACCGGGATCAAAAGTCCCGTTTGGAAATCATGTCGACATTACCAAATTGGTGTAAAGACCTGGTTCGCAATCCTATTTAAATTGGTTATTTCCTCATTCGTTTCAACGACTTAGGAAGGCCACGCACAAGTGCGCGACACTGTTTTGACTTCGAGAACTAATAGGCAGATAATAAATTTCATAAGCGTAAGAAGACGCTCTCAGCGGGCGCTAACAATCCGGCGAGGGACCTCGCCACCAGCGCGGATCCACGCCCAGCGGGCTCCACGAGGTCCCGGTGAAACCGGATGAAAAAAAGAACATCGCCCTTCGTTTTGTGTCAGATCTTCTGACCTCCAAAATTCAGACGGCGACCCCAACAAGAACGCTTGGGGACCTCGAAAAACCGTCGGGTTTTTCAAGGTCCCATCTGCCGGAACGGGGCTTGGGCGACCACCTTCATCGGTTGCCGGACAGTGATTCAGTGTTAGCACATTAGAGGACATTCACATGACCATTTTTGATAACTACGCAGCCCGCTACGAGCGTACCCGGGAAGAGGAATACTCCCTGTCTGAGTACCTTCAGCTTTGCAAAAAAGATCCCCTGACTTACGCCAGCGCTCCCGAGCGCATGCTGGCCGCAATCGGCGAACCCACCCTGGTCGACACCCGCCTCGACCCGCGCCTGTCGCGCATCTTCGCCAACAAGGTCATCAAGGTTTATCCCGCTTTCCGCGAGTTCTACGGCATGGAGGAAGTGATCGAACAGGTCGTTTCCTATTTCCGCCACGCGGCCCAGGGCCTGGAAGAGCGCAAGCAGATTCTTTATCTGCTCGGGCCGGTCGGCGGCGGTAAATCGTCCATCGCGGAAAAACTCAAGCACCTGATGGAGCAAGTGCCGTTCTTCGCGCTGAAGGGCTCGCCGGTGAACGAATCGCCGCTCGGCCTGTTCAACGAAGAAGAGGACGGCGCCATCCTTGAAGAAGACTACGGCATCCCGCGCCGGTTCCTGCGCGCGATCCCGAGCCCGTGGGCCGTCAAGCGCCTGCACGAGTACGGCGGCGACATCAACAAGTTCCGCGTCGTCAAACGCTATCCGTCGATCCTCAAGCAGATCGCGATCTCGAAGACGGAACCGGGCGATGAGAACAACCAGGACATCTCTTCGCTGGTCGGCAAGGTCGACATCCGCAAGCTCGAGGACTACGCGCAGGACGACCCGGACGCCTACAGCTATTCCGGCGGCCTGTGCCTGGCGAACCAGGGCCTGATGGAATTCGTCGAGATGTTCAAGGCGCCCATCAAGGTGCTGCACCCGCTGCTGACGGCCACGCAGGAAGGCAACTACAAGGGTACCGAGGGCTTCGGCGCGATCCCGTTCGAAGGCATCATCCTGGCGCACTCGAACGAATCGGAGTGGAAGACCTTCCGCAACAACCGCAACAACGAGGCATTCCTCGACCGTATCTATATCGTCAAGGTGCCTTACTGCCTGCGGGTGTCGGACGAGGTCAAGATCTACGACAAGCTGCTGCGCAATTCCTCGCTCGACAAGGCGCCATGCGCCCCCGGCACCTTGCGCATGATGGCCCAGTTCGCGATCCTGTCGCGCCTGAAGGACCCGGAAAACTCGAGCGTCTATTCGAAGATGCTCGTGTACGACGGCGAAAACCTCAAGGACACCGATCCGAAGGCCAAGTCGCTGCACGAATACGTCGACTATGCCGGCGTGGACGAAGGCATGAACGGCCTGTCGACCCGCTTCGCCTTCAAGATCCTGTCCAAGGTCTTCAACTTCGACAACACCGAAGTGGCGGCGAACCCCGTGCACCTGCTGTACGTGCTGGAGCAGCAGATCGAGCGCGAGCAGTTCCCGGGCGAGACCGAGCAACGCTACATGTCGTACATCAAGGAACACCTGGCGAACCGCTACGTCGACTTCATCGGCAAGGAGATCCAGACGGCCTACCTGGAAAGCTATTCCGAGTACGGCCAGAACATCTTCGACCGCTATGTCACGTTTGCCGACTTCTGGATCCAGGACCAGGAATTCCGCGATCCGGACACGGGCGAGAGCTTCGACCGCGAGACGCTGAACGCCGAGCTCGAGAAGATCGAGAAGCCGGCCGGCATCTCGAACCCGAAGGATTTCCGCAACGAAATCGTCAACTTCGCGCTGCGCGCCCGGGCGACGAACGGCGGCAAGAATCCTGCGTGGACCAGCTATGAGAAGTTCCGTTCGGTGATCGAGAAGAAGATGTTCTCGAATACCGAGGAATTGCTGCCGGTAATTTCGTTCAACGCGAAGGCCAGTGCCGAAGATGCCACCAAGCACGCCGACTTCGTTGCCCGTATGGTCGAGAAAGGCTATACGCCCAAGCAGGTCCGTTTGCTGTGCGAATGGTATCTGCGTGTCAGGAAGTCCTCGTAAAAGGCCATCGCAAAACCAGGAGCGTGGGGCGGGCGCCGGAGCGCCCGCCGGCAGGAGCGGCGGCAGGCCGGCACGGGCCGGCCGCCGAAATCCGCGATGCCAACCACGTTACGACGCGGCGCGTTAATATACAGGGACCGGGAAGGAATCCGGCCCGCCGCGACTTTCAGCAGGAGGCCTGTTTTGACTTACCTCATCGACCGACGCTTGCAAAGCAAGAACAAGTCTGCGGTCAACCGCGAACGATTCTTGCGTCGCTATAAGGCGCAAATCAAGGATGCGGTGGGCCGGGCGATCAAGGGTCGCTCGATCACCGACGTCGAAAATGGCGAAAAGGTTTCGATTCCCGTCAAGGACGTGAGCGAACCGCATTTCGGACATGCCCATGGCGGTGTCTGGGAGACCGTCAACCCCGGCAATACGGAATACCAGAAAGGCGACACGATCAACCGTCCCCGCAGCGGTGGCGGCGGCGCCGGACGCGGCAAGGCCGGGAACAGCGAGCAGACGACCGAGGACGATTTCATCTTCGAGCTCAGCCGCGAAGAATTCATGAACTATTTCTTCGAAGACCTTGAGCTGCCGAATATGGTGAAGACGCAGCTGACCCAGGTCGTCGAATACAAGAACCAGCGCGCCGGCTACAACATTTCCGGCACGCCATCGAACATCCACGTGCTGCGCTCCCTGCGCGGCGCGCTCGGCCGGCGCATCGCGGTGGGCGGTCCCTCCCGTAAACAACTGACGGCCCTCGAACACCAGTTGCGCGAACTGCAAGAACAGGGTGTGGAAGACGATGACCCGCAGGTGATCGAGCTCAAGCAAAAGATCCACCACCTGCATACGCGCCTGCTGGCGATTCCGTTCATCGATCCGATCGACCTGCGCTACAGCAACCGGATCAAGATCCCGAAGCCGTCGACGGCGGCCGTCATGTTCTGCATCATGGACGTGTCGGGCTCGATGGATGAAAGCCGCAAGGACACCGCCAAGCGTTTCTTCATCCTGCTGTACCTGTTCCTCAAGCGGGTCTACGAACGGATCGACGTCGTCTTCATCCGCCACCACACGGCGGCGGCCGAGGTCGACGAAAACGAGTTCTTCCACTCGCGCGAGTCGGGCGGCACCGTCGTGTCGTCCGCACTGCACCTGCTGAACAAGGTCATCAGCGAGCGCTACAGCAGCGGCGACTGGAACAGCTATGTCGCACAAGCCTCGGACGGCGACAACTGGGACAACGATTCCGTGCTGTGCAAGCAGATTCTGTCCAACGCGATCATGCCCATGGTCCAGTATTACACGTATGTCGAGATCACCGACGGCCCACCCCAGAACCTGTGGGAGCAGTACGCCGAGGTGGCGGCCTCGCACCAGAACTTCGCCATGCAGAAGATCGTGACGCCGGCCGACATCTATCCGGTGTTCCGAGAATTGTTCAAGAAGCAGCCAAAGTAGCGAGGCCCGCTCATGCCAAGAGATCCCAACAACCCGCGCGCCCTGCCCGAGCAGTCCGAGTGGACGTTCGACCTGATCGAACAGGCGCACGAGGAAATCCGCCGGGTGGCCAGGAAGTTCGGCCTGGACACCTACCCCAATCAGCTCGAAATCATCACGGCCGAGCAAATGATGGACGCGTACACGTCCGTCGGCATGCCCGTCTCGTACAATCACTGGTCGTTCGGCAAGCATTTCCTGACGACGGAAAAGAGCTATAAGCGGGGCCAGATGGGCCTCGCCTATGAAATCGTCATCAACTCGAATCCCTGCATCGCCTATCTGATGGAGGAAAACAGCCTGACGATGCAGGCCCTCGTGATTGCCCACGCGGCCTACGGCCATAATTCCTTCTTCAAGGGCAATTACCTGTTCCGGACCTGGACCGATGCCGACGCCATCGTCGACTATATGGTCTTTGCGAAGAACTATATTGCCGAGTGCGAACAGCGCCACGGCATCGACGCCGTCGAAGAGTTGCTCGATTCCTGCCATGCGATCCAGAACTACGGCGTCGACCGCTACAAGCGGCCGGCCAAGTTGTCGGTGGCGCAGGAAGCGGCGCGCCAGAAGGAACGCGAGGAGTACATGCAGTCGCAGGTCAACGAGCTGTGGCGCACCCTGCCGCGGCGCGAGGAACAGATCCGCGACCAGCCGCCGCCGCGCTTCCCGCTCGAGCCCGAGGAAAACCTGCTGTACTTTATAGAGAAGTACGCTCCCCTGCTCGAACCATGGCAGCGCGAACTCGTACGGATCACGCGCAAGATCTCGCAATATTTCTATCCGCAGCGCCAGACCCAGGTCATGAACGAAGGCTGGGCGACCTTCTGGCACTATACGATCCTGCAGGAGCTCTATAAGGAAGGGATCGTCGGCGACGGCTTCATGCTGGAATTCCTGCAGAGCCATACGAACGTCGTCTACCAGCCGCCGGCCACGAGCCCCTATTACAATGGCATTAATCCGTATGCGCTCGGTTTCGCGATGATGACGGACATCAAGCGGATCTGCGAAGACCCGACGGACGAGGACCGCGCCTGGTTCCCCGACATCGCGGGCAGCGACTGGCTCAAAACGCTCGATTTTGCCATGCGCAATTTCAAGGATGAGAGCTTCATCGCCCAGTACCTGTCGCCCAAGCTGATCCGGGAATTCCACTTCTTCGCCGTGCTCGACGACGACCGCAGCGACAAGCTGACGATTTCGGCCATCCACGACGAAGCCGGATACCGTTACGTCCGCCAGCAACTGGCCGATCAATATAATATCGGTAACCGCGAGCCGAACATCCAGGTCTGGCAGGTCAATACGCGGGACGACCGGGCGCTGACGCTGCGTCACGCCCAGTTCCAGCGCCGCCCCCTGAACCAGCAGGCGCATGAGGTCCTGAAGCACGTTGCACGTCTGTGGGGCTTCGATGTACGCCTCGAGACCGTTGACCCATCCGGGCGCGTCGTCAGCAGCCTGGAGTGTCGTCGCGAGAAGCGCGCACGTTACTGACATCCCGGCCCGCGCTACTCGGCGCGGGCATTTTTTTCTTCCATCCTGTTGACACCATTCTCCCCTTGTGATGTAGTTCAACTAACCTCGGACGTGGTTAGTGAGCCATATCAATCGCCTGTATCCACATAAGATCTTGTTATGGCCGAGCCCTCTGATCCAGGGGGAAAACCGTTTCAACAGTACGCACGCGCGCTTGAAATTTCGATATAGTTAGCAGAAACGCCATGATGCTTGCTTATTATATTTTCTCAAATGCAAAACAGACATGGAAAGTTCGGCAGCATGGCATCGATCGCCTTATTTTCCACACATCATGAAAGGGACACACATAACATTGCAAAACAACTAACTTCGACCCCCATCGGCCAACCTGCGCCGGTTCTTTATTGATCACTTTCCTTGCCTGTTTTCACAGACAAACAGCCTCTGTTTGAGGGTATAAAAATGTATGTGCAAAAAAGAATTCGTAGGTATAATTCGCCGATGTCCCGGATGCGGCTCTTAGCTTTTTGTCGTGTTTTGTGGGTTTAGTAGCAACAAAAAAAGGTTGGTATTGGAGAAAGCAGGATGAATTTTTCGCATGAGAAGAACCCCGGGAAGAATTTGACTGGTATCGCCATTGTCATCGTCTTGCACCTGATCGTTGCTTACGGGATCGTGACCGGTCTCGGCAAACGGATGGTCAGCAAAATGGCCGAGGCAGTGGAGACCAAGATCGTTGAAGACGTAAAGCCGCCGCCTCCTCCGGAGACGCCGCCCCCGCCGCCGCCGCCGGAAATGAAGGCACCGCCGCCACCGTTCATCCCGCCGGTGGAAGTGCAAGTGCAAACCCCGCCGCCGCAGCAAAATGTGATCGCTAACACGACGCAGGCGAAGCCGGCGACGACGGAAATCATCAAGGCGCCACCGGCACCTCCGGCCCCGGTGGCCAAGCCGGCCGGTCCGGCCCGGACCCCGGCAGTCGCGGACTTCAATACGTGTTCGAAGCCGGAATATCCGAAATCGTCGCTGCGTAACGAAGAAACGGGTGTGTCGACGATCTCGTTCCTGATTGGTTCGGATGGCGGCGTGAAGGATTCCAAGGTCACGAAGTCCAGCGGCTTCCGCGACCTGGATAAGGCTGCTCAGGTGGCACTGGGCAAGTGCCGGTTTAAACCGGCGACTGAGAACGGCCAGGCCATCGAGTCCTGGCAGCCGGTACAGTACGTCTGGACGCTGGAATAACCAGAGGCAGCGTATCGTCTCAACGCATGATTTTCGTTGTCATTAAGTTCAGCGAACTGTTCATTTTAAATTTTTGGAGGAAGCATGTTTAAGAATACCCGTTTGTCCGCTACCGTAGCGGCTCTCCTGTTCTCGGTCACTGCGGCATCGGCACTGGTGTCCGCCCCGGCCTTCGCCGACGCTCCGGCTTCGGCAGCAGCGAGCGCCCCGGCAGCGGCACCGGCGGCTGACGCAGCAGCACCGGCAGCCGACGCTGCCGCTCCGGCAGCGGCTCCGGCTCCGGCAGCTGGCGGCGAAGCCAAGAAAGAAGAAATCTCGAACCCGTTCGGCCCGGCGGCCATGTGGGCAGAAGGCGGCGTCGTCTCGCGCAGCACCCTGATCATCCTGTCCATCATGTCGATGGGTTCCTGGTACATCATCATCACCAAGCTGCTGGACCAGATGAAGATCTTCAGGCAGTCGAAGGAAACCAACCAGAAGTTCTGGAAAGCACCGTCGATCGCCGCTGGCTCGGCACAACTGACCGACGGCTCGCCGTTCCGCTTCATCGCTGAAACCGGCACCAAGGCAACCCAGCACCACGACGGCGCCCTGCTCGAACAGATCGACCTGTCGAGCTGGGTGACGATGCAGATCCAGCGCGCCGTGGACAAAGTCCAGTCGCGCCTGACGGACGGCCTGTCGTTCCTGGCAACCGTCGGCTCGACCGCACCGTTCATCGGTCTGTTCGGTACCGTCTGGGGCATCTACAACGCACTGACCAACATCGGTATGACCGGTAACGCGTCGATCGACAAGGTTGCAGGTCCGGTGGGTGAAGCACTGATCATGACCGCCTTCGGTCTGTTCGTGGCAGTTCCGGCCGTTCTGGGCTACAACTGGCTGGTCCGTCGTAACAAGGCCGCAATGGAAGATGTCCGCTCGTTCGGCGCTGACGTGCACTCGGTCCTGATCTCGGGCGCAATGCACACTTCGGAAGCTGCACGTGCCGCCGGCGCTGCCGCTAAAAAGGTTGGCTAAACCATGAGCATGAGTGTTGGCTCCGATAGCGGAGACGAAGATGCAGTGATGTCAGAAATCAACACCACGCCCCTCGTGGACGTGATGTTGGTTCTCCTGATCATCTTTCTGATCACCAGCCCGGTTGTCCTCAAGCTGCAGAAGATTAACCTGCCGATCGAGACCAACCAGGTTGTCAAAACCACGCCGGAAGACGTGAATATCTCGGTCAACAAAGATGGCGAGATATACTGGAACCAGAAGCACCTGGCAAACACCGACGAACTGTTCGACTTCCTGGCCAAGGAATCGGTGAAATTGCCGCAGCCGGAAGTGAAAATTCGTGGCGACCAAGAAACCCGCTACGAAGCCATCGGCAAGGTGCTCTACACGGCCCAGCGTGCGGGGATTCAGAAGGTCGGTTTCATCACCGAACCGCCTGATAAGGGCTGATCCTTCAGGACACAACCCGCCAGCGTGACAGTGGTTCGCCGCTGTCACGCTGGTCCCCAAGATTTGAAAGGAAACACCATGGGTATGAACGTTGGTTCGTCCGGTGCTAAATCGGCAGATCCGGAACCGATGATGGAAATGAACATGACGCCGATGATCGACGTCATGCTGGTGCTGATCGTCATGCTGATCATCACCATTCCAAAGCAAAACCATTCGGTTAACTTGAACATGCCGGTTGGCAATCCGCCGCCGCCGACCAAGGAACCGGTAGTGATCACGATCGACGTGGACTTCGACGGTACGATCCTCTGGGATAACACCCCGGTCCCGGATCGTGCCACCCTCGAAGCCAAGCTGGCCAATGTGGCCGCCCAGGCCGATCAGCCGGAAGTGCACCTCCGTCCGAACAAGCTGGTCGAGTACAAGGTTGTCGCTGGCGTGATGGCTTCGGCCCAGCGTCTTGGCGTGACCAAGATCGGCATGGTCGGTAACGAACAGTTCCAGTAAGTCGCTTTGGCTATAATGAACACGGCAGGGTTTCCCTGCCGTGTCTATTTTGAATGAAAGAATTTCGCTAATGTCCAAATTCCGCCTCGCACACCTCGGCCTCGTTGTGGCCGCACTCGGATTCACCGCCGCCGCCCCGGTCGTCGGCCTGGCGCCCGCCTACGCAGCTGAAACCCTCCGCCCGGAAGTCGGCAAGCCTCTGGTGGAAGCCCAGCATCTGATGAAGTCGGGCAAGAACAAGGAAGCGCTTGCCAAGCTGCGCGAACTCGACAAGGTCAGCGGCAAGTCGGCGAACGAAACGTACCTGGTCGAACGCACCCGCGCCGGCGCCGCGTCGGCCGCCGGCGATTACGATACGGCCGCCAAGTCCTTCGAATACCTGATCGGTTCTGGCAAGCTGTCGGCCACCGAAAAAGCCCAGTTCTCGGAAGGCCTGATCGGCATCTACATGCGTGCCGGCGACCTCAACAAGGCCAATGCCGCCATCGAACGCCAGCTCAAGGAACATGACGATCCCAAGCTGCGCGCCTACCTCATGCAGAACTATTACAAGCAGGGCAACATCAAGGCCCTGGAAAGTGAACTGCATGCGGCCGAGAAGAATGGCCGCCTGAGCGAAGACCAGCTGGGCATGCTGGCCAACATCCAGCTCAAGAAGAATGACAAGGCCGGCTACGTCAACACCATCGAGAAACTCGCGGCCAACTATCCGAATGCCCGGTACTGGACCGACCTGCTGAACCGCGTGCAGAACAAGCCGGGTTTCTCGGGCCGCCTGGCCGTGGACGTCTACCGTCTGAAGCTGGCCAACAACCTGATGAAGAAGCCGAGCGAGTTCATGGAAATGGCCCAGCTCGTGCTGCAGGCCGGCGCGCCGGCTGAAGCCCTGAAGGTCATCGACAAGGGCTACAAGGCAGGCGCACTGGGCACCGGTCCGGACGCCGCCCGTCACCAGCGCCTGAAGGACCTGGCCGAGAAGACCCTGGCCGACCAGAACAAGACCCTGGCCGCCACCGAAGCGCAGCTGACCAAGGACGCCGACCACGACGGCCTGGCTGCGCTGGGTTACGCGCTGGTCCAGTCGGGCCAGGCCGACAAGGGCCTGAAGATGCTGATCGAGGCGTCCAAAGCCGACGACCTGAAGCATCCGGAAGACGTCAAGCTGCACCTGGGCGAAGCGTATGCCGTCGCCGGCAAGAAGCAGCAGGCCATCAACACGTTCAAGGCCATCGGCGGTACCGACGGCGCCGCGGACCTGGCCCGTTACTTCATCATGGCGATCAACAAGCCGATCTCCGGCTGAGCCACCGTGCTCCCTGCATGACGACTGCCTGCGGGCAGTCGGACAAAGCGCAGCCCGCTCCATGCCGGCTGCGCTTTTTTCTTGTGTGATGCAAACCGTACGCGTGGGCACGGGGCGCCGACCCTGCCAACCCAGGCATTGCGCTGTGCAACATGGCCTTTGCCGTATAATCTGGTATTTCGCCTAGAAGCACGAACCATCCAATGAAGGTATTTCGCGGACTTCCCAACGACAGGGCACGCGCGCCTTGCGCACTCACGATCGGCAACTTCGACGGTGTCCACCGCGGACACCAGGCACTGTTGGCCCATGTGACCGCGAATGCCCGCAAGCTCGGACTGGAAGCCGCCGTGATGACGTTCGAGCCCCATCCGCGCGAATATTTCGCCGGCCGCAGCGGCGATATGTCCAAGGCCCCGGCGCGTATCGCCAACCTGCGCGACAAGCTCGAATCGCTGGAGAATGCCGGCGTCGACCGCGTCATCGTCGAACACTTCAACGAGCATTTCGCGTCGATGTCGCCGGATGAATTCACGCGGCGCGTGCTCGTCGACGGCCTGCACGTGAAATGGCTGATGGTCGGCGACGACTTCTGCTATGGTGCCCGCCGCGCCGGCAACGTCGCCCTGCTGGCCGAGGCCGGCAAGCATTATGGCTTCGACGTGCACAGCCTTCCGGCCGTGCTGCACGACTCGACCCGCATCTCGTCCTCGGCCGTGCGCGCGGCGCTCGCGGCCGGCGATTTCGACGCCACGCGCGCCCTGCTCGGCCACCCGTATTCGATGTCCGGCCACGTGATCCATGGCCAGAAACTGGGCCGCACGCTGGGCTTTCCCACCTTGAACCTGCGCGTCGCCCACCGTCCCGCGCTGGCCGGCATCTTCGTCGTACAGGTGCACGGCCTGGCCGACAGGCCGCTGCCCGCCGTCGCCAGCCTGGGCGTCCGTCCGACCGTCGAGGACGCGGGCCGCATGCTGCTGGAAGTCCATGTGTTCGACTGGGACACGCCGTGCTACGGCAAGCTCGTGCGCGTGGAATTCCTCACCAAGCTGCGCGATGAAGAAAAATACATCGACCTGCCGACGCTCACGGCCGCCATCGAGCGCGACGCCCGGCAGGCGCGCGCCTGGTTCGCCCGACGCGCCGGCGCCCTCACGGCCACCGACCGAATTTGACCGGGACGTCGGCACGCTTACCGCCCGTCCCGACGGCCACGCGCCGTCCCGTCATCACGAACAACAGCAGTCCACTTTAGAAACCACCATGTCCGATACCAAGCAGGGTCCAAAAGCAGGCCAACAAGCAGGCCAACAAGGCAATAAGAAGCCGGAGAGCAAATACCCGGTCAACATGACCGACACCCCGTTCCCGATGCGCGGCGACCTCGCCAAGCGCGAGCCGGGCTGGGTCCAGCAGTGGCAGGACAAGAAGATCTACCAGCGCATCCGCAGGGCGGCCGCCGGCCGGCCGAAATTCGTCCTGCACGACGGTCCGCCATACGCGAACGGCGACATCCACCTGGGCCACTCCGTCAACAAGATCCTCAAGGACATGGTCGTGAAATCGCGCACCATGGCCGGCTACGACGCGCCCTATGTGCCGGGCTGGGACTGCCACGGCATGCCGATCGAGATCCAGATCGAAAAACTGTATGGCAAGAACCTGCCGACGGCCGAGGTGCTGCAAAAGGCGCGTGCCTATGCGCTCGAACAGGTCGACCGCCAGCGTACCGGCTTCATCCGCCTGGGCGTGCTGGGCGAGTGGGACAATCCGTATCTGACCATGAACTTCAGTAACGAGGCCGACGAGCTGCGCGCTCTCGGCACGATGCTCGACAAGGGTTATGTCTACCGCGGCCTGAAGCCCGTGAACTGGTGCTTCAACTGCGGCTCGGCGCTGGCCGAGGCGGAAGTCGAATACCAGGACAAGCGCGACCCGGCCATCGACGTCGGCTTCCCGTTCGCGGAACCGGAGAAGCTGGCGCAGGCGTTCGGCCTCGACAAGCTGCCCGCCGGCGACGGCTTCATCGTGATCTGGACGACGACCCCGTGGACGATCCCGTCGAACCAGGCGCTGAACGTGCATCCGGAAGTGACGTACGCCTTGGTCAGGGCCGAGCGCAACGGCGCGCCGGTCCTGCTGATCGTCGCGCAGGACCTGGCCGAATCCGTCCTGCAGCGCTACAAGCTCGAAGGCACCGTCGTCGCGACGACGACCGGCGAACAGCTCGCCGGCATCCGCTTCAAGCACCCGCTGCACGCGGCCGATCCGTTCTACGATCGCACGTCACCGGTCTACCTGGCCGATTACGTGACGACCGACAGCGGCACCGGCGTCGTCCACTCGGCACCGGCCTACGGCCTGGAAGACTTCCAGTCGTGCAAGGCGCACGGCATGAAGGACGACGAGCTCCTGAAACCCGTGATGGGCGACGGCCGCTTTGCGAGCACGCTGCCGCTGTTCGGCGGCATGACGATCTGGGAAGCCTCCAAGCCGATCTGCAACGCGCTGTCCGAAGCCGCTGCCCTGTTCGAACTCAAGATGTTCGACCACAGTTACATGCACTGCTGGCGCCACAAGACGCCGATCGTCTACCGCGCGACGTCGCAGTGGTTCGCCGGCATGGACGTCAAGCCGAAGGACGGCGGCCCGACCCTGCGCGAATCCGCGCTGGCCGGCATCGCCGACACGCAGTTCTTCCCCGACTGGGGCCAGGCGCGCCTGCACGGCATGATCGCCAACCGTCCGGACTGGACCCTGTCGCGCCAGCGCCAGTGGGGCGTCCCGATGGCCTTCTTCCTGCACAAGGAAACGGGCGAGCTGCACCCGCGCACCCCGGAACTGCTGGAACAGGTCGCGCAGCTGATCGAGCAAGGCGGCATCGACGCCTGGCACAAGCTCGACCCGCGCGACCTGCTGGGCGAGGAAGCGTCGCTGTACGAAAAGAACCGCGACACGCTGGACGTGTGGTTCGACTCCGGCACGACGCACCAGACCGTGCTGCGCGGCTCGCACGCGCAGCAGTCGCACTTCCCGGCCGACCTGTACCTCGAAGGCTCGGACCAGCACCGCGGCTGGTTCCACTCGTCGCTCTTGACCTCGTCGATGCTGAACGGCCGCCCGCCGTACAAGGCGCTGCTGACGCACGGCTTCACGGTCGACGAGCATGGCAAGAAGATGTCGAAGTCGCTGGGCAACACGCTGGCGCCGCAAAAAATCTCCGACACGCTGGGTGCCGACATCCTGCGCCTGTGGGTCGCGTCGACCGATTACACGGGCGAGCTGGCGATCAGCGAAGAAATCCTCAAGCGCGTCACCGAAGCGTATCGCCGCATCCGCAACACGTTGCGCTTCCTGCTCGCGAACACCTCGGACTTCGACCCGGCGACGAATGCCGTGCCGGTCGCGGAGCTGGTCGAAATCGACCGCTACGCCATGGCGGAAACGGCACGCCTGCAGGCGGACATCGCGCAGCACTTCGAGCGCTACGAGTTCCATCCGGTCGTGGCGCGCCTGCAGAACTTCTGTTCGGAAGACCTGGGCGGCTTCTACCTCGACATCCTGAAGGACCGCCTGTACACGACGGGCGTGAACTCGCACGCGCGCCGCTCGGCGCAGACCGCGCTGTGGCACATCGCGCACGCGCTGCTGCGCATCATGGCGCCGATCCTGTCGTTCACGGCCGAGGAAGCATGGGCAGTGTTCGCGGGCGCGCAAGCCTACAAGGACAGCGACGAGACCATCTTCACGCAGACGCTGTGGCAATTCCCGGCAATCGCCGACGGCGCCGCCCTGCTGGACAAGTACGCGCTGCTGCGCGCCGTCCGCACCGACGTCACCAAGCAGCTGGAAGAAGTGCGCGCGTCCGGCGCGATCGGCTCGTCCTTGCAGGCGGAGCTGGCCATCAAGGCCGCCGGCGCCAAGTACGCCACGCTGGCCAGCCTGGACGACGACCTGAAGTTCGTGTTCATCACGTCGCAGGCCGCCGTCGAACAGGTGCCTGACGCGTCCGCGGAAGCCGTCGCCGTGACGCCGTCGGAGGCGGCCAAGTGCGAGCGCTGCTGGCACTATCGCCGCGACGTGGGCCACGACCATGCCCATCCGGGCCTGTGCGGCCGCTGCACGAGCAATCTGTTCGGCAGCGGGGAAAGCCGCCGCTTCGCCTGACGCACGCATGTCCCGGGCCCCGCGGCCCGGGTTTTCACTTCACCACCATCGACATGGCCAGCAAAAAAAAACCAACATTCTCCGCCGTCCCGTCGCGTTCCGGCGCGAGTCTCATCCCGTGGCTCGGCATCGCCTTCATCGTCATCCTGTTCGACCAGATCAGCAAGATCACCATCACGCGCACCTTCATGCATGGCGAAGAGAAGCCGGTCACGGGCTTCTTCAACCTGGTGCTCGCGTATAACCCGGGCGCGGCGTTCAGCTTCCTGTCGACCCAGGGCGGCTGGCAGCGCTACCTGTTCGCGGGCATCGCCATCGCCGCCGTCTGCTTCATCATCTACCTGCTGCGCAAGCACGCGGGCCAGCGCATGTTCTGCTGGGCGCTCGCGCTGATCATGGGCGGCGCGCTGGGCAACCTGATCGACCGCATCGCCTACGGCCACGTGATCGACTTCCTCGATTTCTACTGGCGCGGCCTGGGCCACTTCCCGGCCTTTAATATCGCCGATACGGGCATCACGATCGGCGCGTTTTTATTCATCGTGGACGAACTGCGCCGCGTGAACAAGCACTGAACCCATCGCGGAGGATTTCATGAGCATGGACCTGAAGGGCAAGAAGATCGTCCTCGGCCTGTCCGGCGGCGTGGCCTGCTACAAGGCGGCGGAACTGTGCCGCGCCCTCACCAAACAGGGCGCGCACGTGCAGGTCGTGATGACCGAGGCGGCCACCCATTTCATCGGCACCGTGACGATGCAGGCCCTGTCCGGCCGCGCCGTCTACACCGACCAGTGGGACGGCCGCGTCCCCAACAACATGGCGCACATCGACCTCACGCGCGATGCCGACGCCATCTTCGTCGCGCCCTGCTCGGCCGACTTCCTGTTCAAGCTCGCGCACGGCGCCACCGACGACCTGCTGTCGACCTTGTGCCTCGCGCGTCCGCACTTGGTGCCGCTGCTGGTGGCGCCCGCGATGAACGTCGAGATGTGGGAAAAGGCGGCCACGCAGCGCAACGTCGCGCAGCTGCGCGAGGACGGCCTGTGCATCCTGGGCCCGGCCGCCGGCTCGCAGGCCTGCGGCGAGACGGGCATGGGCCGCATGCTCGAACCGGACGAGCTGCTGGCCGAACTGGTCGCCTCGTTCCAGCCCAAGGTCCTCGCCGGCAAGCGCGTGCTGATCACGGCCGGCCCGACCTATGAAGCGATCGACCCCGTGCGCGGCATCACCAATCTCTCGTCGGGCAAGATGGGCTACGCGATCGCGCGCGCCGCGCGCGAGGCCGGCGCCGACGTCACGCTCGTCTCCGGCCCGACCGCGCTGCCGACGCCGCACGGCGTGCGCCGCATCGACGTGCAGAGCGCACGCCAGATGCTGGACGCCGTCGTGGGGGCCGTCGCCGGCCAGCACGTCTTCGTGGGCGTGGCGGCCGTCGCCGACTGGCGCGTCGACAATGCCAGCGACCGCAAGATCAAGAAGGACGGCAGCGGCGACGCCCCGCAGCTGCAGTTCGCGGAAAACCCGGACATCCTCGCGACCGTCGCGTCGACCACGTCGCTGAACGGCTGGCCGTACTGCGTCGGCTTCGCGGCCGAATCGGAGAACCTGATCGAATACGGCGCCGTCAAGCGCGAGAAAAAAGGCATTCCTCTGCTCGTGGGCAATATCGGCCCGCAGACGTTCGGGCAGGATGAGAATGCGATCGTGCTGTTCGACGAAAGCGGCCACACGGTGCTCCCGCGCGCGACCAAGCTGGAACTGGCGCGCCAGCTCATCTCCGAGATCGCCAAGCGCCTGGAACGAAGGTCGCTGCTGGCCTGATTCATCCCGCACTATCCAAAGCATCCGACACACTGACGTAACCCATGAAGAACATCGACCTGAAAATCCTCGACCCGCGCATGAAGGACTTCCTGCCAGCCTACGCCACCGCCGGCAGCGCGGGCCTCGACCTGCGCGCCTGCATCGAGGCGCCCATGACGATCGAGCCCGGCCAGACCGTGCTCGTGCCGACCGGCCTCGCCATCCACATCGGCGATCCGGGCTATGCGGCGATGATCCTGCCTCGTAGCGGACTCGGCCATAAGAACGGCATCGTTCTGGGTAATCTGGTAGGCTTGATCGACTCCGATTACCAGGGCCAGCTGATGGTCTCGACCTGGAATCGCGGCCAGACCGCGTTCAACCTGCAACCGATGGACCGCCTGGCGCAGCTGATCGTGGTGCCTGTCATGCAGGTGGGCTTCAACGTCGTGGAGGATTTCGCAACGAGCGACCGGGGCGCCGGAGGATTCGGCTCCACCGGCAAACATTAAAATGAGGAGCACATGACCGGTATCCATCGTCAGCGCCCCGCGGGCATCAGGACTGCCGCGCTGGGCATCACCGCAGCCTTGCTGCTGTCGGCCTGCGCCACGCAGGCACCGCGCGCGCCGGGCACCACGCCGCGTATCGTCGAACGTCCCGTGGAGGCCCCGGGCCTGACGCCGCAAATGGCCGCCGCGGCCGACACGCTGACGAAGATGGCGGACCTGCAGCACCGCCTGTACAAGGTCGCGGCCCCCCTTCTGATCCAGAATGCCGAATTGTGCAAGGGCCAGGCCCGCAACCTGCTGGGCTTCACGGCGAAGAACCGCTGGTCCTACCCGGGCGACTACAACGAAGCGGCCCACGTCGCCTTCGGCATGGACGAACGCCTGCAGGTGACGGGTGTGCTGGCCGGCAGCGGCGCCGCGCGCGCGGGCCTGCAGACGGGCGACGTCCTGCTCGCCGCCGGCGGCAAACCGCTGCCGGCCGGCGAACACGCGCTGTCCCAGGCCGGCGCCATCTTCGGCAAGATCATCGCGTCGCAGGCGAGCCTGCCGATGACGGTCGAACGGCGCCGGAGCGAGCGCCAGTTGACGATCCCCGTCACGCGCGCGTGTGCCTTCGCGATCGAACTGGGCAACGCGGACAACGTCAACGCGTACGGCGACGGTTCGCGCGTGCTCGTCACGCGCGGCATGATCAACTTCACGCACGACGACGACGAACTGGCCTTCGTGCTGGCCAAGACGATGGCCCACAACATGCTGGGCCACCCGGCCATGCAGCGCAACAGCGCGACGATCGGCAGCATCATCGACAACCTCAAGAGCATCGTGCCCGACACGTCGATGCTGATCGGCAGCGGCGGCATCAAGGCCATGCCGGCCGACGCCGATGCCGCCGCCGACCGCCTCGGCATCTACCTGGCCGCACGGGCCGGCTACGACATCGAGGAAGCCCCCGCGTTCTGGAAGCGCCTGGCCGAAGCGTATCCGCCGACCGTGTTGAACGGCTACAGCGCCAATCATCCGGCGTTGCCGCAGCGGCTGGCGGCGGTGGAAAAAGCGACCGCCGAAATCAGGAGCAAGCGGTCGGGCAAGAGGCCGTTGCTGCCTTGAACGGCAGCGGATTCGCATGATCGACAGGGCCGCGTTCGCGGCCCTGTTCATTTGCGTTCCCCCGGATGGCGCGCCATATCATCGGCCTGTTGAACTCGACCAGCCGCAAATCAGCGGCCTCCAGCAGCATCCGCGCGCTTTTTGTATCATGACCGATTCCCCGCCTCCACCGCCCGATTCGAGCGCAAGAAACAGGAGGGCGGGGCAAACCGCGCGTCCTATCATCCGGCGCCGGCCCGACCTGATACCGACCCAGGAACCATGAACACTGCCAATCTTCTGCGCCTCATCCTGCTTGCCGCCATCTGGGGCGGCTCCTTCCTGTTCATGCGCATCAGCGCGCCGACACTGGGGCCCGCCGTGCTGATCGAATGCCGCGTGCTGTTCGCGGCCCTGTTCCTCGCCGCCGTCGGCGTCGTCCTCAAAAAACGCCTCGACCTGCGCGCCCACTGGAAGCACTACTTCATCCTCGGCTTCTTCAACTCGGCCTTTCCGTTCCTGCTGTTCGCGTTCGCGGCGCGCACGCTGCCGGCGTCCGTGATGGCCGTGCTGAACGCCACCGCGCCGATGTGGGGCGCGCTGCTCGGCGCCGTGTGGGGCCGCCGGCCGATCCGCGCGCGCACGGCGCTGGGACTCGTGCTGGGCACCGCGGGCGTCGCGCTGCTGGTCGGCTTCGACCACGCGACCAGCCGCCCCGGCGCCGGCATCGCCGTCGCGGCCGCGCTGCTGGGCTCGTTCAGCTACAGCGTCGCGAGCCTGTACGCGCGCACCGCGAAAAGCGTCGAGCCGTTCGCCAACGCGCACGGCACCATGTGGACGTCCGCGCTGATGGTGCTGCCCGCCCTGCTCCTGTTCCCGCCCGCCGGCGCGCCGACCGCCGGCATCGTCGGCGCCGTGATCGCACTGGGGGTGCTGTGCAGCGGCATCGCCTACATCCTGTACTTCCGCCTGATCGAGCAGGTGGGCACCACGTCCGCCCTCACCGTCACGTTCCTGAGCCCCGTGTTCGGCATCCTGTGGGGCGCGCTGTTCCTGGGCGAGGCGATCGGCTGGTACACGGTCGTGGGCTCCGCCATCGTGCTGGTCGGCACCGCGTTCGTCACCGGCGTCAATCTCCGCCTCGGCCGCGCGGCGCCGCAGCCGGCATCGAACAAATGAGCCGCCACGACACCATCGCGCTGCCGGCCGGCTACCGCCGCGCGGACGCCTTCGCCTTCCACGGCCGCGACGCCGATGCACTGGCCGAACGCGTCGACCCGCACACGGGCCGCATCCGCAAGGGCGTGCTGCTGGGCGGCGTACCGACCGTGCTCGACCTCACGCTGCACGCGGACCGCGCCGAGTGCGTCGTCGCCAGCGACGGCATGGTCGCGGACGACGCCGTGCACGACGCCCTCGTGAACATGCTGGGCCTGCGCATCGATCCCGCGCCGTTCGAACTGGCGGTGCGCGACGATCCGCTGTTCGGGCCCGTCGTCGCGCGCCAGCCGGGGCTGCGCGTGATCCAGTCCGCCACCGTGTTCGAGGCGCTGACGTGGGCCATCATCGGCCAGCAGATCAACCTGCCGTTCGCGATCGCGCTGCGCCGCACGTTCATCGGCCTGGCCGGGCGTGCCCATTCGGGCGGCCTGTGGTGTTATCCGGAGGCGGCCGATGTCGCCCGCCTCGACATCGAGCAACTGACCAGCCGTAAGTTCTCGGGCGCAAAGGCCGAGACCCTGCTGCGCTTCGCCCGCCTCGTCGCCGACGGCGCACTGTCGTTGGCGCGCGCGAGCGACGCCGCCAGCGTGAGCGAGCGCCTGCTCGCGGTCAAGGGCATCGGCCCGTGGACCGTCAACTATGGCTTGCTGCGCGGCTGGGGCTATGCGGACTGCTCGCTGCACGGCGACGTGGCCGTACGCAACGCCATCGGCCGGCTGGGCGGCACCGAACGTCCCGACATGCGCGCGGCGGAAGCATTCCTGGCAGCCTATCGTCCGCACCGCACGATGGCCGCGGCCTATCTCTGGGCCAGCCTGGGCCAGCCTGCCGGCTGACGCACGCCATCGATGTCTGGTGCCGCCACAAGGCATCGCTGCTCCGCTTGTCCAGACTGCTCCTGGCCGGACTCGACTGGAGATAGCAATGACAGCGAAAACGTGCAATGGCGGCAGTGCTGATGGTCCATGCCGCCGTCGCCCAGGCGGACACGACCGCCGACACCATCGCCCCCGACGATCAGGGCGCGTATCTGTCGCTCGCATTCGGCAACGGCCGCATCTCCGGATCAGCTGCCAGGCCGAACGTGCGCTGTCCGCGCGCATGCGGGCCATCGTCAACGTCAACCGCATCAAGACCTTCCGCAAGACGAACGACCGCGACCTGTTCCAGATCGGCCTGCTGCAACGCTTTTAGCCCACGCCTTTAGCCCGCCTCTAACCATGCCCCTCCCAGCGCGGCAGCCCGTCGAACTGCTGGGCGCCTTCGCCGGCGAAACGGATCAGCTCGTGCAAGGGCACCATGGCCAGGTTGTCGCGCCCATAGTGCCCACCTAGCGCACTGGGTATTTTCAGACAATACTTGCGCCCGGCCGTGAGGGGGCCCAGCGTCGTCTCGGCCAGGCGCACCTGGTCGGGCATGTACCAGCCGTCGAGGAATTCCTGGTTGTACGACAGGGCATCGAGGGCGGCGCGGTCGTCGGCGACCGGCTCGCACCTGAGGTCTTGCGGGGACAGGCGCCAGTACATGCCGTCCTCGTCGCGGACGATCAGATTGCCGAAGGCGTTCTCGCCCAGCACCTCCACCGCGTTCAGGCCGGTCCAGCCCCAGGCGTCGTTGATGTCTTCCACAGTAATCATCGTTCGCTCCGCTTTCAATGCATTCCCTGTCTTCGACCGGGCCGGGCGGGGCGCGTTGCGAGGAGAGTGGGAATGCTTGAGCCGGGTCGAATGGGCGAATCCGGGCGGGCCAAAACGAAAAAACCGCTGATCCTGGACAGGATCAGCGGTTTTGGAATCTGGTTGCGGGGACAGGATTTGAACCTGTGACCTTCGGGTTATGAGCCCGACGAGCTGCCAGACTGCTCCACCCCGCGTCTGATGCTTTGCATTATACGCACCTTTGGCACTTTAGGCAATCGCGGTTCTCCGACTCCCCGAGATCGCAGCATAAGTTGCCTCCGCGAGGGTGAGAACCGCTGGCGGATTGCGGTACAGCCGACACCAATACGGTGGTAAAGTAAAGGCAATTCAATTCATCCGTTCCCTATGAAATTCTGCTCCGAGTGCGCCCACCCGGTCACGGTGGCCATCCCCGAAGGCGACAACCGTCCGCGCTTCGTGTGCACCAATTGCGGCACCATCCATTACCAGAACCCGAAGATGGTGATCGGCTCGATCCCCGTGTGGGAACAGGACGGCGAACTCAAGGTCCTGCTGTGCAAGCGCGCCATCGAGCCGCGCTACGGCTACTGGACGCTGCCGGCCGGCTTCATGGAAAACGGCGAGACCACCAGCGCCGCCGCCGCGCGCGAGACCGAGGAAGAAGCCGGTGCCAACGTCGAGCTGGGCAATCTGTTCACGCTGCTGAACGTCGTGCACGTGCACCAGGTCCACCTGTTCTACCTGGCGCGCCTCGTCGACCTCGATTTCGCGCCGGGCATCGAAAGCCTGGACGTGCAATTGTTCAGCGAACACGAGATCCCGTGGAGCGACCTGGCCTTCCCCACCATCCGCACGACGCTCGAACTATTCTTCGCCGACCAGCACAAGATCCGCGCAGGCGGCACCTACGGATTCCACACCCACGACATCGTGGGTCCCATGCGCGCCCCCGTCCAACCCGACTGACCGCCTGACCATGATTCCCTGGCTCGAGGCCCATACGCCGTTCCCCGACGTGTCCGAAGCGTTGACGACCGACGCGCCGGGCCTGCTGGCGGCCGGTGCGGACCTCTCGCCGCAACGCCTGCTGCAGGCGTACCGGCACGGCATCTTTCCCTGGTTTTCCGAGGGCCAGCCCATCCTCTGGTGGAGCACCGACCCGCGCATGGTGCTGTACACCGACCGCTTCAAGGTCAGCGACAGCCTCAGGAAGACACTGCGCCGGATCGAGCGCAGCCGCCAGGCCGGCGGGCCGTGGGTCGTGCGCTTCGACGGCGCCTTCGAGGCCGTGATGCGCGCCTGCGCCGCGCCGCGCAAGGACGGGCCCGGCACCTGGATCTCGGAAGACATCATCGCCGGCTACACGGGCCTGCATCGCATGGGTTACGCGCACTCGTCCGAGGTCTGGCTGGACGGCGAACTGGTCGGCGGCGCCTATGGCGTGTGCATCGGCCGCATGTTCTACGGCGAATCGATGTTCGCGCGCGTGCCGGACGCGTCGAAGGTCGCGCTGGCCTACCTGGTCTCCTTCTTGCGCGGCCAGGGCGTGGCGATGATCGACTGCCAGCAGGAGACGGGCCACCTGGCCTCGCTGGGCGCCAGCCCGATCCCGCGCCGGGATTTCCTGCACCACCTGCGCCAGGCGATCCAGGAGAGCGCCATCGAACGTTGGGAAGTCGCGCCACCGTTGACCACCTAACGGTGCGCGGCGCCGTCTTTGGCTACAATGGGTCCAACACACGTCGTTCCGAGAGCTTTGCATGACGCACCTGAATGATCTGCCATTTTCCACGCTGCAGTTCTATACGACTGCACCGTATCCTTGCAGCTACCTCGATGCACGCCAGGCCCGCTCGCAGGTCGCCACCCCGTCGCACCTGATCAATGCGGACGTGTATTCGGAACTCGTGCGCAACGGCTTCCGCCGCAGCGGCATCTTCACGTACCGCCCGTATTGCGACGGCTGCCGGGCCTGCATCCCCGTGCGCGTGGCGGCCGAGCGCTTCGCGCCCAACCGCAGCCAGCGGCGCGCCTGGACGCGCCATGACGACCTGACGGCGATGGTGGCGAACCTGTCGTTCTCCGACGAGCACTATGCGCTGTACCTGCGCTACCAGACGACGCGCCACGTGGGCGGCGGCATGGACCAGGACAGCCGCGACCAGTACGCGCAATTCCTGCTGCAGAGCCGCGTCAACACGCGCCTCGTGGAATTCCGCGAACCCGACGGGACGTTGCGCATGGTGTCGATCATCGACGTGCTGTCGGACGGCCTGTCGTCGGTCTACACATTCTTCGACCCGGACGTGCCCGGCGCCTCGTTCGGCACGTACAACGTCATGTGGCAGATCGGCCAGGCGCGCGAACTGGGGCTGTCCTACGTCTACCTGGGCTACTGGATCGAACAGAGCCCCAAGATGGCGTACAAGATCAATTTCCGGCCGCTGGAGGCACGTATCGACGGCGTGTGGGGTGTGCTGGAACGGTGAAGGGCCCCGGGCGGCGGCGAAAGTGCGGCATTGCCTCCACACAAGGTAAAATGTCGCGAATTCCGAATTAGGCCATCATGTCCGACAAACTCCTGTACGCCCTCGCCCGCCCCCTGCTGTTTTCCCTCGATCCCGAAACGGCCCACAACGTCACGCTGCCCGCCCTGCGCCGCGCGGCGGCCCTGGGGCTGACGGGCATCGTCAGGAAGCCGAAACCGGATCCGCGCACGGTGATGGGCATCACGTTCCCGAACCCGGTCGGCCTGGCCGCCGGCCTCGACAAGGACGGCGCGTACATCGACGGCCTGGCGGCGCTCGGCTTCGGCTCGATCGAGATCGGCACCGTGACGCCGCGCGCCCAGCCGGGCAACCCGCGGCCGCGCATGTTCCGCCTGCCGGCCGCGCGCGGCATCATCAACCGCATGGGCTTCAACAACGGCGGCGTCGACGCCTTCGTCGCCAACGTCCAGGCCTCGCGCTTCTACCAGGAACGGCAAGGCGTGCTGGGCCTGAACATCGGCAAGAACGCCGACACGCCCATCGAACGCGCCGCCGACGATTACGTGGCCTGCCTGCGCAAGGTGTATCCGTACGCCAGCTATGTCACCGTGAATATTTCGTCGCCGAATACGAAGAACCTGCGCCAGCTGCAGGGCGCGTCCGAACTGGATGCCCTGCTGTCCCAGCTCAAGGAAGAACAGTCGCGCCTGGCCGACAAGTACGGCCACTACGTGCCGCTGGCGCTGAAGATTGCGCCCGACGTCGATGGCGACCAGATCCGCAACATCGGCGGCGCCCTCGTCCGCCACGGCATCGACGGCGTGATCGCCACCAACACGACCCTGGCCCGCCGCGACGTGGAAGGCATGCGCCACGCGGCCGAAACGGGCGGCCTGTCGGGCGCGCCCGTGTTCGAACAGTCGACCATCGTGATCCGCGCGCTGAAGGTCGAAGTCGGCGACACCGTGCCGATCATCGGCGTCGGCGGCATCCTGAGCGGACGCGATGCCCAGGCCAAGATCGCGGCCGGTGCCCGGCTCGTGCAGCTGTACAGCGGCCTCATCTACCGCGGGCCCGCGCTCGTGCGCGAGTGCGCGGACGCACTGCGCGAGAAGCGCTGAACGCTCGATCCGATCGTTAGCGTGTAAACGTCGTCCCTGCGAAGGCAGGGATCCAAGTTTGCTCGCGCAGCCGATACGCAAAAATTGGGTCCCCGCCTGCGCGGGGATGACGTTGATCGAGTGTGCGAGGCCTTTTACGCCGCCACCGCCGGATGCAACGCCTTCTCGATATCCGACTTGGTAAATCCCTGGGCGAAACGCTCGATGAAATCATAGGCGTACGCGCGCAGATAGGCGCCGCGGCGCACCGCCAGCCGCGTGACGTTCGGCGCGAACAGGTGCGATGATTCGATCGCGCGCAGGCCGCGGTCGCGGCCGTGGTCGAACGCCATCGACGCGACGATGCCGACACCCATCCCCAGCGACACGTATTGCTTGATGACGTCGGAATCCATCGCCGTCAGCATGATGTCGGTGCTCACGCCGGCGGCGGCGAACGCGGCGTCAATGTGGCCGCGGCCCGTAAAACCCACGTCGTACGTGATCAACGGATGTTCGGCGAGGTCGGACAGCCTGATCGGCGACTGCGACAGCAGCGCATGGCCGTCGGGCACGACGACGAGGTGGCTCCAGCGGTAGCACGGGAACGACACGAGGTCGGGGAACGCGGACAGGCCCTCGGTCGCGATGCCGATGTCGGCGCGACCCGACAGCACCCATTCGGCGATGTGTTCCGGCGCGCTCTGCTGCAGGGCGATGCGCACGCCCGGGAACGCCGTGCGGAACGCCTGCACCACCTGCGGCAGCGCGTAGCGCGCCTGCGTGTGGGTGACGGCGACCGTGAGCGTGCCGCTGTCCTGCGCCGCGTATTCGCTGCTGGCCTGCTGCAGGTTCTCGGCCTCGACGAGCAGGCGCTCGACGATCTTGAGGATGCCCTTGCCCGGGTCCGTGAGGCCGGTCAGGCGCTTGCCGTTGCGCTCGAAGATGACGACGCCGAGCTCGTCCTCCAGTTCGCGGATCTGGCGCGACACGCCCGGCTGCGACGTGAACAGGGCGTTGGCCACGTCGGTCAGATTGAAATTGCGGCGCGCGGCTTCGCGCACCGAACGCAACTGCTGGAAATTCATATGCCGTCTCCCTGGTCGACGAACACGTGCATGCGCCTGGGTTTCACGAGCAGCGTCTCGCCGTCGCGCAGGCCCAGCTCGCGGTAGCGCTCGTTCGGGATCACGGCCTCGATGATCTGGGCATTGTCGGCGCGCTCCAGGTCGAGCTGGGCCAGCGGGCCGATCGCGTGCGCGCGGCGCAGTTTCACCGCGACGCCCTCGCCGCCCGGCACGTAACGCTCGACGTCGAGGTCGTGCGGACGGACGTAGGCGATGCCTGCGCCGTTCTGTACGTTGGCGTACTGCGGCGCGTGGAACGTGGCGTCGCCGCTGGCCAGCACGCCTTCGTGCACGCGGCCGTGGAACAGGTTGACGTTGCCCAGGAAGCCGTAGACGAACGGCGACGCCGGGTGGTTGTAGACGTCGGCCGGCGTGCCCAGCTGCTCGACGTGGCCCTTGTTCATCAGCACGACCTGGTCCGCCACTTCGAGCGCTTCTTCCTGGTCGTGGGTGACGAAGATCGACGTCACATGCAATTCGTCGTGCAGCTGACGCAGCCAGCGCCGCAACTCCTTGCGCACCTTGGCGTCGAGCGCGCCGAACGGTTCGTCGAGCAGCAGCACGCGCGGCTCCACGGCGAGCGCGCGCGCGAGGGCGATGCGCTGGCGCTGGCCACCCGACAGCTGCGGCGGGTAGCGGTCGGCGATCCAGTCCAGCTGCACGAGCTCCAGCAGCTTTTTCACTTTGTCGCGGATCTGCGCTTCGGACGGGCGCTCCTTGCGCGGTTTTACGCGCAGGCCGAACGCGACGTTCTCGAACACCGTCATGTGCTTGAACAGCGCGTAATGCTGGAACACGAAGCCGACCTGGCGCTCGCGCACGTGGCGTGCCGAGGCATCGTCGCCGTCGAGCAGCACCTTGCCCGCGTCCGGGAACTCGAGGCCGGCGATGATGCGCAACAGCGTCGTCTTGCCGCAGCCGGACGGGCCGAGCAACGCCGTCAGCTCGCCGTCGGCGAACTTCAGCGAGACGTCGTCCAGGGCCGTGAACTGGCCGAACTGCTTGCGGATATGTTGGACTTCGATCGTCATGTCATTGCTCCGTGGTGTGGCCCTGCGCGCTGGCCTTGTGGGCCTGGTGCAACCGCCATTCGATAAAGGTTTTCACGGCCAGGGTCACGAGGGCCAGCAGCGCCAGCAGCGACGCGATCGCGAACGCGGCCGTGAAGTTGTATTCGTTGTAGAGGATCTCGACCTGCAGCGGCATCGTGTTCGTTTCGCCGCGGATGTGGCCGGAGACGACGGACACGGCGCCGAACTCGCCCATCGCGCGGGCGTTACACAGGATCACGCCGTACAGCAGGCCCCATTTGATGTTCGGGAGCGTGACCTTGAAGAAGGTCTTCCAGCCGGACGCACCCAGCACCAGGGCCGCCTCTTCCTCCTCGCTGCCCTGCGCCTGCATCAGCGGGATCAGTTCGCGCGCGACGAACGGGAACGTGACGAAGACGGTCGCCAGCACGATGCCGGGCACGGCGAACAGGATCTTGATGTCGTGGTCCATCAGCCACGGACCGAACCAGCCCTGCGAACCGAACAGCAGAACATAGATCAGGCCCGCGATCACGGGAGACACCGAGAACGGCAGGTCGATCAGCGACAGCAGGATGCTCTTGCCGGGGAAGTCGAACTTGGCGATGGTCCAGGCCGCGGCCACGCCGAACACGAGGTTCAGCGGCACGGCGATGCCGGCGGCGATGAACGTCAGCCTGATGGCGGACAGCGCGTCCGGATCGAGGACGGCTTCCTTGTACGTGTCCCAGCCTTTCCTGAGCGCTTCCGTGAACACGGCGACGAGCGGCACGAACAGGAACAGCGTCAGGAAGGCCAGCGCCACGCAGATCAGCGCGTAGCGCACCCAGGCCGGCTCCAGCGTATTGGTGGCCTTGCGCGGCGCCGGTGCGGTGGCGGCCTGGTCTTTCGTTTGATTGTCGAGGACGGCACTCATGTCACTTCCCCGCGCGCTTGCGCGCCCAGGCCTGCAGCAGGTTGATGGTCAGCAGCAGCAGGAACGAGACGAGCAGCATCACGACGGCGATGGCGGTGGCGCCCGTGTAGTCGTACTGCTCCAGCTTGGTGATGATGAACAGCGGCGTGATCTCGGACACCATCGGCATATTGCCGGCGATGAAGATCACGGAGCCGTATTCGCCGGTGGCGCGCGCGAACGCGAGGGCGAAGCCCGTCAGCAGCGCGGGCACGATGCCCGGCAGGATGACCCGGACAAACGTCTGCCACGGACTGGCGCCCAGGCTGGCGGCCGCCTCTTCCAGTTCGCGCTCGGCGTCTTCCAGCACCGGCTGCACCGTGCGCACGACGAACGGCAGGCCGATGAAGGTCAGCGCGATGACGACGCCCAGCGGCGTGAACGCGACCTTGATGCCGGCCTTTTCCAGGTATTGCCCGATCCAGCCGTTGGACGAATACAGCGCCGTCAGCGTGATGCCGGCGACCGCCGTCGGCAGCGCGAACGGCAGGTCGACCAGGGCGTCGACGAAGCGCTTGCCGGGGAACTGGTAGCGCACGAGCACCCATGCGACGATGCCGCCGAACACGACGTTGATGGCGGCCCCGATCAGCGCGGCGCCAAAGCTCAGCCGGTACGACGCCATCACGCGGTCGGACGTGACGGCGCTGACGAAAGCGCCCCAGGTCATCGTGAACGTCTTGAGGAAGATCGCCGACAGCGGGATCAGCACCAGCAGCGCCAGGTAGAAAATCGTGAACCCGAGCGACAGGCCGAAGCCGGGGATCACCCGGTTGGCGCTGTTACGGCTTGCAAATATGTTCATGGGGTCTTATTACAAATTCTTCTAACGATACGGAATAATCGCACTCTGCAATCATATTGCAAACGAAGCATTCCTTATTTGCATAGAAGATTCTTGCATGATGAGCCGGCGCACCGACTCATCCATGAACACCGCAGGCAGCCAGGGGCTATCCGACCAACGAAAGGCCAGCGGCATCGATCTTTACGGCGTTCCCGGGCGGGGCGCCCCCTTGGCGGGAACCCGAGTTCGAGAGGCCGCCCACGCAAAATCGGCTCCGCCTCCGCGGGGAAGACGTGCCGATGATCCCGGAAATCGCGCCTGTTACCTCGTATCGGTCGGATAGACCCTAGCGCGCGCGCGTCGGCAGCCCGCCGCCCGCCCGCCGGGGCTGCATTGCGCGCAACAGGAGGACGGCGCTGGTCCACAGGATGGCGCCGGTGGCCAGCAGCGTGGGCGCGATGGTGCGGGCGCCGGCGCCCGCCAGGACGTCGAGCACGGCCACGAGCACCAGCGCAGCCGCCGTGGCGTCATAGCCGCGGTAGCGGAACAGGCGCGCCAGCGGCACGAAGTGCACGCCCACCAGGAAAATCACGCCGGGCACGATCCACGCGACGTGCCCGCTGACGTTCAGCGCCAGGATCAGGAGGCCGATCAGTGACCACTGCACCGCGTTCACGGCCATGAACGACCGCGCCAGGCGCTTCCTGACGGCCGCATCGGCGCCGAAGACCGGAGGGCGGCGCCGGAACACGGCCAGCCCCCACGCCGCGATGCCGGCCGCGCCCGCGGCGATGGCGGCGAGCGCCGCCGGGCTCACGCCCAGGTAGCGGTAGCTGGCGCCCGCGAGCCAGAGGGCGCCGAACAGGGAAAGGAATACGCCGCCGAGGGCGACGCCCGGATGTGGTGCTTGGGACTGTGCCATATGAGACCTCTGCATAAAGGGTGGAAACGGAGCGTTCAGGCCGCGCATTCGGCGTCGCTGTCGATGGGCGCCGTCGCGCCCGCATGGCGCACGAGCGCCGCTTTCACGACGACGATACCCGCTTGCGCCAGGTCGGCGGGCGTGACGTCGCAATAGACGACGTGGACAGCCTGCGCCTCCCCGCCGCCCGCCAGCGCAGCCAATGTGCCGTGGGCACGGCCGGGCGCGGACGGCGCGCCGAACGGGCCGTAGCCGAGCTGCGGCGGCAGGAAATCGCTCCAGGTGGCCGCGCTGGCGCCGCCCGCGCCGACCGCCAGGGCCTCGGTCAGCGCCTGGCGCGCGGCATCGTCGACGCCGCTCCCGGCGCCCACCAGCACCGGGCCGCCGGCGGCGGCGCCGTCCAGCGCGACCAGCACGACGGCCGTCGCGTCGAGCGTGAACGTCCACGCCGCGGCGGCCGGCGCACCCTGGCGCAACAGGTCGAAATACGCAGCGAGCTCGGGCGCCCACTGCCCCGGATCGGCCGCGGCCGGCACGATGTCGCCGTCGGCCACCGCCTGCAAGCCCTGGCGCGTGACCAGCGACAGCATGGCCGCGCGCCGCGCCTCGAGGGTGCCGAAGCCGGCACCGGCGCCGCTGCCCGGCATCTGCAGGGCCGGCTCGCCGGGCACGCCGGCGCCGAACACGTCGGTGCCGGGCAGCAGGTACGGCCGGCCGTCGGCGGCATCGACCGCCCACAGCCAGGACGACACGTGGCGGGCCGGATCGGCCAGTCCGGCCCGGCCCGTCACCGCGTCCGTATCGATCACGGCGGCGGCGCTGCGCGCGGCCTGGGCGTTCGACAGCAGCATGCCGGGATCGGGCGCGCGTCCCAGCGCATAGCCGAGCGCACCCGCCAGCAGCGCCTGGCGCCGCGCCTGCGCATTCGACGCCATGCTGTTGCCCGGATAACTGGCGCCGCCGGCGGCGCCCGTGCGGCGCAGGCGGCTCTGGAACACCGGCACCTGCTTCAGGGTGTCGTCATCGAAGGCGGCGAACAGGCCGAAGTCGGCCGCCACCAGCATGCGTTCGGCCGCCAGCGCGTCGGTGCCGGCATCGACGGGCGCCGCGCGATGGGCCAGCGTGCAGTCGGGATGCGCCAGCACCGTGCCCGCGCGCGCCTCCAGGGTCATGGCGGAGATCGATTCGACCGCATGGCCGTGTCCACCGGCCTCGCCGGCGATGCCGCAGGCGTGCTGGAACAGGCGGAACGCCAGGCCGTTGCCCATCACCTGCAACAGCGGCGCGCCGGAATACTGGGCCTCGGCCACGTACGGCAGGCCCAGGGCGCGATGGCGCCACAACTGCGCGGCCAGCGGGGCCGGCACCTGGTCGAGCAGACGCAGGAACGCACAGTTCCAGCAGCCGGGTCCGTGCGCCGCCGGCAGCGGGCCGATGCGCGCCGCGCCGTCGATCAGCACGGCCGGGAACAACGCCACCCGGTCCAGGGCGCACGACCGCGTCAATCCGGCCAGCGCGTCGAACGCGGGCCGGTCGGACACGTAGGCGGCGAAGTCGAACGCGTGGCGCGCGTGCTCGCCGGCGAAATCGTCGGCCAGGCGCAGCACGGCCGCGTTGACGCCCTGCCCGCGCAGGTCGGCGGCCGTCCGCTCCAGCACGGCGGCCAGGTCGTCGTCGATGCCGGCGGCCAGATACAGTTGTCCGACGCCGTTGCGCAACAGGGTCTTGCCGGCCGCCTGGCACGCGATGCCGGTGCCGTCCAGGTAGACGCGCGCCGTGCGCAGGCGCAGCAGCGCGGCGCCGGGACGGTCCACCAGATGTTCGAGGAACGCCAGCTGCGACGCGTAACAGGCGCGTTCGTGCGACGTCAGCAGGGCCTGGTCGTCGTCCGAGCGGGCGATCAGGACTTTCTTCTCGATCAGCGTCGTCAGCAACTGGCGCAGCGCGCCCGCGCTCGCGTCGGACATGCCGGCGCACAGCGCAGCGAGCGTCTGCTGGCCGTCGAGCAGCGGCGCCAGGCGCAGGAACGCGCCGTGGATGCTTTTCCCCTTGAGCGTCATGACGCGCTCGTTGCGGCGGATGTACATGCCCGTGTCGGTGGGCAGGAACACGGTGTCGTGCGGCAGCACGGGCTTGATGTGGTCGATGTTCACGATGGTCTCCCGGTATGGTTGAGCGCTGCGGCCGTGGATGTCAGCCGTCGAAGCGGCTGTCGAAGGCGGCCTGCTGGTTGGGGCGGCGTGCGATCAGCATCATCAGCACGATGCTTTCGGCCGGCCGGTCGAGGCCGAACAAGCGGTCGGCCTCGGCGCAGTTAAAGCCCAGCACGGCGCCGCACGACAGCCCCAGCTGCGCGGCGGCCAGGTAGAGGCGCTGCGCCGCCATGCCGGCCTCGCCGTTGCAGATGCGGATGCTGCGCTCGCCCCAGGCCGCGTACGCGGCGTCATGGCGCGCCACGACGGCCAGCAGCAGGCCGGTCTGGTTGATGTTGTAGTTCTGCATGTAATAAATCCGCTGCAGGTCGATGTCCGAATCGTCCGGTCCGGCGCACGCGGCCAGTCCGTGCCGGCGCGCGCAATAGGCGTAGGCGCCGGGCGCGAGCCCATCGACGTGGCGCGCATAGGCGGCCAGGCGCACCGAGCGCGGCGGCGCGGCGGCGGGCGCCAGGTCCGAGCGGAACGGCTGGCCCGCCGCCGCCAGCAACGTGGCCAGTTCGTGCCGCGTCAGCGGGTCTTCCCCCAGTTGCCGTCCCATGCTGCTGCGGCGCTGCATGAACAGGCGCGTGCTGCCGACGATGGTGTCGGCCGCGGGCAGCGCCTGCCAGGCGGATGCCACGTACGGCCCGTCCCAGGCCGGCAGCGGCGCCAGCGGCGCGGCGGCGGCGCGCACGGTGGCGCGGTGCAGTTCACCGATCAGCGCGGGCACCGCGACGCGCCGCGAACGCTCCAGCGGCGCCGGCGGCCGCGCGCCGGACGGCACCGCGCGCGGCGGGCCGGTCCGGACCGGGCCGTGGCCCAGCTCGATCACGATCATCGGCACTTCGGCGTCGGCGTCCAGTCCCATCAGGCCGGCCACCTGGCGGTCGGCGAAATGGAAGCGCACGGTGGCGGCGATGCCGACGTCGCCCAGCGCCTGCAACAGCGTGCCCACGACGGCGCCGCAATCCTCGGTCATCAGCTGGTAGCCGAAGTTCTTGTACTTGAAGACGTTTTTCCAGAAGCGCGTGGTCAGCACCAGGTGGCAGACACCGTGCCGCGCCTCCCCTCGCCAGCTGGCGCACAGCGCCGGTCCGTAGCGGCCGGCGCGCGTGCGCTGCAGCGCGGAGCGCGCCTCGCAATGGTGGTAGATCCCGTTGGGCAGGCCCGGCAGGTCCTCGGCCACCAGGTACAGCTCGGTCGGATACAGGCCACCGCCCGACGAGGTGCCGCGTGCGTAACTCGCGCCGTCGCGGTTCTGGCCGGCCGCGGACTTGGCCCAGTCGACGTCGAACTTGCGGCGCAGCAGCCCGTTGGCGTACCACAGCACCTGCGCCAGCGCCGCCAGCGTCAGCCCGGGCCGCGGCCCGGCCGCCGCCAGCAGCTCGGCCAGCAGGCTGCCGTTGGGCAGCGGCACTTCGAACACGCCGCGCCGGACCGTGTGCTTGAACGGCGCGTCGGACCAGTCCACCGGGCCGGACACGAGCTCCTGCGACAGATACCCGTCGCGCTCGCGGAAGCTGGCTTGATAATCCTGGATCAGAGACATGGCGGTATCCGTTTGCGTTGTGATCATGGGAATGGATGCGGCGAACGGTTGACGTCGTCCGCGCGCAGCGGCGCCGCGCGCAGGCCGAGGCGGTGCGGCAGTTCGTACAGGCGCGGCAGCGTGGCGGCGCGGCAGCGGCCGTGGCCAAAATCGATGGGCAGCAGCCCCGGCACGATGGCGCGCACGGTGCGCAGGCCCAGTTGCACCTGTTCGGGCGAGCTCTGGTCCACCCACACGACGTCGCCGTAGCCGGCGGCGCGCAGCGCGGCGAAGAAGAATTCGAGGTCGTCGAGCAGCGACAGCGACGCCGGCCGCTGCGCGTTCCACGCGGCATACGTGTCGGCATAGCTGCGTTCGTCCGGGTTCTCGACGAGGAAGCGCGCCAGCGGCAGCGCTTCCGGCTGGCCATAGAACAGCGCGTGGTCTTCGAGGCTCTTGACGCTGGCGAAGCCGGTGGCGCCCGCGCGGGCGTTCGCCGCGGCGGCCAGGCGCGAGCGTTCCTCGAACCCGTGGAAATGCACCGCGACCTCGCCCAGCGCACGCCGGATCGCGTCGACCGGATCGAAGCTGGCGCCGGCCGCCAGCGAGAACGCGCCGAACTCGCCCGGCGCGCGCACGATCACGGCCAGCACGACGGGCACCGGCAGGTCCAGCCGCGCGTCGAGCAGGTGCAGTTCGGCGCCCGCCGCCGCCAGTCGGGTGATGATGGTCTTGCACTCGACGTCGGCGATGCTGTCGAGCGCGATGCGGCGCGGCGCCAGGCGCGCCAGCCAGTGCAGCATGAAGGCATCGCGTTCGATGGTTTCGAGCAGGCCGAACAGCAGCGCCTCCTCGACGCAGCTGCCGGTGGCGCAGCCGCTGGAATTCCCGTAGATCATCTGGCGGCTGCCGTAGTACACGAAATCGGACGGCACCAGCACGGGCGACCGGCGTGCCACCGAGTGGCCCCACACCCAGTCCAGCGGCGCCTCGTCGTCGAAGCGCAGCAGCGCCGCGTCGGCCGCGTACGTGGCGTCTTCGTACAGCCCGAGGCTGCCCGGATGCAATGCCATGCCGGCCGCCGCGGCGTAGGACGTGCGCACGGTGCCGCCGCCCTCGCGCGCCAGCAGGCCCGCGTGCCGCTCGAGGCCCTCGAAGATGCCGACGACGGCGCTGTCCTGGTAGGTCTGCGCGGTGCCGAACCAGTCGATGGGCGCCTCGCGCGCCAGTTCCGATTCGAAGAAGCGGCCGTTGGTAAGCGCGTAGAACGGCAGTTCGCGGTTCTGCAGCAGCGTCTTGCCCAGCATGCCGTTGACCGGATTGATGTAGCGCGCGACGTCGATCGCATACTCGCTGAGCTGCCGGCAGCGGTACGCGGCCGCATGCCGCTTCTGGCGGTGCACCAGCGCGCGCGGCGGCGGCGGCGCCAGCGCGTCCGCCGGCTGCGGCGCGGGCGCCCCGGCGCTGCCGCACAGCGGACAGCTGCGCTGCCCGTGCGGCGCGAAGCGCGTGATGCGCAGCGTGATGAGGTCGAGCGCGATGCCGGTCCCGGCACCGTCCGCCCGCACGAAGCCGTGCAGGGTCGGCACCAGGTCCAGCGCGAACGACGACAGGTGGGCCGGCGCGCACAGGTCGATCGCCACACCCTGGCGATGCGCGGCGATCTCGTGCGGCACCTGCTGCGCCAGGCGCACCTGGTGCAGGCATGCCACGCAGCCGGCGTCGGCCGGGAAGAACAGCAGCAGCCCCTCCACCGCGACGATGCCCACGCTGCCCGCCCCGGCACGCCGCATGTGCGCGAAGGCGGCGGCGTCGCCCGGGTCGGCGTAGGCGTGCACGTCGTCCCCGGCGCCGACGGCGGCGGCCAGCCGGGCCCGGACGTCGGCGCTGGCCGCGAAGATGAAGACGCCGGCGTCGGCGCGCATCGCCGGGAGCGCGCGGACGGCTTGCGGGTGGGCGAGCGTGTTCATTCTGCCAGCGCCTGCGAGATCGACTGGCGCGTGGCGCGCACGGCCGGGAACAGTCCGCCCAGCACGCCGATCGTCACGGCCCAGGCCGCACCGATGGCCAGCTGGCGAGGCGCCAGCGACATGTTGAACACGAGCGTGGAAAAGCTCCCGCTCAGCGTCGAGCCGCTCATGTTGTTGAACACGAGGCAGGCGCCCAGCGTGCCGAGCGCGGCGCCGGCCAGCGCCAGCACGAGCGCCTCGACCAGCGTGCCGGCCATCACGGCGGCATGGCCGTAGCCGAGGATGCGCAGCGTGCCGATTTCCTTGCCGCGTTCGGCCACCGAGCCGTACATCGTATTCAGCGCGCCGGCCAGTGCGCCCAGCGCCATGATCAGCGCCAGCGGCTTGCCGATGCTGTTGATCAGGTCGGTGCTGAGCCTGGCCTGGTCGGCGTAGTACTCGCGGTCGGACTTGACCGTCACGTCCAGGCGCGGCTCGGATGCGGCGTAGCGGCGCACGGCGGCCAGCCCGTCCGGTCCGGTGACGCGCAGCCGCAGCGCCTGCACCGAGCTGCCGCGGCCCGTCAGTCCCTGCAGCACGTGCAGGTCGGCCCACATCTCCGATTCGAACACGCTGCCGCCGGCGTCGAAGATGCCGACGACCGTCCAGTCGACGCCGTGGAGGCGCACGTGGCCGCCCAGCCCCAGGCCCTCGAACGCGCGCTCGACCCCGCGGCCGACGACGATCTCGTTGCTGCCCGGCGCGAACATGCGGCCGCTGGCGATGCGCACGGCCGGCCGCACCTGCAGCGCCGCCGGCGTGATGCCGCGCAGCGCGATGTTGGCGCGCTTGCCGCTCGACTTCTTGATGCCGTCGACGACCATGGCCAGCTCCGGCGACGCCACCGCCTGCCCGTTCACGTGCAGGACGCCGGGAGCGGCCGCGAGCAGGTCCTGCTGCGATTTGTCGAGCGTGCTGTTGACTTCGCTTTCGGAACCGGCGCGCAGGACGATCGCGACATCGGCGGCGCCACTGTTGTCGAGGGCATGGCGGAACCCGTTGTCGAGCGCGAGCGCGCCGAGCAGCACGAACACGACCATCGCGATGGCGACGATGGCCGCCAGCGACAGCGCGCGCCGCTGGTTCAGGCTGAACAAACCGATCCGGGTCGCGGCCCCGATCTGACGGAATATGGTGAACATGATTCAGACCCTTCCCAATGCGGTGGCAACGTCGAGGTTGAGGGCCGTGCGCAGGGGCACGGCGGCGGTCAGCAGGCCCAGCAGGAACGCCGCGCCCAGGCCGCCGAGCCAGATCGCGGGCGGCATCGTGAGGCCGGCGAAATTGGGGCTGGTGCGCAGCAGCGCGACGACGCCGCCGGCCAGCAGCAGCCCGCCCAGCGCGGCGCTGACGGCCAGCAGCAGCGATTCGCCCACGACCATGCGCGCCACGCTGGCGCGCGGAAAGCCCAGCGACTTGAAGATGCCGATCTCGCGCGTCCGGGCCCGACTGTTCATCATCATCGTGTTGCCGACGACGAGCAGCATCGTGATGAACGCGGCCCCGACCACGATGCGCACGATCGCGCCGATGTTGCCGAACTGGGCCAGGAACGCCTGGGCGAACTGCTGTTCGTTGACGGTGCTCGTCTCGTCGGGCGTGTTCGAGAATGCCTGGTCGATGGTGCGCGCCACGCGTTCGCCGCTGGCGGCGTCGCGGGTGGCGACGACGATCGAGCCGATCTTGTCCATGCCGAACGTGCGGCTCGTGTTCAGGTAGTCGTAGTGGAAATAGACAGCCTGTTCATCGCCGTTCGCCTTGTCGTTGGTATAGATCGCGCTGACGACGAAATCCCAGGCGTGGCCGCCCTGGCGATTGCTGAAGATGCTGGAGGACAGCGCCACGTGCTGCCCCAGCTGCCAGTGGAAGCGCTCGGCCGTCGCGCGCCCGACCATCAGGCCGTTGCGCTCGCGTACGAAGGCAGCGCGCTGCGCGGCGCCCAGGCGCAGTTCCGGATACACCTTCAGGTAGGCTTGCGGGTCGACCGCATACGACACGAGGAAATTGCGCGGCTCCTGGTAGTAACCGCCGAACCACGTCGCGTGCGCCACCGCCTCCGCGCCGGGCAGCGCCGCGACGCGTTCGGCGTAGGCATAGGGCAGCGGCTGCGTGAAGTTGATGCGGTTCGAGACGATCAGGCGGTTGCCCTGGTTCGCTTCCGACTTGCCGGACATGACGGACTGCACGCTTTGCAACAGCCCGAACAGCAGGAACGCGACCGCGATCACGACGTACATCAGCAGGAAGCGCAGCGGCTTGCGCAGCAGGTTTTTCCGGATCAGGGTGAGCTCAGACATGGGCGGCCTCTTTTTGCACGAAGACGCCCTTGTCGAGATGCAGCGTGCGCCGGGCGTACGCGGCGGCGGCCGGGTCGTGGGTGACCATCACGATGGTCTTGCCGTGCTCGCGGTTGAGCAGGCGCAGCACGTCCAGGATGGCGTCCGCGCTTTCGCGGTCGAGATCGCCGGTCGGCTCGTCGCACAGCAGCAGGTCGGGATCGGCCACCAGCGCCCGCGCGATGGCAACACGCTGCTGCTGGCCGCCCGACATTTCACGCGGATAATGGCGCGCGCGCTCGGACAAGCCGACCACGTCGAGCGCGATCTGCACGTTCTGCGCGCGCTGGCGGCGGTTCAGCCTGGTCAGCAGCAGCGGCAGTTCGACGTTCTGCGCCGCGCGCAGCATCGGCATCAGGTTGTACGACTGGAAGATGAAGCCGACGTGGCGGGCGCGCCATTGCGTCATGCGGCTTTCGCTGTAGCCGTCGAGCTGCTCGTCGCGGAAGCGCAGCGAGCCGGTGCTGATCCGGTCGATGCCGCCGAGCAGGTTGAGCAGCGTGCTCTTGCCCGAGCCGGACGGGCCCATGATGGCGACGAAATCGCCTTCCGGGATCGTGAGGTCGAGGTCGTCGAAGATGGACACGGCCTGTTTGCCGCGGCTGTACGTCTTGCTGACCTGCTGGAGTTGGAACAAAGCGGACATGTCAGTTTCCTTTCGGTGAAGTAGCGTGAATCGTGACTTTGACGGCCATATCGGGAAGAATCTTCGGCTCCGGCCGCAGCAGCGCGATGCGCACGCGCACGGTGCCCTTGTCGCGGTTCGCCGTCGGCACCACGGCCAGCACGCGCGCCGCGATGGCCAGGTCGGGATACGCGTCGAGCACGGCATCGACGCGCTGGCCCTCCCGCACGCGGCCGATGTAGCTTTCGTTGACCTCGGCCTGGATCTCGAGGCTGGTCATGTCGATGATCGTGCAGATGCCCGAGCGCGTGAAACCGCCGGCGCCGGAGATCGGCGAGACGATCTCGCCCGGCTGCGCGTTCTTGTCGACGACGATGCCGGCGAACGGCGCGCGGATGTCGTACTGGCGGCGCTGGGCCTGCAGCCGCGCCGCGTCGGCGCGCGCCGCCTGGGCCTCGGCCTCGGCCCGGCCCAGTTGCGCCTCCAGGTTGGCGACGCGGGCGCGGTCCTTGACGAGGCTCGTCTTGCTCAGGAAGCCGGTCTGGGCCAGCGTGTCGCTGCGCCGCGCCGTATCGCGGCCCTCGGCCAGGTCGGCGGCGGCGGCGCGGGTGCTGGCGTCGGCCGAGGCGACCCTGGCCTGCGCGCTGGCCAGCTCGCTGTCGGCCATGCCGGCGTCGAGCACGGCGAGCACCTGGCCCTGCGCCACGCGCTGGCCTTCTTCGACGCGGATGTCCATCAATCGTCCGGTCACTTCGGCCGCCACCGTGGCGCGCCGGCGCGCCACCACGTAGCCCGACGCGACCAGCACCTGCCCGGCCGGCGCGACGGCGGGCACCGCGACCGGCGCCGGCACGGTGGCGGCCGGCGCCAGGGCGGCGGCGCGGACCGGCAGGCCGCGCGGCGCCAGCAGCGCGCCGGCCGCGCCCAGCACCACGACGGCGCCCGCGGCCAGCGCCAGGCGGCCGGGCCGGACCGGCGCGGAAGGCGCCGCCTCGCGTCCGATCTTGAGCAAATCGAGTTTTGCACTCACGTTAGACATGGTCATCCTCATGGATTCAGGGATTGGCGGGAACGGGCCGGGCCGCGGCCCTGGCCTTGCCGGCCTTCAGCGACAGCGCCAGTACCAGCAGCAGCGGCGCCGGGGCCAGCCACGGCAGGCCGGTGTCGACGCTCCAGCGCACCCACCGGAACAGGGCCCAGCCCACCGCGGCGGCCGTGACGAGCGCATAGCCGAGGCCGTACGCCAGCAGCGGCCAGTTCGCCGGCGCGGCGCGCGGCCGGACCCGGCGTGCCCGCGGCAGCATGAGGCGCAATTCCTTGAACGCTTCTTCCTTGAGCTCGGGCCGGCCGCGCGCGATGCTGAGCAGCATGTAACCGTCGAAGCGCAGGAAGGGCAGCAGGTTGAACAGCACGCTGAGGTTGTAGAACACGAGCATCCACGCGCACAGCTGCTTCAGGAAGTCGGCGCCGCCCAGGCAGGCATCGATGACGCCGAACGGCAGCAGCAGCAACAGGTTGGCGGTGACGCCGGCCAGCACCACCACCTTGCGGGCGCGGGCGTCGGGCAGCACGACGAGGTCGTCGAGTTTGCAATACGGGAACAGCATCAGGTAGCGGAACATCAGCCCCATATCGTTGACACGGCCGCCGTAGCGCACGCACATCGTGCCGTGCGCCAGCTCGTGCACCAGCGCGCCCGCGTACGTGATGCCGGCGAACACGGCGATCAGCAGCGCGGACGGATGCCGCAGCGATACCTGGATGGTGTCCCACAGCGCCGCGTGGCGCGCCAGCGCGTAGGCCTCGCACAGGCCGATCGCCAGCACGATGCACCACGTGGCGACGGCGCCGTCGATCCAGCCCAGGCGGCGCACGATGGCGTCGAGCAGGCGGCCGGGATCGGCGACGCGCAGGTACACCTCGCCCCAGCCCCGAACGGCGAGGCGCGGCAGCGGCGCGGCGGGCGGCACGGCCGGCGCCGTCCCCGGCAACGCCAGCAGGCCGCGGCTGCCGAGGATCTGCAGGATCTTCTGCATCCCGCCCGTGCTCAGCGGCACGCCGAATTCGCGCTCGTAGGCGGTGCCGATGTCGGCCAGCGTACGCTCGCCGTCCATCGCCGCCAGCAGGAAGGTCTCGCGTGCGCCGAGCCGGCAGTAGCTGGCGGCGGCGCCGTTCTTGACGTAATGCACGCGCTGGCCGCCGACCCGCATCGCCGGGCCGATCGTGGCGTGCGCGCTGCGCGCGGGGCGCAGCGCCAGGAGCGCGGTATCAGACATGATGGGTGAACGCCTGGTCGGCGAGGTAGGCCAGATAGACTTCGTCGGAAATCGCCAGGCCCAGCCGGTTGTTGTGCATGTGGACATAGCTCGGCAACAGATAGCGGACATAGCCGGCCAGGCCGCCTCGCTCTTCCGGCACCACGATGTCGCCGTTGGCGCCGGCCTCGGCCAGGCTGGCCTTCAGCCGCCGCAGCGCCGCGATCCAGGCCGCCTCGACCGGCACCGTGACGGCGCGGCCGGCGAGCACGTCTTCGCAGGAGCGCAGTGCGCCGTCGAGGAAGTCGCGCTGGCGGCCATATTTGTACGCAAAATCCGACAGCGTCGACGGCGACTTCTTGCCGCCGAACTGGGCCCACTGGCGCTGGTAGGCGGCGGCGAAGGCGGCACGGTCGGCGCCTTCGAAAAACGTCAGGCACAGATAGATGAAGAAGCGGAACGCCTGGCCAAGCACGATACGGAAATCGTGGCCGTTCTGGCCGCCCAGCACCTGCAGCGTGATGGCGCTGGACGCCTCGAAATACTGCTCCGCGATCGCGGTGCCGGCCGTGCCGCCGTAGCGTTCGTATTCGGGCTCGTAATCGACCTGCCGGATGCTGTTGTTGCGCTCGAACGGAATCAGGCCCTGCGGCCCGTATTTCCGGTACAGCGCCGCCGCGCCGTATTCCTCGATGAACAGTTCCTTGAAATTGTCCGACATATACATCGACGGGAACTTGAAGATCGACGGCCGGCGTGCGAGGAATTGCTCGACGCGGCTGCCGACCGCCTGCAGCAGCGTCGGCGCGGCGTCGGCGTGCGCCGGCAGCAGGCGCAGCCGGATGTGCGGGCCCTGTTCCCAATAGCGGACGAAGAAATAGTTCGCCAGCAGGCGCTGTTCGGACAGCCTGGCGATGAGCGGATCGATGGTCTCGGTGAGGAGCCAGAACGGATCGCTGTTGTAGTGGATGTGCAGGCTGAGCCAGTTCGGTTTCATGATCATTGCCCCGTGGTGGAGGTGAGGTCGAAGATGTATTCGCAGTGATGGCGCCCGCCGGCGGCGCCGTCCGGCGCGGGATCGGGCAGCGCCTCGGCCAGCCACAGCACGCCCTCGTGTTTTTCCAGTTCCTTTTGCAGCGCCAGCACGGAGCGGATGCTGCCCAGGTCGAAGAACATGGGCTTGCGCTGGTTGGCCTCGTCCATGCTGTCGATGCGCGCGAACGTGATGTAGCTGCGCGCCGGCAGCGCATGCGTCTTGCGCCAGGCGCGCAGGCGCAGGTACAGGTCGGCGTCGGTCTCGCCGGCGGCACGGCGCGGCACCAGCTCCGGCGCGATCGACCACATCTTGCGCAGCAGGACGATCGTCCCCGCCGACAGGCGCGGATAACGCTGGACGCCGGCCGGCGCACGCGTCGCGAACAGCGTGTTCCAGGTCGGCAGCACGACGGTGCTCGACAGGCCGAACAGCAGCAGCAGCTTTTGCACGTCGGGCAGCAGGGCGCTGACCAGGCCGCCCAGGTACACCGGCAGGATCTGGTGGCCGCCGCCGGCCGACAGCAGCTGCAGCGTGTCGCTGGCCGTGTCGTGGCGGATGCGCAGGTCGGACAAGGGGATGTTGCGGCGCCCGCCCGCCTGCCCCGCGCCTTCCGCCCCTTCCGCGCCGCCGATCACGTGATCGACGAGGTCGGGGTGGAAGTTCAGGTTCGAATCGCCGTTGCCCGGCAGCTCGGCGATCACGCTGCCGGCCGGCACGTTATCGGCGATGTAGTTGCGCAGGGTGCGCGTGGGCAGGTTGTCGCGCTCGTCTTCCCACAGGTATAGCAGCCGGCTCATCAGCTGGCCGGAGCCGCCGTAGACCTTGTTGAGCACCCAGTTGTCCGTCTGGCGGTCGGGCGTGCACGGCTGCACGAAGAAGGACGACGAATAACTGCGGTGCAGGCGCGTCGGCATGTGGGCGAGCAGCGTGTCGATGCGCTCGGGGCCGATGTCCACCTCGTCCGCCGTGCTGCTGCGGCCGAGATGGCGCACGTGACGCATGCACAGGTTGCGCAGGCAATGCAGCACGCGCGAGGCGCGGATATTCCGGCTGTGCTCGATGTCGAAGCTGGCGTCGAACAGTTCGATGGTCCTGGCCTCCGAACTGACGTTCTGGAACGGCCCGGCGCATTCGCGCGCGAATTCCTCGGACAGGCGCGGCACGTCGCGGCACTCGCCGCCGACGCCGTAGCGCTTCTTGAAATACTCGACCAGCGCGGCCCGCAGCGGCGCGCCGGAATCGAAGATCGGCTGCAGCTGCTGCAATTGCTTGAGCTGGTCGATGAACGCGGCGTTGCCCGCGTACGGCAGGCCGAACCGGCCGCCGGCCAGCGCCGCGTCCTCGTAGAAGATGGTCGACGCTTCGAGCTTGATCTGCAGGCCGTCGGCCTGGGCCGACAAGTCGCTGACGGCCGCGGCGATGCCGGCGAGTTGCGTGCGGCGCTGCGCGACGTCGTCGGTATCCATTTGCCGGGTGATGCCCTCCGCGCGCTCGACGAAGTTCGACAGCACGTCCGAGCCGATCTGTTCGGCGCCGCGCCGCACGTGCTCGACCAGCGTGTCGTAGCGGGTGGCGTCGTAGGTATCGGTGGACTCGAGCAGGCCGACTTCCGTCAGGTGCGTGAGCCACGCGCGCAGTTGTGCGGGGTCGGCGTCCGCCTGCAGTTGCTGCTGCAGGTGCTGGAACGGCAGCGTGGCGCCGTCCCGCATCAGGGTCAGCAGGCGCTGCAGCGGCTCGGTGACGGCGATGCTGAACATGCCGTGCGAGGTCAGCGAACCGAACGCGTTCAGGCGCGACAAGGGCCGCGAGCGCAGGCGCAGGAAGTGGATGCGCCCGTCCTTGTGCACGCAGGTCGGATTGAGCCGCAGGTCGACCTCGGCGCGCGCGATCCGCGCCTTCGAAATGGACGACGCCATGCGCGCCAGCAGCGCCGCGTTCAGGCGGGTGCGGGTAGTGTAGGCGATGTCGCGCGCCAGATGGGCCGTCTGGCCCGGGCGCAGGTCGCTCCACAGCCCGTACGACACGACGCCGAAGGTGCTGAAGGGGCTGGTCTTGCTGCAGGCGCGCAGGAAGTAGCCGTACAGGGAATTGTCGAGCAGGCGGTGCTTGTGGGTGATCGGGCCGACGTTCTGCGTGAAATAGCGGTCCAGTTTTTCTTCCAGCTGGGCGTTGGCGATCTGCAGCGCGCGCTTGAAGACGGGACGGTTCGACCAGGCATGGATGGCGAGACGCGACGCTTCCAGGTCGAGCTGCAGCGCGCCGGCGCAGTCGGCCACGGCCGCCTTCAGGCCCTGGGCGGCGTCGGCCCAGGCACCGAGCGACTGCTGCGCGGCGGCATCGAGATAGCGTTTGGCGACGTCGACGGCGGACGCGCGCTTCGGCGCACGCTGGTTATGCACGGCGCGTTTGAGTTCGATCAGTTCGCGCATGTCGTCGCGCAGCAGATCGTCCTTGGCGACCTGGTTGATGACCTGGTGCAGCACGGTACCGAGCGGCTCGCCCAGCGCCTGCAGCGTGTGTTCGTGGCGGTCGATCGCCTCGGCCAGGGCACGCAGGCGGGGCGACGCGATCGCGCCCAGCGCCTCCAGCGGCAGCCCGGCCAGGCGGAACAGGAAGAGCGGCGACAACTGCGTCGAGATGCAGCCCGGCTGACGGCCGCGGCCGGCCGGCTCTACGTAAGACAAGGCGGTATTCGGCACGATGGCTCCATGAGGTAAATGCGCGCAACGGTATTGGCGGTTGTCGCGGTGTCTGTAGATAATCGTCGCGGGGACGACGTTTTATTGATTCGACTGTGTGAATCAGGACGAGCAGCAGGCGCTGCAACTGGCGCAACCGCTGCACAGCGTAATCGACATCGGGGCGTGCAGATTCAAATCGCTGATATCCTCGATTTCGAAATTTTCCTGAGAAAGATCGAATTTCGGATCGATCCTGGTTTCGCCGGCGGGCATATCCTTGATTTCTGCACTCATGTCATTCCCCTTTTATCGGATTAATTGTTTACGATTCTTTTCGATATCCCGTATATCGCCGCCCGCTGCGCCGCATTCCATTAACACCGATCCGGCAATCCGTCTCTATCAGTTCTGATAGTCGGCCAGGCGTTAATGGACGCGGGCGGGGTTGGTAGTCGAAACGCCGTTCCGACTACCAGCCGCTCAGCGCTGGTCAGCGCATTACGAGCAGCAGCTGCTGCAGCTGGAGGTGCTGGAGCTGCTGCAGAGCGAGATCGACAGCGGGGCGTACAGGTTCAGGTCGCTGATGTCTTCGACTTCGAAGTTTTCCTGGGCGATATCGGTGGTGGTATCGACTTTGGTATCGACGATTGCTGCATCTTTGATTTCGTTATTCATGGTTATTTCCTTTCGAGGTTAGTGTTTCGGATTTGTTTTCGTCACTGGATGCGACGGATTCATATTATCGAAACGAATTTTCGAAAGCAGCTATAAGAACTACTAGCCGGAATCCCATGCCGGCGAAATGCGCCGCGCAAATACATCAGCCTACCGGACTCGTCCTTAGTAGTTCTGATAGGGTGTCGCCCTTTTCCGACTACGTGATTTACCAGTACTTTCGAATAGCCGAACGCCATAAAGTAGCCACATCGGCTAACGACAAACCGCCGAACCAGGCAGCGCGATACCGGAAATACCACCGCATTCAAACTCGTTAATCAAAGGGGAAATGAAATGGGCTCACTGATTCAGATCGGACAGCGTAATCACTTCGATAAAAGCGACCTGCGTGCCATTCATGTATTGCGTGCCAAGGTATTCCGCGACCGCATGGGTTGGGATATTCCGGTGCTGGCGGGAATGGAAATCGACGGCTACGACGCGCTGGAACCGCACTACATGGTGATCCGCAACGACGAGAACCAGGTGTGCGGTTGCTGGCGGATGATGCCGACGAACGGGCCGTACATGCTGAAGGACACGTTCCCGGAACTGCTGAACGGCGCGACCGCCCCGGAACATGAACGGATCTGGGAACTGAGCCGGTTCGCCATCGAGACGGGCGGCGACGGCGGTTTCGGTTTCGCCGAGCGGGCCATGGAAGCGATGCGCAGCATCGTCCTGTTCGCCGACGAGCATGGCATCGACAAGTACGTGACCGTGACGAGCACCGCCGTCGAGCGCCTGCTGCGCCATGCCGGCGTCGAGATCACCCGCATGGGTCCACCGCAGCGCATCGGCGTGGAACGCGCCATCGCCCTCGAGATCCATCTCGGCCAGCAAACCCGCAGCGCCCTGTTCGGCGCGCTGCATTGATCCGGGCCGGCACCGGCACCCTGGCGACGGGTGCCGGCACGGCCTGCGTGAGAAAGCGATCGATGAACGACGAATTGCGACCAGTCATCAGGAAGATGCTGGACCTGGAAGGCAACGCGCTGGTGCAGCCGGATCCGGCGTTTTACCGGATGACGCCGCGCGACAAGACGCTGATGCGCGACCTGCGCTATCTGATGAAGGAAAACCAGACCCAGTTCTGGAGCCGGTTTGGCGTGGCCCAATCCAGCGGCAGCCGGTTCGAGCGGGGCATGCCCGTGCCGTTGCCGGTGCTGCTGCTGATCCGCCTCTATTTTTTACGCTACGTCAGCGATGGAGATTTGCAGGCCGTGCGCTCGCCGGCATACGAAAGCGGCGCACTCGGCGGCATAGCGGTCAACCCGGCAGGGAAACCAGGCCCAGCCGGATCGCCTTGAGCACGACGTCGTTGCGCTTGCTCACGTTGAACTTCGTGCGCAAATTACTGATGTGGAAGTTGACGCCGGCTTCGGAGATGCTCAGGATACGGCCGATTTCCCATGCCGTTTTTCCGGCAGTCATCCATTGCAGGCAATCGAGTTCGCGTGCGGTGAGCACCGGCGGCTTTTCCTGCGCGTCGGCGACACGGATATACTTGCTCGTCCAATCGAACGCCACGTCGCGCAACAACGCCAGCGCCATCAGGTTGTGCTGCAGGTCTTTCAGGAAGGACTGGCCGGGCGCTTCGTCGCGCACGCAGGTCAACATGCCCAGTTCGCCATCCGCGCCATGGATCGGCAAGGTCACCCCGACACGCAAGCCAAACGACGATGCCTCCTCGTACAGCGATTGCTGGACGTCGGTCTGGAACGATTGCGGCATCCAGACCATCGGCGCACCGGACTTGAAACAGTGCCCGACGGTGGGATCGACGACCCGCATGTTTTGTTCGTCGTAATGCTTGCGCCATTCGGACGGGTACGTGGTCCGCATGAACACGTCCTTGGGATTGACCTTGGGCTGCGGCATCACCGCGAATAACATCTTGTCGAATCCGAGATTCTGGACCGCACTCTGCAAACTGGTAAATGCTTCGTCGCTGGAGCTCGCGTTCATCAGCGGCGCGAGCGGGGCGAAAAAATCGGGTACGAGAGCATCGAGAGTGTGGTCCATCGTTTCTCCGTGAAACGTGTCGAACCCGGATTATTCCGGCCCTGAGATTGCATTTATCGTAACATGTAATTTCTCAATAGTAAAACAGATATACAGATGATTTTACGTTCGCCGGACGGCCTGCCGGCGGTGCCTGATCAGTGAATCAGTTTGTAGGCGACGGTTGCCAGCGTCATGGCCAGCATGCCGCGCAGGAATCGTTCCGGCACGGCCCGGGCCGCCCAGGCGCCGAGGGTGATGCCGGGCACCGAGCCGACCAGCAGCGTCAGCAGCAGATTCCAGTTGATCGACCCCAGCCACCAGTGGCCGACCGCGGCGATCGCGGTCAGCGGTACGGCATAGGCGATGTCGGTACCGGCCACCTCGGCCGGCGTCAGGCGCGGGTACAGCATGACGAGCAGGGTCGCGCCGATGGCGCCCGCGCCGATCGAGGAGATCGTCACCAGCGTGCCCAGCAGTACGCCGGAAGCGACCGTGGCGGCAACGAGGCCGCGGCCCTGCAACTGGCGCGACGGGCTCGCGTGGACCCAGGCGAGCATCTTGCCGCGGAACAGGATCGCGACGACGGTCAGCAGCACGGACACGGCGATCGAGTAGCGGATGATCTTGCCGATCGCGGCGTTGAGCGGGCCGAAGTACTGCAGCGCCAGCGTCGCGAGGAGCGCCGCGGGCAGCGCGCCGAGGCACAGGCGGCCGACGATATCCCAGTGGACCGTGCCGCGCGAGCGGTGGGTGACGGTGCCCACGCTCTTGGTGATCGAGGCGAAGGCGAGGTCGGTGCCGACGGCGACGGATGGCGTGACGCCGAACATCAGCGTCAACAGCGGCGTCATCAACGAACCGCCGCCGACGCCGGTCATGCCGACCAGGACACCGACGGCGAATCCCGACAAAACGAATTGAATGGACATGCTTTACCCCCAGGTTGGCCCCAAGGGTAATGGTCCTCAACCGTAAAACAAACGACACGTTCCTTATTTGCTTATGCGGGCTGTGCGTGATCCCGGCGTTACGCGTGGGCTCGGGGAGCCCACCCTACGTGGCCGTGACGTACGATCGAATGCGGCGGCGAATCCGGTCCAGGTTTCATCCTGGACGTACGGTGGGCAGGCTCCGCCCACCGTGCATGCCGCGGACGCCGATTATTTGTTCGGCTGCGGGGTCAGGCGGAGATACGGCTTCGGCGCGCTGAAACCTTTCGGGTATTTCTGCTTGAGCTGCTCCGGATCCTGAATGGTCATCGGGATGATCACGTCATCGCCATCCTTCCAGTTGCCCGGCGTCGCCACGGTGTAGCCGTCGGTCAGCTGCAGGGCGTCGATCACGCGCAGCACCTCGTCGAAGTTGCGGCCGGTGCTCATCGGGTAGGTGATGGTCAGGCGGATCTTCTTGGCCGGATCGATCACGAACAGCGAGCGCACGGTCGCCGTCGCCGACTGGTTCGGGTGGATCATGTCGTACAGTTGCGAGACCGATTTATCGGCATCGGCGATGATCGGGAAGCCGACGACGGTCTGCTGGGTTTCCTCGATATCCTTGATCCATGCCTTGTGCTGGTCGGCCGGGTCGACGGACAGCGCGATCGCCTTGACGTTGCGCTTGTCGAATTCCGGCTTGAGTTTCGCGGTCAGGCCCAGTTCGGTCGTGCACACCGGCGTGAAGTCGGCCGGGTGCGAGAACAGCACCACCCACGAATCGCCCGCCCATTCATGGAAGCGGAGGCGGCCGATGGTGGAATCCTGTTCGAAATCCGGAGCCGTGTCGCCCAGGCGTAAAGTCATAATGATCTCCTTTGGTTGAGAGTTGGTCCGCCGCGCCGGCGCGGCGTGCCGATACGTCAAAAAAAGCGGTTGTACAGCACGACCGCCCAGGTGGCGGCCGCCATCGTGATCGCCAGCGCCACCGCCGCGCTGCCCAGATCCTTGGCGGCCTTGGACAGCGGATGGCGCTCCAGCGACACGCGGTCGACGACGGCCTCGATGGCCGCATTGATCAATTCCACGAGCAGCACGAGGCCCAGCACACCGATCAGCGCCAGCTTCTCGAACGCGGAAATCCTCAGCAGCAGCGCGACGACGGCGGCCGGCACGGCCACCATCACTTCCTGGCGGAACGCGTGTTCGTGCTGCCACGCCGCCCGGAACCCCGCCATCGAATAGCGGAACGCGCCGACAATGCGGCCCAGACCGCCCTTACTCTTGAACTCGCTGCTCGGTTGATCCATGAATCTTCGACAATCTGTACAGAAACGCCATTATGCGCATACAGCTCCGCCCCCGCGCAACACCAAACTGACAGGATTACCAATTCTTTTCACATTATGGTATAAAGTAGAGAAATATACCGCACTGCACCAACCACATCATGAAAATGGAAACCCCAGAACCGGCCAAGACTTCCATCCAGGTGATCGAGCGCATGGTGGCGCTGCTCGACGTACTTGCCAGTTTTCCCGATCCCGTCAGCCTGAAGGAGTTGTCGAAGATCTCGGGCCTGCACCCGTCGACGGCGCACCGCATCCTGAACGACATGGTCGTGACGCGCTTCGTCGACCGCGTGGAGCCGGGCACCTACCGCCTCGGCATGCGCCTGCTCGAACTGGGCAACGTGGTCAAGAGCCGGCTGTCCGTGCGCGAAGCCGCCGTCGACCTGATGCGGGCGCTGCACAACAAGACCAAGCAGACCGTCAACCTGTCGGTCCGCCAGGGCGACGAGATCGTCTACATCGACCGGGCCTTCTCCGAGCGCTCCGGCATGCAGGTCGTGCGCGCGATCGGCGGCCGCGGTCCGCTGCACCTGACGTCGACCGGCAAGCTGTTCCTGTCGATCGACGAACCGAAGGCGATCCGCGCCTACGCCACGCGCACGGGCCTCGCCGGCCACAACAAGAATTCGATCACGGACCTGACGCGCCTGGAGCGCGAACTGTCGCTCGTGCGCGCACGCGGCTACGCGCGCGACAACGAGGAACTGGAACTGGGCGTGCGCTGCATGGCGGCCGGCATCCACGACGACAGCGGCAAGCTGGTGGCTGGGTTGTCGATCTCGGCGCCGGCGGACCGGTTGCAGGACGATTGGCTGGAAGACCTGGTGACCACGGCCGCGCAGATTTCCGCGACGCTGGGACATCGGGTGGGCGGCGCGAGCTGAAAACCGTCGTTCCGCGCAGGCGGGAACCTAAGTTACGCTAGCGTACCGGAACGTACTTGGGTTCCCGCCTTCGCGGGAACGACGTATCAAGCGCTTGTGCACGACGAATACCGTTACTGCACCACGGGTTGCCGTTACTGCACCACGGTTGCCGTTACTTTGCGACGAATGCCGCTACTGCACGACGGCTGCCGCTACTGCGCGACGGCTGCAGTTACTTCGCGACGAATGCCGTTACTGCACCACGGCTGCCGTTACTTCGCGACGAATGCCGCTACTGCATGACGGTTGCCGTTACTCCACCGCGGATACCGTTACTCCACCACGGATACCGTTACTGCACCACCGGCGGCGCCGCGGACACGGTCGCCGGCACCGTCGCCGACACGGTCACGGGCACGCCCGCCGCCGCCGTGGCCGGAATGCCGGTCGGCTTGAGCGCTTCGAGCCAGCGGCGCATGCGTCCGGCGTCCGCGGTGCGCGACTGCTTGCCCTTCGAGTCGAGGAACACCATGATCACGTTGCGGCCCTGGATCATGGCCTGCATCACGAGGCAGCGCCCCGCTTCGTTGATGAAGCCCGTCTTCTGCAGGCCGATGTTCCAGTCGGGCGAGGCGACGAGGTAGTTGGTGTTGTGGTACTGCAGCGCCCGGCCGCCCGCCTGGACGACGTAACCCGGATCCGTCGTGTACTGGCGCAGCAGCGGTTCCTCGTGCGCCACCTTGACCAGCTTGGCCAGGTCGCGCGCACTCGACACGTTCTGGCTCGACAGGCCGCTCGAATCCACATAATGCGTATCGCTCATGCCGAGTTCGCGCGCCTTCGCGTTCATCGCGTCGACGAAGGCGCCAATACCGCCCGGATAGTTGCGGCCCAGCGCCGCGGCGGCGCGGTTTTCCGAGCTCATCAGGGCGATGTGCAGCAGGTTGCCGCGCGTCATGCGGGCGCCGACGGGCAGGCGCGAGCTGGTGAACTTGTGGCGGTCGACGTCGGCCTCGGTGATCGTCAGCACCTCGTTCAGGTCCTGCTGGGCCTGCACGACGAGCAGACCGGTCATCAGCTTGGTGATGGACGCGATGGGCAGCGCGACGGCGGCATTCTTTTCGAACAGCACTTCCGAGCTCGCCTGGTCCATCACGTAGGCGACGTTGGAGCGCAGGTCGAGCGGATCGTGCGTGCGGTTCAGGCCGGCGATTTCGCCGGCGCTGAGCACGGCGACGGCGGGCGCGGCGCGGCGGATGCGCTGGTACACGACGCGGCGCTTGCCGTGCACCATCTCGATCCGGCGCACCATGCGCTCGCGGTTGTCGGCCGCGATGACCTTGGCCAGGTCGGTGCGCTTGGCCTTGACCCGCTTGGCCGCGTGTCCCTTGTGCTTGGTCGCGGCCGCGGCGGGTTCGAGCACGAACATCATGGCAATGGCGGCGGCCAGCGCGAGCTTGAGCATCTGAAAATCCTTGAACGCGAACAGAAGAGCACTAAATGCAGTGTAGCGGAAGACGATTGGAGCGCAAGAGCGCATCATTCGAATGTACCACCTGCGCCCGCTTTTTTCTACAATGAAAAAAGTTATGCGTTGTAGAAATCTCTTGGTTTTTCAATAGCTTGCCGGCGTACCCCGAAACCTGCTAGTCGAGGAAACGGGCGAACGCCGACACCGGTTCGCGTTCCGTCACGAGCGTGTTCTCGACCTTGTCCGGGTCGGCGTAGCCGAGCGCCATGCCGCACACGATCATCTCGTTATCGGACAATCCGAGTTCCGCGGCAATGATGCGGTGGAACTGCGTGAACGCGGCCTGCGGACAGGTGTCGAGACCGCGCCCGCGCGCGGCGACCATGATGTTCTGCAGGAACATGCCGTAGTCGAGCCAGGAACCCTGCTCCATCACGCGGTCGATGGTGAAGATCATGCCGACGGGCGCATCGAAGAAGCGGTAGTTGCGGCCGTGCTGGGCCGCCATGCCGGCCTTGTTGTCGCGCCTGAGGCCCAGCAGCGCGTACAGGTCCCAGCCGACCTTGCGGCGCCGGTCGACGAACGGCGACACCCACTCCCGCGGGTAATACGCGTATTCCTCGACATGCGCCCTGGACTCGGCCGGGTCGGCGTAGGCGGCCAGGATGCGGTCGGAGAGGCGTGCCTTCGCGGCACCCGTCAGCACGTGGACCCGCCACGGCTGGGTGTTCGTGCCGGACGGCGCGCGCGCCGCCACTTCCAGGATGGCTTCCACGTCCGCGCGCGCGACCGGGGTCGGCAAAAAGGCGCGGATCGAGCGCCGCGACGTGATGGCGGCGTCCACGGCGCGTTGTTGTTCGGTCGTGATCATGCAGTCTCCTTATTTTTTGACGACAAATGCGACGCCCAGCACCGCGACGGCCATGCCGGCCACGCCGAGACCGCTCAACCGTTCGCCGAACAGCAGCCAGGCCATCACGGCCGTGGTCGGCGGGGTCAGGTACAGGAGGCTCGTCACGCGGGTCGCGTCGCTGCGGCTGATGAGGCGGAACAGCAGGAAGATGGCGCCGATCGACAACGCCAGGATAGCCCACAGCAGCGCGCCCACGAACTGCGGCGTCCAGTGGATCGCGTCCATGCGCGGCCCGAAGCCTTCCAGCAGCACGGCGAACGGCAGCAGGGCCAGCGCCGTCGTCGCGTACTGGATCACGGTGCCGGTGCGCAGGTCGAATTGTGGACAGAAGCGCTTCTGGTACATCGTGCCCGCCGTGATCGACAGCAGGGCCAGCACGCACAGCGCGATCGCCGCGGGCGCCAGGCCGGTCAAGTGGATTTTCGCCACCACGACGAGGCCCACGCCGCACAGGCCCAGCATCAGCCCCAGCCATTGACGCGGCCGGACCCGTTCGCCGATCAAGGGCGCGGCGATGGCCGTCAGGATCGGCTGCATGCCCACGATGAGCGCGGACAGTCCGGCCGGCATGCCGAGCTTGATGGCGCTCCACACGCCGCCCAGGTAGCCGGCCTGCAGCAGCAATCCCGCCAGCGCCACGTGTCCCACGCGCCCGCGCGGCCACGCGGCGCCCGTCAGCAGCACGACGGGCAGCAGGATCAGCACGGCGCCCAGGCAGCGCAGGATGAGGAAGGACAACGGCGGCGCATACGGCAGCCCGTATTTCGCGGCGATGAAACCGGTGCTCCAGAGAAAAACGAAGAACAGCGGCATCGGCGACAGCCAGCGTGCCTGCTGCATGGCCGGACTGGCTGGCGTTGCGGTCATATCGGACATCGTCGAAAAGCAAATTGGACAACAAGTCTAGCATGGGCGACCAGCGCCGTTAGCCCTTGCTGCGAAGCACTAAAGTGTTGTAACCGCGCAAACATAAATGGCGCAAACGATTGAAACCATTGATCTTACGCAAGAGATTGCGGTCCAATTGTGCGACGCATCAAAAGTGCTTGACGCATAATCGAAAAGCGTGAAAAATGGCTTCATGTTGCGGCGCACAATCACTGAGATAGATCAGTAACCGCCTGAGTTTTTCCCTGTATCACCGCTTCACTGGTCCCTAGGCAGGTGTCCCAAGGCACCTCAAAAGCAAAGTTCACATAACGATCCATTACTGGAGAACCATATGTTTGCATTCCCTGAGCAGTTTTCGAACGCGACCAAAGCCAACCTCGAAGCCCAGTTCGCCCTGTTTTCGGCCCTGACCTCCAAGACCTTCGAAGGTGTGGAAAAGCTGGTGGACCTGAACATCAACACCGTCAAGGCCGCGCTCGAGGACTCGTCGGCAACCACGCGCCAGCTGCTGGCTGTCAAGGATGCCCAGGAATTCTTCGCCGTGTCGGCTTCGCAAGCCCAGCCGGCCGCTGAAAAGGCCCTGGCCTACAGCCGCCAGGTGGCATCGATCGCCGCCGACACCGGCGCCGAGTTCTCGAAAGCCGCCGAAAGCCAGTTCGCCGAAGTCAACCGCAAGGTGATCTCGCTGGTCGACGAAGTGACCAAGAACGCCCCGGCCGGTTCGGAGACCTATGTCTCGGCCCTGAAAACCGCCATCAGCAACGCCAACGCCGGCTACGAACAGTTCACCAAGACGACCAAGCAGGCCGTCGAGGCGATCGAGTCGAACCTGAACGCCGCCGTGTCGCAGTTCACGCAAGCCACCCGCAAGGCTGGCGCCGCTGCCAACTCGGCCGCCGCAGCCTAAGCCGCAAGAATCACCTCGCTGCTTCCTCCTCCCAGGAAGCCAACGGCCCGGACCGCGCAAGCGGTGCCGGGCCGTTTGTTTTCGTTAGCGCCCCGGCGCTAGCCCTCCAAGGTTGTTCGCGTTTCGATAACTCAAGCAATTCGTCGTTCCCGCGCAGGCGGGAACCAAAGGTTGTTCGCGTTTCGATAACTCAAGCAATTCGTCGTTCCCGCGCAGGCGGGAACCAAAGGTTGTTCGCGTTTCGATAACTCAAGCAATTCGTCGTTCCCGCGCAGGCGGGAACCAAAGGTAGTTCGCGTTTCGATAGCACAAGCAAAATTGGGTCCCCGCATCCGCAGGAACGACGGTAATCGTCCGGCTATTCGCCCAGATACGCCGCCTGCACCCGCGGATCGTGCAGCATGTCCTGCGCATTGCCCGTCATCGTGATCGCGCCGGATTCCATCACATACGCGCGGTGCGCGGCCTGCAGCGCCAGCTTCGCGTTCTGCTCCACGAGCAGGACCGTGATGCCCTGCCGCGACACGTCGCGGATCACCTCGAAGATCTTTTCGACCATGATCGGCGCCAGGCCCATCGACGGCTCGTCCAGCAGCAGCAGGGTCGGATGGCACATCAGCGCGCGCGCCATCGCCAGCATCTGCTGCTCGCCGCCGGACAGCGTGCCGGCCAACTGGGCGGAGCGCTCTTTCAGGCGCGGGAACACGGCGTACCACTTCTCGATGTCGGCGTCGATGCCGGCTTTGTCGTTGCGCGTATAAGCGCCCATCAACAGGTTTTCACGGATGGTCATGCGCGTGAACACGCCGCGGCCTTCCGGCACCATCGCCAGCTTCCGTTCGACGAGCTTGAACGATTTATTGGCGTCCAGCGGCTGGCCGAGATAGCTGACCGCGCCTTCGACCTTGCAGGGCGGCAGCGTGCCCGTGATGGCTTTCAGGGTCGTCGTCTTGCCCGCGCCGTTGGCGCCGATCAGCGTGACGAGTTCGCCGCGGTTGACTTCCAGGTCGATCCCTTTGACGGCCTTGATGCCGCCATACGCCACCTTCAGGCCGGCAATTTTAAGAACGTTGTCGGGCTTCAAGCAGCACCTCCGAGATAGGCTTCGATGACGGCCTTGTTCTTCTGGATCTCGGCCGGCAGCCCTTCCGCGATCAGCTTGCCGTATTCCAGCACCGAGATGCGGTCGCACAGCCCCATCATGAGTTTCACGTCGTGTTCGATCAGCAGGATCGTGACGCCGGCGTCCTGGATCTTGACCAGCAGTTCGCGCAGCGCGACCTTTTCCGTCGCATTCATGCCGGCCGCGGGCTCGTCCAGCGCGAGCAGCTTCGGCTCCGTCGCCAGCGCGCGCGCGATCTCCAGGCGCCGCTGGTCGCCATACGACAGGAAGCGCGCCGTGCGCTGGGCAAACCGGCCGATGCCGACGAAGTCCAGCAGCTCCTGCGCGCGGGCGCGGATCGCGGCCTCTTCGCGGCGCGCGGCGCCGTGGCGGAAGATCGCGCCGAACACGCCCTGGTGCGTGCGCACGTGGCGCCCGACCATCACGTTTTCCAGCGCCGACATTTCGCCGAACAGCCGGATATTCTGGAACGTCCGCGCGATGCCGGCCTTGGCGACGGCGTGCGGCGCCGACGGCGAATACGGCTTGCCGTCCAGTTCGAACGTGCCCGTGTCCGGCTGGTACAAGCCCGTGATCACGTTGAAGAAGGTGGTCTTGCCGGCGCCGTTCGGCCCGATCAGGCCGTAGATCTGGCCCTTGGCGATCTTGACGCCGACGTCCGTCAGCGCCTGCAGGCCGCCGAAGCGTTTATTGACGCCGGAGATGTTCAGCAGGATGTCGCTCATGCCTCGCTCTCTTCCTTGTCGTCCTTGTCTTCCTTGGCGATGGCGGCAGCCGGACGGTCTTCCTTGATGGGCGACGGCCACAGCCCGGCCGGACGGTTCAGCATGATCAGCACCATGGCCAGGCCGTACAGCAACTGGCGCAGCACTTCGGCCTCGATGACGACCTTGCCGAACAATGCCTGCTGCGCCGGCTCGACGACGTGGCGCAGCACTTCCGGCAACGCGGCCAGCAGCACGCCGCCCATCACGACGCCGGGGATGTGGCCGATGCCGCCCAGCACGACCATCGCCAGCACGGCGATGGATTCCGTCAGCGAGAACGATTCCGGAGACACAAAACCCTGGAAGGCCGCGAACATGGCACCCGCGACGCCGCCGAACGACGCGCCCATCGAGAAAGCGAGCAGTTTCACGTTGCGGGTGTTGATGCCCATCGCTTTCGCCGCGATCTCGTCCTCGCGGATCGCGACCCAGGCGCGGCCCAGGCGCGAGTGCTGCATGCGGCTCGTCATGAAGATCGTCACGATGCACAGAAGCAGGAACAGGAAGTAGTACGCGTTGACGGACGGCATGCCAAAGCCGGCGATGTACACCGTCGCGCGCGAGCCCGGCTCACCGGCGAGCGAGACGCCGAAGATCCGGACTGGATCGATCAGGTTGACGCCCTGCGGGCCGTTGGTGAAATTGATCGGATCGTTCAGGTTGTTCATGAAGATCCGGATGATCTCGCCGAAGCCGAGCGTGACGATGGCGAGATAGTCGCCGCGCAATTTGAGCGTCGGCGCGCCCAGCAGTGCACCGAACAGCGCGGCCACGAGCCCCGCCAGCGGGACGACGAACCAGACCGACAGGTGGATGCCGTTCGTGCGCACGTCCTCGCCGAAGGTGCGGACGATGGCGTCCTGCAGCTCGGGGTGGTAGTTCACGACGGATTCCAGCAGCGCGGCGAACTGCGGCGACGCCAGCAGGCCGGTGAGGTAGGCACCGACGGCGAAGAACGCGATATAGCCCAGGTCGAGCAGGCCGGCGAAGCCGACGACGATGTTCAGACCCAGCGCCAGCATGATGTACAGCAGCGCCATGTCGATGATGCGCACCCACGAGTTGCCGAACTGCGCGGCGACGAACGGGAACACGAGCATCACGGCCAGCAGCACTGCCATGCTGGCATACGATTGCCGCGGTTTGTGCGCGGTGTCGAAGGTCAGGAGAGCCATGTCGACGCCTCCTTACGCGCGGTCGGCCACGCGCTCGCCCATGATGCCGGACGGGCGCACGGTCAGCACGAGGATCAGCACGATGAACGCGAAGATGTCCTGGTAATTACTGCCCAGGAAGCCGCCCGTCAAGTCGCCGATGTAGCCGGCGCCCAGGCTTTCGATGATCCCGAGGACGATCCCGCCGATCATGGCACCATAGATATTGCCGATACCGCCCAGCACGGCCGCCGAGAACGCCTTCATGCCCGGCACGGTGCCCATCGCGAACTGGATCGACGCGTAGTTCGCGCCCCACATCACGCCAGCGACGGCGGCCAGCGCGGCGCCGATGGCGAACGTGGCGACGATGACACGGTTCGAATCGACGCCCATCAGGCCGGCCACGCGCGGATTCTCGGCGACGGCGCGCATCGCGCGGCCCATGCGGGTCTTTTCGACGAGGAACACGAGGCCGACCATGGCGGCGGCGGCCAGCACGAGCAGCAGCACCTGCGTGTGCGAGATCACGGCGCCGGCGACCGTGATCGGATCGGACGACAGCAGTTGCGGGAACGGCAGCGGGCTGCGGCCCCAGATCATCATGGCAAAGGTCTGCAGCAGGATCGATACGCCGATGGCGGTGATCAACGGCGCCAGGCGCGGCGCGTTGCGCAGGCGGCGGTAGGCGACGCGTTCGATGAGGATATTGACCAGCATCGTGACCGGAATGGCGCCGATGATGGCGATGGCCAACTGCACGCCGCCGGGCAAGCCGGGGAACGCGCTGTCCAGCAGTTTCAGGATCGTCAGGCCGACCATGGCGCCGATCATCAGCACGTCGCCGTGGGCAAAGTTGATCAGGTTGAGCACGCCGTACACCATCGTGTAGCCGAGCGCGATGAGCGCATACATGCTGCCCAGCACCAGCCCGTTCAGGATCTGTTGGACAAAAGTTTCCATGCTTGTGTGGTTTCCTTTCGAACTAACAAAAACGGCACCCGTGGTACGAGTGCCGCCATTCAAGCAACATAATTCCGAGCGTCATCATAGCGATGTTTTGGAAAAACTAACATCGGAAAATGAAAACCCCGTCGCCCCTTGAAGGCGGGGACCCAGGTTATTTAGCGGAAACTGAAACCCCGTCGTCCCCGCGAAGGCGGGGACCCAAGTTATTTTTGCTGTCCCGCAGCAATTGGATTCCCGCCTGCGCGCGGTTCTCAAGCAAACGGTATTGCGCGAGCGCCCGAAACTCAAACGTCCCGCAGCGTCACCACCGGCATGCTCAGCGCCCGCTTGTCCTTGAAGAATGCCACATCGAACAGGGCCGCCGCGCCCACGACGTCCTTGCCGATCCGGCGCAGCAGCGTCGCCGCCGCCTCGATCGTGCCGCCCGTCGCCAGCACGTCGTCGACGATCAGCACGCGTTGTCCCTTGATGCGCGCCGGCTGGATCTCGATCGTCGCGCTGCCGTACTCGCGGCGGTAGTCGATGCCGATGGCGTCGCCCGGCAGCTTGCCCGGCTTGCGCGCCATCGCGAAGCCGAGGCCGCGCTGGTACGCGAGCGCGCCCGCGAGCATGAAGCCGCGCGCATCCATCGCGAGCAGGAAGTCGACGTCCAGGTGCGCCGTGCGCTCCGTCAGCGCGTCGATGGCGAGCTGCCAGTGATGCGGGTTGTCGAAGACGCAGCCCACGTCGATGAAGTTGACGCCCGGTTCCGGGTAATCCTGGAAGAATTCCAGCGGAATGGCATCGAAAGCCGAGGGCGAGCGCGGGCGCAGGTCGAATACGTTCATGGGTCGGACAGAGGGATTGTTCGGCCCGCGGCGCCGGCCGCGGGCGGGAATGGCGGATCAGGCCGCGGCTGGCGCCTTGCCGCCGTCCAGGCCCTTGGGCAGCGGGAACGTGACGTGTTCCTCGACGCCTTCGAGCGCGCGCACGCTGGCGGCGCCCAGGTCCTTCAGGCGTTCGATCACGGCCTGCACGAGCACTTCCGGCGCCGAAGCGCCGGCCGTGACGCCGATGCGCTTCTTGCCGGCGATCCAGGCCGGATCGATGCCGGCGGCGTTGTCGACCATATAGGCCGGCGTGCCCTTCTTTTCGGCCACTTCGCGCAGGCGGTTCGAATTCGAGCTGTTCGGGCTGCCGACGACGACCACGACTTCCACCTGCGGCGCCATGAACTTCACGGCTTCCTGGCGGTTCGTCGTCGCGTAGCAGATGTCGCCCTTCTTGGGCTCGATGATGTTCGGGAAGCGTGCCTTCAGCGCCGCGATGATGTCGAGCGTGTCGTCGACGGACAGCGTGGTCTGCGAGACATAGGCCAGCAGATCCGGGTTGGCGACGTTCAGCCTGGCGACGTCGTCGACCGTCTCGACGAGGTGCATGCCCTCTTCCGCCTGGCCCATCGTGCCTTCGACTTCCGGGTGGCCGGCGTGGCCGATCATGACGATTTCCGCGCCCTGCCTGCGCATCTTGGCCACCTCCACGTGCACCTTGGTCACCAGCGGGCAGGTGGCGTCATAGACTTTCAGGCCGCGCGACTCGGCTTCCTCGCGCACCGCCCTCGACACGCCGTGCGCGGAAAACACGAGCGTGTTGCCGGCCGGGACGTCGTCCAGGTCTTCGATGAAGATGGCGCCCTTGTTGCGCAGGTCGTTGACGACGTAGGCATTGTGCACGATCTCGTGGCGCACGTAGATCGGCGCGCCGAACTGCTGCAGGGCGCGCTCGACGATCTCGATCGCACGGTCGACGCCGGCGCAGAAGCCGCGCGGCTGGGCTAACAGGATCTCGTTTTCCATGGGTCGGTGTGAAGGCTGTGGTTAGAGCACGGAAATCAGCTGGACTTCGAACCTGAGCGGCTGGCCAGCGAGCGGATGGTTGAAGTCGAACACGGCGTCGTTCGCGCGCATTTCGCGCAGCACACCGGCAAAGCGGCCGCCGCCCGGCGCGCGGAAGTCGACCAGGTCGCCGACCTGGTAATCGGCGTCCGGTTCCGAGTTCTCGTCCAGGGTCTTCTTCGTCACGACCTGGATCAGCTCCGGGTTGCGCTCGCCGAACGCCTCGAGCGCGGTCAGGTCGAACGTCGTATGCGTGCCTTCAGCGAGGCCGAGCAGGCGCTGCTCCAGGAACGGGGCGAGCTGGCCCTGGCCCAGCAGCAAGGTGGCCGGGGTGCTGCCGAAGGTCGTGACGAGGTCCGTCCCATCGGCGGTGGCAAGACGATAATGCAGGGTCAGGTACGACGATTCGGTGACGACGGGAGCGACGGGAGCGTTAGTGGAGGACATTGTTGCGTGTTCGGTTGACGTGCAAACCGCTATTGTAAGCCACCCGTGCCGCTCCCGCCTCAGCCGGCTCGATTTCTGTCGTGGGCGGGAAACGGTCGGGCATCAGGCTCAGCGGCGCAGCTTCCAGCCGCCGTCGACGTCGATCACGCTGCCGGTGATAAAGGTATTGCCGGTAAGCATGACGATGACGTCGGCCACGTCCGCCGCCGTGCCGACGCGGCCGGCGGGCACGGCGGCGCCCATTTCCTCGAACAGGCGGCTGCGCTGCGCGTCCGGCACGCGGTGCCACCACGGGGTATCGATCACGCCCGGCGCCACCATATTGACGCGCAGCGGCCGCAATTCCGACGCCAGGATGGGCAGCATCGCCTCCAGCGCCCCGTTGATGGCGGCCAGGCCCGCCGTCCCCGGCTGCTGGGCGCGGGCGGAGATGGCGCCGACGAGCGTCGCGGAACCGCCGGCCGCGATGCCGGACAGGCTGGCCTGCAAGGCGTTCAGCTGGGGCCAGAACTTGCCGGCGAAGCCGGCCTGCAAATCGTCGAGCGCGAGGTCGCGGAACGTGCCCGCGCCCGCCGCGCCGGACGCGCACACGACCAGGTGATCGAACGGTCCGTGGTCGGCAAAGAATGTGTCGCATTGCGCGCGCCGGGCCGCGTCGAGCTGGGCGAAGCGTACGCCGGGCACGTCGAGGGCGGCGCCTTTCGCGGCGTCGCGCCCCGTGACGGTCACGCTGGCGCCCAGTTGCGCGAAGCGGCGCGCGCTCTCCAGGCCGATGCCCGAGGTGCCGCCGATGACGATGATGCGCTGGTCTTTCATGATCTGCCTTTCGATGACGGTTGGGATGTCAGGCAGTGTAGAAGCGCCCGCGCGCCGGCGGAAATCGTATTCGGCGATACGACCCATCGGGGCCGCCGATCACGCGGCGACGCGGATCACCTGGTCGCGCAGCCAGGCCAGCGCGGGATCGGTGTGAAAGCGCGGATGCCAGGCCGCGTACAGGGCAAAACCCTGGCCGTCGAACGGCAGCGCAAAGCGGTCGAGCACGCCGGCATGCAGCGCCGCCAGCCGCGCCGGCACGGTGGCGACGTGGTCGGACTGGCATAGCAGGCCCGGCACGAGCGCGAACGACTTCACCGACAGCACGACGTTGCGTGCGCGGCCCAGCGCCTGCAAATGCTCGTCCATGAAGCCGTGCAGGCTGCCGCCGCTCGTCGAGACGAGCACATGGCGCAGGCCGCAATAGGCGTCGAGATCGAGCGGTGCAGTGCCGCGCGGATGCCCCTTGCGCTGCACCATGACGAAATGTTCGTCGAACAACAGCCGCGCACGCATGTTCGCCGGGACCATGCGTTCCGAACCGATCAGCAGGTCGACCTCCCCTTCCTGCAGTTGCGCGGCGATCCGGGCGCCATCGGCCATGCGGAACGCGAGCCGCACGCCCGGCCCCGCGCATTGCGCCAGCAGGCCGGCCAGCGGCAGGCCCAGCACTGCCGTCGACAAGTCGCTGGCGGCGATCTGGAACGTGCGTTGCGCGGTCGCGGGATCGAACGCCGGCTGCCCGCGCACGATGCCGGCCATCTGGTCGAGGGCCGCGCGCACGGGTGCGGCGAGGTCGAGGGCGCGGGCCGTCGGCGTCATCCCGCGGCCGTTGTCGGCGGGCAGCAGCAGCGGATCGTCGAACAGCTGGCGCAGGCGCGCGAGCTGGCCGGACACGGCCGACTGGCTCAGGTGCAGGCGCTGGGCGGCGCGGGTCACGTTCGCTTCCGCCAGCAAGGCGTCGAGCGTGACGAGCAGGTTCAGGTCGAAGGCGCGGAGGTCGTTCATGCATCTATTATTGCGCATGCCCAAGCCAGCACTGTCCCGTCGCGCGAATAATGCACGGTCTCACCATGGAGGGCTCGGATGGGTATCGAAGACTGGCCGGCACAGACCCGGCCGCGCGAACGGCTGGTGCGCGAAGGGGCGCAAGCGCTGTCCGATCCGGAACTGCTGGCGCTGCTGCTGCGCGTGGGCGTGCGTGGCAAGAGCGCCGTGGAACTGGGCCGCGACATCCTGCAGCATTTCGGTTCGCTGCACGGCCTGTTCGGCGCCAGCCTGGACGATGTGTCGGAGGTCCACGGCCTCGGCATGGCGAAATATGCCCAGCTGCAGGCCGTGATGGAGCTGGCCCGGCGCGCCATCGCCGAACAATTGCAGACCGGGGAAGCGTTCGGCTCGCCCGACCTCGTCAAGCGCTACCTGCGCATCAAACTGGGCGGCCAGCGCCACGAATCCTTCGTCGTGCTGTTCCTGGACGTCAAGAACCGCCTGATCGCTGACCGCGAACTGTTCCGCGGCACGCTCACGCAAACGAGCGTCTACCCGCGCGAAGTCGTCATCGAGGCCCTGACCCGCAACGCCGCCAGCGTGATCCTGGCGCACAACCATCCGTCCGGCCTGCCGGAACCCAGCGAGGCCGATTTGCGCCTGACGCAGGCGCTGGTGCAGGCATTGGGCCTCGTGGACATCCGCGTGCTCGACCATTTCATCGTCGCCGGGCCGCTCGTTCACTCATTCGCGGAGCACGGGCAGCTCTGATTCGGGCCAGCGCCGGAACTGCTAGGATGGCGTTTTGACCATGACGGATGAGCAAATGTCCCTACGCATCCTTGCCCTCTGCGGCAGCCAGCGCGCCCATTCGATGAGTGCCGGCGTGCTGCGCGCCTGCCGCGACCTCGCCCCGGCCGGCGTCGCCATCGACCTCTTCGAGCAGCACAAGGATTTCCCGCTGTTCAATCCCGAGCGCACCGACGTGCCGTCCGGCGTGCGCGCCCTGCAGGACGCGATCACGGCGGCCGACGCCCTCCTCATCGCCAGTCCCGAGTATGCGCACGGCGTCACGGGCACCATCAAGAACACGCTCGACTGGGTCGTGGACCACGCGCCGTTCGCGCACAAGCCGGTGGCCGTGCTCAATCCGTCGTATCAATCGTTCCACGCCGACGAGGCGCTGAAGGAAACGCTGCGCACGATGTCGGCCGACCTCGTCCTCGATGCCTGCCTGCGCGTTCCCGTCATCGGTTCCGGCACCGATCCGGCAAGGATCGCGGACGTGCCCCGTTTCGCGACGCCGATCGCGGCCGCGCTGCGCGCACTCGTGGCGCATATCGAACGCACGGCCGCGCCCCCGGCAACTGGGAATATCGGTGTGTAAACAGGGGTTTACGACGCAAACATTGCGAAAATTCACGATTGTTAAATAAAGACGCATTATCGAGAAACAATTTTTTTCTGCAAGTTGTTGATTACGCGACGGTTTTCAAGCTATACTCTCGTTTTTCCGATTGTGGAAGTTTATTCAAGGAGTGCGCTATGGCACGTGTTTGCCAAGTTACTGGCAAGGGTCCGATGGTTGGCAACAACGTCTCCCACGCCAACAACAAAACCAAGCGTCGTTTTCTGCCGAACCTGCAGAACCGCCGCATCTTCGTAGAATCCGAAAACCGCTGGGTCTCCCTGCGTATTTCGAACGCCGGCCTGCGCGTCATCGACAAGCTCGGCATCGACGCTGTGCTGGCCGACATGCGCGCCCGCGGCGAGAAAATCTAATTAGGGAGTCATCATGGCAAAAACTGGCCGCGACAAGATCAAACTGGAATCGACCGCAGGTACCGGTCACTTCTACACCACGACCAAGAACAAGCGCACGATGCCGGCGAAAATGGAAATCACCAAATTCGACCCGAAGGCTCGCAAGCACGTGATCTACAAAGAAACCAAGATCAAGTAATCTGGTTCTTTGCACAAGAAAAGCCGCCCACTTCACAGTGCGCGGCTTTTTGTTTTTCTGAGCCATTGATTGGGGTCAGTTGATCTACTCGTCCGCGTCGCTATAGTCGAGCGTCTACCCACGCTGGAGAAACGCATGATGTGGCGCTCTCGACTGTCGCTCCTGCCCGTCCTCGGCCTCCTCGCCGCCTGCGCCTCGCCCTACCGCCCGCCCGTCGTCGTGCACGACAGCGCGACCTTTCCCGGCATCGCGGGCATCGTCGCGGTCGCCGGCGCGCGGCCCGTCGACGTGATCCTCGTCCACGGCATGTGCACTCACGATACCGCCTGGGCCGAGCGCCAGATCGACCACATCGCCAGTATCGTCGACGCGCACGCGCCGGCCGCCGCCCCAGCCACGCCTGCTACCCCAGCCACGCCTGCTACCCCAGCCACGCCTGCTACCCCAGCCACGCCTGCTACCCCGGCCACGCCCGCCGCACCCGCGCGCATCGCCATCGTCGAGCGCACGCGCCGGCTGGCGGGCGGCACGGTCCGCTTCCACGCCCTCGTGTGGTCGCCGCTGACGGCCGGGCTGAAACACCGGCTCGACGTCGACATGACGGGCACGCCGACCGATTGCACGGGCGCCGGCGAATGCAAGCCCAGGCGCGCCTGGCTGAACGGCTACGTCAAGGACAACCTGCTGAACGATTGCCTGTCCGACGCCGTTATCTACGAAGGCGCGAGCCACGTCGCGATCCGCGATGCGATGGTCGAGGCGCTGGCGCGCGTGATCGACAACGATCCGGACGGCGAGGCGCCCCTCGTCGTCGTGGCGGAAAGCCTGGGCAGCAAGATGCTGTTCGACGCCTTGAGCGCCATGCTGGAATCGTGGCAGCCGCAGACCCGGGCGCTGGGCCAGCAGGCGGCGCGCCGGCTCGGCCTCCTGTTCATGGCCGGCAACCAGTTGCCCATCCTCGGCCTGGCCGAACAGTCCACCGGACCGCGGGCGATTCCGGTGCAGGATGCGCTGCAGCATTTCCTGGACCTGCGCCGGCGCCAGCCCAACCGGCGCACGGAAGCCCTGCAGCGCCTGGCCGTCGTCGCGTTGACCGACCCGAACGACCTGCTGTCCTACCGCCTGCTGCCGGCCCGCTACGCGGCGCCGGACGTGGCCGTGGCGGACGTCCTCGTGTCGAACGACAAGACCTGGCTGGGCTCGATCGAGAATCCGATGACGGCGCACCTGGACTATCTGGCGAATCCGGACGTGGGAACGTTGATTGCCTGCGGCTATCCGTCCGAGGGCGCCTGCCGCTGAGCGTCACGGCACGCTGCCGTGCGCTCGCCGGCAGCGGATGCGCGTACAGTCGAATGACCGGCAATGCCATCCCATGCCATCACGACGACGTGCGGCAACGGGATGAATCGGATGAATCGAGAGCATGATGAAAGAATCCCTTCCCACCAATACCTTCCGCGGCCTGCCGCTCACGCCCGAACAGGACAGTGAAATCCGGCACTATATCCACGTCAAGGAACGCAGCGGCATCCCGTGGGATACGCCCGAACTCGCGGCCATGCTGGCGGACATGCTGGACCCGCCCGAGCTGGCGTTCGAAGAGCGCCAATCGATCGACGACAGCATGGAGGCCGAACACGCCACGGCCCAGGAAGGCGCCGACGATGTCCCGCCGCCCGAGGCCGGACGGCACACCACCTAGCACACAGGCCGCCGCGGCGCGCCAAAAAGAAAACACCCCTGCGCGAGGGGTGTCCGGGATGGGCCGGCCGTGCCGGCCTTGTCCTGATGCTTACGCGTAGCTGCGCAGGCGCATCGAAAACTCTTGCAAGGACTTGATACCCGACGCTTCGGCGCGGGCGCACCAGTCCTGCAACTGGTGCAGCAGCTGGTCGCGGGTCGAGTGCGAGCGTTCCCAGATCGCGCCCAGTTCCACGCGCATTTCGTGCATCGTTTCCAGGACCTTGCTGTGCTGGAACAGCTCGACCAGCTGGGCCTGTTGCGGCGCCTGCAGCTTGGCCGGTTCGCGCTGCATCAGCTTGCGCGAGCTCTTGAGGAAGCGCGATTCCAGCTCCGCCTTGTGCTTGAGGTGCTCGACTTCTTCGCGGAACGCGTGCTTGACGGACTTGGCGTATTTCGCCATCACGTCGTAACGGTTGGCGATGACGGACTGCAAGGTGTCGAAGTCCGCTTCCAGCTTGTTCTTCTGCAGCCTCGGCTTGGGAATGGTCTTCTTGACCTTGGCCAGGCCCACCATTTCCATCGCGCGGATATAGGCCCAGCCGATGTCGAACTCGTACCACTTGCTCGACAACTTGGCCGACGTGGCGAAGGTGTGGTGGTTGTTGTGCAACTCTTCGCCACCGATGATGATGCCCCACGGCACGATGTTCCTGGCCGCGTCGTTGCAGTCGTAATTGCGGTAGCCCCAGTAGTGGCCGATGCCGTTGATGATGCCGGCGGCCGTGATCGGAATCCACAGCATCTGCACGGCCCAGATCGTGATGCCGAGCACGCCGAACATCGCGACGTTCAGCGGCAGCAGCATCGACACGCCGAGCCAGCTGTAGCGCGTGTACAGCTTGTTCTCGATCCAGTCATTCGGGCAACCGTGGCCGTATTTGTCGAGGGTTTCCTTGTTCTTCGTTTCGTCGCGGTACAACTCGGCGCCGCGCAGCAACACTTCCTTGATACCGCGCGTCACCGGGCTGTGCGGATCGTCCACCGTCTCGCACTTGGCGTGGTGCTTGCGGTGCACGGCCGCCCATTCCTTCGTCACCTGGCCGGTGGTCAGCCACAGCCAGAAGCGGAAGAAGTGGCTCGCGATCGGATGCAGTTCCAGCGCGCGGTGCGCCTGGTGGCGGTGCAGGTAAATCGTCACGCCGGCGATCGTGATGTGCGTCACGATCAGCGTGTACACAACCATCTGCCAGACCGACAGGTCGAACAGACCGCCGTCCAGGAAGGACAGGCCGGCGTGCAGGATGTTGCTGAGAAAATTCATCGATACTCCACTAAGGATGACTAGGGTCGTGCCGTTCTTTCTATGGAACAGTCGCTATGACAAGTTTGTCACGCAATGGTGCATGACGCAAACACGCATTTTAACGTGGAACCTATGCCGCACGGCACGTATTGACGCAATCAAAGCGCGCCCGTCTATGAATTCTGCGCCGGCTGCGTGATTCGCGCCACAACGGATGCTATATGGGAATCAAGGAGCCGGGTATCAATGGACGGAAAGCCCAATTTGACGGTACCGGACTGCACCAGGAGATAGATCTTCTTATTAATTTCCGAAACGACACCGCCATGCCCGTTCTCCGGATCGGCGATCCAGAATCCCAGGTCGAGCTCATAGCCGTCCGGCCCGAAGCGCGACAGCGAAATGCCGGGCGCCGGGTCCGCCAGCACGCGCGGCGTGCCGACCGCCTGCGCGACCAGCAGCGGCATCGCCTGGTCCAGGTCCGAGCCGTACGCGAGCGTGACCTTGGTCGAGGCGCGCACGCGCCGCGTCGTCAGCGACTGGTTCTGCACCGGGCCGGAAATCAATAATTCGTTCGGCAACACGGTCTCGACGCCGTCCAGTCCCTGCAGCACCGTGTAGCGCGTGTTGATCTGGGTGACTTTGCCGGTGAACGTGCTGACCGAGATCATGTCGCCGATCGACAGGCTGCGCTCGAGCAGGATGATGAAGCCGGACACGTAGTTGCTGGCGATCCTTTGCATACCGAGACCGAGACCGACGCCCAGCGCGCCGCCGAACACGGACAGCACGGTGAGGTCGATGCCGACCAGATTCAGGCTCAGCAGCACGGCGGAGACGATCAACAATGCCCGGCTCAGGCGCGCCAGCGCCACACGCAGCGAGCTGTGCAGGGCATGCACGCCCATCAGGCGCTCTTCCAGCGCCGCGCCGGCCCACAGCGCGAGCACCACCGCCACGACGACGGAGGCGATGGCCTGCACGATGTCGGCCAAGGTCACGCTGTTCGATTTCTTGGGGCCGAACTGGATCTTGTAGCTGTCGAGGAAATCGAAGATGTCCGGCCACAGCCCCGTGATGTACAGCGCCACGGCCAGCCACGCGACGAGCGCGAAGATCTTCTCGAACGTGACGAGCGCCTGCCCAAGCTGACCGCGGCGCGCGAACACGCGGCGCAGCAGGTAGAACACGAGGCGGATCGCGGCCAGCGACCAGAACACGGGGATCGCCACTTTGACGATGTTCGTGTGGAAGTGGCTTTTAGTTAGCAGCAGTTGTGCCAGGTACAGCAGGCCGACGACGAGCAGCGGCGCCACGACGCGCGTAAAACTTTCCACGCCCGTGTGCAGCAGGCTGCCGTCCTCGCCGCGGCGGCGGCGCCACCACATGCGCACCAGTTGCGCGCTGAGCCAGCCGAACAGGATGCAGCCGACGATCGCCCCGATCTGCCACGGCATGCCGGGGCGGCTCAGGTCGTCGAACAGATCGTCGATCAGGCTGGTCAGCGGCATCGGCCCCTATTACTCCGAGACAGTGTCGTCGGACTCGTCCGCGACGGCCTTGGGCGGCGCGGCCTTGCGCTCCAGCACGGCGGCAAAGAAGCCGTCGGTGCCATGCTTGTGCGGCAGCATTTTGAGGTAATCGCCCATCTCCAGCGGAATACGCTGTTCAGCCAGGACCTTGTTCACCGGCACCAGTTCGAAATCCGGATGCGATGCGAGGAAACCCTGCACGATGCCCTCGTTTTCTTCGTCCAGCAGGCTGCAGGTCGCGTAGACGAGGCGGCCGCCGAATTTCACGAGGCGCGCGGCGCCGTCCAGGATCGACGCCTGCTTTTCCGTCAGCTCGACGATGCCCTCGGGCTGCTGGCGCCATTTGACGTCCGGATTGCGGCGCAGGGTGCCCATGCCCGAGCACGGTGCGTCGACGAGCACGCGGTCGATCTTGCCGGCCAGGCGCTTGACCTTGGCGTCGCGCTCGTGCGCGATGACGACCGGATGCACGTTCGACAGCCCGCTGCGCGCCAGGCGCGGCTTCAGCTTCGTCAAACGCTTTTCCGACACGTCGAAGGCGTACAGGCGACCGGTACTGCGCATGATCGCGCCGATGGCCAGGGTCTTGCCGCCGGCGCCGGCGCAAAAGTCGACGACCATCTCGCCGCGGCGCGCGCCCAGCAGCTGGGCCAGCACCTGGCTGCCCTCGTCCTGCACTTCGATCGCGCCTTCCTTGAACAGCGGCAGGTTCTGCAGCGTCGGCTTTTTCCTGATGCGCAGGCCCAGTGCGGAATACGGGGTCGGCTCGGCGATGATCGGGGCCGTCGCCAGTTCGGCGATGACCTTGTCGCGGTCGGATTTCAGCGAATTCACGCGCAGGTCCAGCGGCGCCGGCGTGTTCAGCACGGCGGCCAGGGCCTGGGTCTCTTCCTCGCCGTACTGGGCGACTAACTTGTCGTACAGCCAGTCGGGCAGGTTCGCCAGTTTCTTCGGCGGCAGCAGGCTGCGGTCGATCTCCTGGATCCGCGTCAGCAGGGCCGTTTCGTCGTCCGTCAGGCCGCCCAGCGCGTCGGCGCCGATGGCTTCCGCCATGCCCAGCACCGTGAGGCGGCGCATCGTGGCGCCCGTGCCGGCGAAATCGGTGAAGAAGGACTTGTTGCGCAGCACGGCATAGACGCATTCGGCGATGGCGCCGCGTTCACGGCCGCCGAGGCGGGGATGATCCTTGAAATAGCGCGACAGGGTGACGTCGGCGGGGGACATAAAGCGTAGGATCTCGCGCAATACCTCTTCAGCATTGCCGAGTATCGCGGGTGGCAATCTCATGGTGTTCCTTGAATAAAGTCAGGGGGTCGCGGCGATCCGGACCTCGCCGCCTTCGATGCTGAGCCTGTCTTCGATGAACAGGCGCACCGCTTGCGGATAAATGACGTGTTCCTCGGCCAGCAGGCGGTCGGCCAGGCTGTCCTCCGTGTCGCCCGGCAGCACGGGAATGCGGGCCTGGATCACGGCCGGACCGTGGTCCAGCTCGGCGGTGACGAAGTGCACGGTTGCGCCGTGCTCTTCCACGCCCGCGTCCAGCGCCTGCCGGTGCGTGTGCAGTCCGGGGAACAGCGGCAGCAGCGACGGATGGATATTCAGCATGCGGCCCGCGTAGTGCTCGACGAACGGCGCCGTCAGGATGCGCATGAAGCCGGCCAGCACGACGAGATCCGGTTCGAACCGGTCGATCGTGTCCCGCAGGGCGGCGTCGAACGCGTCGCGGGTCGAAAATTCCTTGTTGGGGACGACGGCGGTCGGAATGCCGTGCGCCTGCGCAAATGCGAGGCCCTTGGCATCCGGCTTATTGCTGATCACGGCGGCGATGCGGGCCGGCCAGGCTTCGGCCTGCTGCGCGCGCACGATGGCTTCCATGTTGCTGCCGCGGCCAGAAATAAGGATCACGATATTTTTCATAAGCGCGCATTGTAACCCGAGCCGGTGAGTGGGCCCAAGGAAAGGGAATGGCGGCAGGCCGCCTCGCAACGCTTGTTATTCGAACGGGCGCGCGCCGACCCAACCCACGGATTGGAGCGATTGGGGCTCTTCGAACGAATAAAACACGCGGAACGGGACTTTTTTCTCGGCCCAGAATTCGGCCGCGTCGCGGAATACGTCGAGCAGGGTTTCGCGCGCTTCCTTGTCGAATTTTTGCGTATTCGGCAATTGGTCCAGCACGGCAATGAAACCGGGTTGCGGTCCGGCGTCGGCAATGACTTCGGTGAGGCAGTTGCGCAGCGCGTCGAAATTCTTGCTGCACGGTTTGGGGAAAAAGAATTGCTCGCCGATGCGGGCGCAGACCTGCTGCTTCGTCAGCGCGTTCGTGCACAGCGCGTAGAGAAAGTGATGACCCAGGCGCACCGCCTCCTTCTGCAGCTCCGTGGCACGGTAAGCGCGGATGGACTGCACAAGATTCGGCGGAACTCTCATCAACAAACTCATTTTTTCCTCAAGTCACCCAGTCTGGTTCTGTTGCTCCAGCGCGCGGTGGTTTGTGGAAGCGGCGGGCTTGTTCGCTTTCTCCTGGTCTCGTTTCCACGCGCCAATAAAACCCTAAGTCTCCTAAGGGTAACGTTTTGTGGTAATCGAATCAACCCGAATATGGACGAGCCGGCCATATTTGTAAAAAAAGACGAGTTTTTTCATCCATTGTTGGCGCTTTTTCCACGCTTTTCTCCTCTGAACGGCGGGTTTAACGCGACTACCTGCTGTTACATTTTGTTGCCACACGGATCGTAATAGAAGACCAAGTGGCGCTAAGATTCAAGTGTGGCGAATCGCCTTGACCAAAAGACCAACAGATCCGCAGCACCACCAGAACGAGGTATGACATGAACTTGAAAGCCAAACTGATTCTTTCCGCCTTGGGCGTGTGCGCCCTGCCGCTGGCTCAAGCCCAGGCTGGCGATTTCGAAGACTTCGGCCGCGTGGTGCGCGTCCAGCCGCGCATCGAGCAGGTGCGCACGCCGCGCCAGGAATGCCGTACCGACTATGTCCAGGCCCCGGTCCAGCAGCAGCGCAGCCAGGCCGGCACGGTCATCGGCGGCATCGCCGGCGCCCTGCTGGGCAGCCAGGTCGGCGGCGGCAACGGCAGGGTGGCGGCCGCGGCGGCCGGCGCGATCGCCGGCGGCATGGTCGGCGACAACGTCGACAACAACGGCCGCAATTACGCCCCGCAAGTGCAGGAACAGGCCGTGCAGCGCTGCCGCACCGTCGATTCCGTCCAGGAGCGCACCAACGGCTACGACGTGACCTACGATTACCGCGGCCACACCTACTCGACCGTCATGCACCAGGATCCGGGCAACCGCGTGCGCCTGCGCGTCTCGGTCGAGCCGGTCCAGTACCAGTAACACTTCTTCCGGCGCGGGGGACGCCCCCCTTCCCCGAGCCGTCGGCTTCCTCCGCAGCTTCTGCTGCCATCCAAGGCGCTTCTTGCGCTGGCATCACAGTGCTTTCTTGCACTGTGATGCCCCTCCCCCGATAATAGGATGTTCTCTTCGCTCATCCTATGCTCATCAAACGCAAATCCATCGAACAGGCCGAATCGTCGCGCCGCCCCGCACGCAAGCCCAGGTTTGCGCCCGTCACCCTGTCCGAGCAGGACGGTGTGCGCTTCCTCCATTTCGGTACCGAATGGGTGCAAGGCGCCATGCGCATCCGCAAGCCGGACTGGCCGGAACTCGAATACGCCCAGCAGATGATGGCCTGGATGCTCTTCATCGACGCGCCGCAGGCCATTGCCCAACTCGGCCTCGGTGCAGCGACTTTGACCAAATTCTGCTACCGCCAGTTCCCGCAAGCGCAGGTGACGGCCGTCGAACTGAATCCGTCCGTGATCGCGATCTGCGCCTCGATGTTCAAGCTGCCGCCGGAAGACGAGCGCCTGCGCGTGCTCGAGATGGACGCGATGGACTTCGTGCTCGACGCGGCCAACCACGAGACGCTCGACGTGCTGCAATGCGACCTGTACGACGCGACGGCGCGCGGCCCCGTGCTCGACACGCCCGAGTTCTACCTGGCCTGCAACGCCTGCCTGACGGACCGCGGCATCATGACCGTCAACCTGTTCGGCGACCACCCGAGTTTTGGGAAGAACATCAAGGCGATGCGCTTCGCGTTCAAGCACGTGATCTGCCTGCCCGAAGTCCATGAAGGCAACGTCGTCGCGCTGTGCTTCAGGACGAAACCGGACCTCGACGCCGCCGTCCTCGCCGCGCGCGCCGCGCAGATCGTCACTGCGACCAGGTTGCCGGCCAAGTCCTGGGTCAAGGGCATCGCGGCGGCCGGCAAAAACTAGCGTCCTCTCACCATGCAGAAACCGAAAGCACTCGACCTGCAGACCATTTTTTCTTGGTTGCTAAACGACGGCATCGTCGAGAAGTCGACCGTCAAGCCGCATTTCGCCCAGGCGCAAAGCATCCTCAAAACCGCGGTCGGGTCGATGCATCCGCTCACGGCGGTCGCGCAGTGCAAGATCGTTTCGGCAAAGCCGCCCCATAAACTGCTGACGCTGGACGTGCTCAGCGAATGGTGCGCGGGCAAGGTCGGCCTGCCCTTCTTCCGCATCGACCCGCTCAAGATCGACTTCACGAAGGTTGCCGACGTGATGTCGGCCAGCTATGCGGCGCGCTTCAATATCCTGCCGGTGGAACTGGGGCCGGGCACGCTGGTCGTCGCCACGGCCGATCCGTTCCGCACCGAATGGCAGGACGAGATCGCGCGCATCTCGCGCCGGCGCATCGAGCTCGTGATCGCGAATCCGCTCGACATCGCGCAATACATCTCGCAATTCTTCAGCCTCGCGAAATCCATCCGCGACGCGAACAAGTCCAGCGGCCAGGACCTCGCCCTGCGCAACAACTTCGAACAACTCGTCGAACTGGGCAAGACGAACAAGCAGGTCGACGCCAACGACCAGCACATCGTCAACATCGTCGACTGGCTGTGGGGCTACGCGTTCGAGCAGCGCGCCTCCGACATCCACCTGGAACCCAAGCGCGACGCGGGCGTCGTCCGCTTCCGCATCGACGGCGTGCTGCACCAGGTGTACCAGGTGCCGGCCGTCGTGATGATCGCCATGACGGCGCGCATCAAGCTGCTCGGCCGCATGGACGTGATCGAAAAGCGCCGCCCGCAGGACGGCCGCATCAAGACCCGCACCAACGACGGCCAGGAAGTCGAGCTGCGCCTGTCGACGATGCCGACGGCGTTCGGCGAAAAGCTCGTGATGCGTATCTTCGACCCCGAAGTCGTCGTCAAGACCTTGCCGGAACTGGGTTTTCCGACCGACGACGCGGCGCGCTGGGATGCGCTCACGCGGCGCGCGCACGGCATCATCCTCGTCACCGGCCCGACCGGCTCGGGCAAGACGACGACCTTGTACACCACCCTGAAAGCGCTCGCCACGAGCGAAGTCAATGTGTGTACGGTGGAAGACCCGATCGAGATGGTCGAGGCCTCGTTCAACCAGATGCAGGTGCAGCCCGGCATCGACCTGTCGTTTGCCGACGGCGTGCGCGCGCTGATGCGCCAGGATCCGGACATCATCATGGTCGGCGAGATCCGCGACCTGGAGACGGCCGAAATGGCGATCCAGGCCGCGCTGACCGGCCACCTCGTGCTGTCCACGCTGCACACGAACGACGCCCCGTCGGCCGTCATGCGCCTGCTGGAACTGGGCGTGCCCTACTATCTGCTGGAAGCGACCCTGATCGGCATCATGGCGCAGCGCCTCGTGCGCACGCTGTGCCCGCACTGCAAATCGCCGGACGGCGATCTCTCCGACGAAGTCTGGAGCGCGCTGGGCGGCGCCTGGAACCTGCCCAGGCCGGCCACCGTCTACCGTCCCATCGGCTGCCCGGAATGCCGCCAGACGGGCTTTCGCGGCCGCACCGGCCTGTACGAACTCGTCACCGTGACCGAGGCGTTCTCCCAACTCCTGCAGGAACGGACGGACCTGGCCGCGCTGCGCCAGCAAAGCGTGGCCGACGGCATGAAGCCGCTGCGCATCGCCGGCGCCTACAAGGTCGCCGAGGGCGTGACGACGGCCGAGGAAGTGCTGAAATCCACGGTAGCGCATTAGGCGCTGCCGTGGCGTAGCGCTCACCCGATTTACGTTACCTCTGGCGCAAATCAAATCGGCCCGCTATAATACGTGCCTTCTTCGGGTCGTTAGCTCAGTTGGTAGAGCAGCGGACTTTTAATCCGTTGGTCGCAGGTTCGAGCCCCGCACGGCCTACCAGAGATTCAACGAAAACGCCAGCCTTCGGGCTGGCGTTTTTGTTTTCCGGCGGCTTTGGGCCGCCGGTATCCGATCATGCCGATTGCAGCAGCCCGCGCCGGCGCGGCATATCGGCCAGGCGAAACCGCGCCACCACCGTCGCCAGTTGCGCCGCCTGTTCCTGCAACGCGCCGGCCGCGGCGGCAGCTTCCTCGACCAGGGCGGCGTTCCGCTGGGTGGTCTCGTCGATTTGGACGATGGCCTTGTTGATTTCTTCGATACCGGAACGCTGCTCGACGCTCGACGCCGAGATCTCCCCCACCACGTCGCTCACATGGCGCACGCTGTCCACGATCTGCTCCATGGTATTGCCGGCCCGCTGCACCAGCACCGTGCCGGAATCCATCTGCCGGACCGAATCTTCGATCAGATGCTTGATCTCCTTGGCCGCGGTGGCGCTGCGCTGCGCCAGGCTCCGCACTTCCGATGCGACGACCGCGAATCCACGTCCCTGTTCGCCGGCGCGCGCGGCTTCCACCGCCGCGTTCAAGGCCAGGATATTGGTCTGGAATGCGATGCCGTCGATGACACTGATGATATCGACGATCTTGCGCGACGCGCCATTGATCGCCTCCATGGTCGTGATCACATCGCCCACGACCTTGCCGCCATCGGCCGCGACGCTGGATGCCGACTGCGCCAGCTGATTGGCGAGGCGCGCATTGTCCGCGTTCTGGCGCACGGTGGCCGTCAGCGCTTCCATGGCGGACGCCGTTTCTTCCAGCGAACTGGCTTGCCCCTCGGTACGGGCCGACAGATCCATGTTGCCGCTGGCGATTTGCGCCGATGCCGTGGCGATCGCATCGGTCGAACTGCGTACCTGGCCGACCACGTGCGCCAGGCTCTGGTTCATGTCGCGCAGGGAGCTCATGACCATACCGGTTTCATCGCGGCTGCCGACCTCGATATCGGCCGTCAGGTCGCCGCTCGCGACCCGCTGCGCCACGCTGATCGCTTCGTTCAACGGCCTCGCCACGATGCGCGCCACCCACATCGCCAACAGCAGGCCGACGCCGACCGACAGCAGCAGCGCGCCGATAATGAGCTTACGCGACATATTGAAAATCTGCTCGGCGGCCTGCTCGGAAGCGGCGCTGCCGTTATCGTTGTGCCTGGACAGCGCTTCGAATTCGTCGTTGATCTTGCGATAGATCTTGTTGGAGGCGCCCTTGAACAGTCCGCGTGCCTCGTCCTTGTTGCCCGCATGCGAAAGCGCGGTCAGCTTGGCGCTTTCCGCCATGTAGGCATCCAGATCCTGCTGGAACGCCGCATAAATGCGCTTTTCCTCGGGGTCCGACACCAGGGCGGCCAGCGCTTCCTGCTGCTTGCGCATGATGTCGCGCCGGGTCGCCAGCGCCTTGTCGGCGGCCGTCATCTCGGCTTCGCCTTCCTGCAGGATGTGGGTGGCTTCCGAAATCCGGAAGCGCGCCAGCGAGGTCTGCACCTCGCCGATGTGGCGGGTCGCGGGCATCCAGTTTTTGGCGATCTCGGTGGATGAATTGCCGACCTTGACCAGTTGGACAATTGAAAATATACCCATCACACAAGTCATCGCAACCACGGGGACGAATGCGACCAGTAACTTGTTGGTAATCTTGAGGTGGTGGAACCAGTGCATCGATGTCTCCGGGCGAGTTGAAGCCAATATTATGTACTTGCCCGAAGTCAATTATTGAAGGTCCGTGCGTTCAGTTGCTTTTCAGTTGCTTTTCAGTTGCACCAGCACAACACGCCCCGCTCAACGGCGCTTTATTTTCCCTCGCGAACCCTAGGTTGCATTACAGCAACCAAATACGCGCCTTTGCTACCTATACTTGGTCGCATCAATGCGGAAACTGGATTTCTCATCCGCCACCGCCAGGAGCCATCATGCGTACTCTGTCGACCCTCTTTGCCGCCACGTTTGCCGCCGCCTTTGTCCTGAGCAGCCTGGCGATCTCCGCCGCGACCCCGTCCGTTCGTCCGCCGAAACGCTGACGACGATGCCGCGACGAAGTCGGCTGATCGCGCGAGATGTGTTGTATTCGCAAGAAAACGCTTAGCGAACGGCGTCCGAGCCGCTATAATGCGTGCCTTCTTCGGGTCGTTAGCTCAGTTGGTAGAGCAGCGGACTTTTAATCCGTTGGTCGCAGGTTCGAGCCCCGCACGGCCTACCAGAATTACCAGGAAGCCCACGCATTTCGGTGCGTGGGCTTTTTGCGTTCTAGCCGTCCGCCTCCATCAACACGAAATTGCGCGCCACCGGCTGCAACGCCGCCGGCGGCATCGCCTTCGAAACCAGGTAGCCCTGGATCTCGTCGCAATCCAGCGCGCGCAGCATGTCGACCTGTTCCATCGTTTCGACGCCTTCCGCCACCACCCGCATCGCGAGCGCGCGCGCCATCGTGACGATTGCCCTGACGATCACGATCCCACCCTCCGTCTTGCCGAGCTGGACGATGAAAGCGCGGTCGATCTTGAGGCCGTCGAAATTCAGCTTGTACAGCTGCGACAGCGACGAATAACCGGTGCCGAAATCGTCCAGCAGCACCTTGATCCCGATCTGGCGGATCGCCTGGATCGCGCCCACGACGGAAGCCGTCTCGTTCATCACCGACGACTCGGTCAGCTCGACCTCGACCAGGCGCGGGTCGACCGCATGGAGCGCCAGCGCCCGGCGCAGCGTCTGCGCGACGTCGGTATCGTTGAACTGGCGCGGCGAGATATTGATCGATACGGGCACCAGCTTGTCGCCGTTCTTCGCCCACAGCGCCAGCTGGGCACAGACCTTGTCGATCACGAGGTCGCCGAGCTTGAGCACCAGTCCGGTCTCTTCGACGAGCGGAACGAACTCGGCCGGCGAGACGACGCCCCGCGTCGGATGGATCCAGCGCACGAGCGCCTCCAGGCTCGTGATCGAGCCGTCCGCGAGGTCGACGCGCGGCTCGTAGTACATGACGAACTGGTCGTCCGCCAGCGCATGGCGCAGTTCGCGGATGCGTTCGAGGCGCGCCTTCAACTGGTCGTGGAACTTGCCGTCGAAGAAGCGATAGCTGCCGCGCCCGTTCGTCTTCGCCGAATACATCGCGACGTCCGCGTTCTGCAACAGCGTGCGCGGCTCCGTGCCGTCGGTCGGGAACAGGCTGATGCCGATCGAGGCGCCGAGCACATACTCACCGTAGGACATGCGGATGGTCCGGCGGAAGACGCGCTGGATGCGCTCGCTCGCCTGGGCCGCGTCGAAGGCGTCGGTGACGTGTTCGATCACGACCACGAACTCGTCGCCGCCGAACCGGGTCACGCAGTCGTGCGGACGGACGGCCTCCTTGAGCCGGAGCGCGGCCGTGCGCAGCAGCTCGTCGCCGGCGGCATGGCCCCAGGTATCGTTGATCGCCTTGAAGCCGTCCAGGTCGATGAACAGCAGGGCAAACATGGTGTGCTCCCGCTCGGCCCGGGCAATGGCCTCGCGCAGGTGGCCTTCGACCCAGTAGCGGTTGGGCAGGCGCGTCAGCGGGTCTTCGTTGCTGCGTCGTAGCAGCTCTTCCGCGTGCGCGCGTTCTTCCGTGACGTCGCGGGCCGAGACGGCCAGGTTGTCGCCGTAGCGGAACATTTTGAGGTGCACCCACTTCGCCGGAAAGTGTTCCTGCGGGCGTCCCAGCGTCACCTCGTTGTAGCCGCTTTCCATCGCACGCCGCAGGCTGTCCATGCGCGTTTCCCTGGTGTCGCCTTCATACAGGGCGGTGACTGTCTTGCCGATCAGGTCCCGGCGCTCGCGCGCCACCAGTTCCGCGGCGCGCCGGTTGCAATCGATCACTTCGAAGTCCTCGATCGCGCCCCATTCGTCCCATTGGGGGCGCAGCATGTAGAAGCCCTCGTTGCTGGCCTCGGTGGCCATCCGGTACGTCTCGCGGATCACGCGCAGTTCGCGGTCGCGGCGCGCCAGGCGCAGCGAATTGGTCATCGCGAGCAGCGCGAACAACATGATCGTCACCGTGCCCAGCAATGCGCTGTTCGTCCACGCGCGGCGCATCGCATGCCAGGGGGCGAGGATGGTCTCGTAGTCGAGTCCCACCACCGCGCTGACGCCGCGCCGATCGATATGTGCCCAGCCGACGAAGCGGGGCCGGCCGTCACCGAACCACGCCGGTCCATCGACCAGCGCACTGCCGGCCGCCATCCCCAGCGCCGGCGCATGGACGAACGCCGGCCGGCGGGTGGTGCCCGCTGGGCCCTCCGAGCGCAGCGCCCGCGTCAGCCCGTCGTCGCCGACGATGGCCAGCAGGCCGTCCTGGCGGAAGACCGGCTCCGCATCGCCCATCGTGAAGTACGCGGGATCGACCGCGACGACGACCGCGGCCGCGAACCTGCCGTCCCGGTCCGACAATTCCCACGCGAAGAGCAACCGGTGCCGGGGCCCGCCGCCTCCCTCGATCGCCACGTTGTCCACGAAAAAATTGACCGGCATGCCGCTTTGCACCCGGGGCAGGATGTACGCGGCCGCGGCCGGCGACATCGTCGTCGGCGCACTGGACGTCAGCACCCTGCCCTCGGCATCGATCAGCGCCACGACCAGGCGCGACGAATGGAGCAGCAATCCCTGCTCGTCCGCATAGCCGAGGTGGACGTCGCCCTGCCTCGACTCCCAGTCGTATTTCACGAACCGGGCGGTCTGCTCGATCGTGTCGATCTCGCGCCCGAGCCGCTCGGCGTAGCCGTTGGCGAGGATCTGCGCATCCTGCAGCGTCTTGAATTCGAGCTGCCTGCGCTCGACCTCCAGTTGCTGGAACAGGACGATCCAGCCGAGCCCCAGCACGACCAGCGCGCCCATCGGCCAGGCGAGCAGGCGCCAGATATGCTGCCGCCAGAACGCAAGCCCCCCGGCGCGCGCGTGGCGCGCTGTCGCGACGCGTGCTCGCAAGTACGTCAATAGTTTGCGATACATTGCTCGCCCCTATTAGTCCGACGGCCCTTCCATCCGAAAGTACAGCCGGTCCGGGAAAAATTCAATGTGCGCACATACGGTGCCCCCCAAAAGCCTGCTTGCGTCACGATCATTTTTGGTATACGGTGTATACATGACGACCAAAGAACGCATCCTGGCGATTGCCATCAGCGAACTCGAAGCCCACGGACTGGATGGTTTGAGTTTGCGCGCCGTCGGCCAGAAGGCGGGGATCACGCCCATGGCGGTGTACCGCCATTTCGCCGACAAGGCCGCCCTGCTGCAGGCCGTGGGCGCGCACGCGCTCGACCGGTGGCAGCGCCGGGTCCAGGCGCTCGGCGACCTCCCGCTGCCGGCCGGATTCGAAGCCATCGCGACGGCATTCGTCGATTTCGCGCTGGACGAACCGGCGTTGTTCGATGCCGCCTTCGTGCTGAAAACGCGCGCCGAACGCATCTATCCGGACGATTTCGAGGCCGGGCGTTCGCCCGTCATCGGCGGCTTCGCGCAGCGCCTCGCCGAGGGACAGGCGGCGGGACTGGTGCGGGCCGGGCCGCCACTGGAACTGGCGATGGCGACCTGGGGCGTGCTGCAGGGGCTCGTGGCCTTGCACCGCTCCGGCCGATTCAACCTGTCGCGGCCGGCGTTCACGGCACTGTGCCTGCGCTCCGCGGCGCGCATCTATCTCAAGGGAGACGGGCAATGACATCATGGGGCATCGTTGCCGCACTTCTGTCGGGCGCAATGCTGGCGGTGAGCCACGACACGGGACAGTTCGGCTGGCTGGTGCTCGTCGCGCCCGTACCGCTGCTGGTCCATGCCTTGCGCGCGCCCAAGGCGTGGCACGTCGCCGGCCTGGCGTTCGTGGCCGGGCTGATGGCCGAGACCGGACCGATGTGGTTCTATGGCCGCGTCCTGCCGCTGGTCTACGCGCTGGAGGTGTATCAGGCACTGCTGTTCATGCTCACCGTCCTCTTCATGCGGGCACTGTATCGACGCTTTCCGGCAGCCGTCGCCGTCCTCGGGTTTGCGATCATGACGGCGGCCGTGGACTATCTGCGTGGCGACGTGTCGCCGAACGGCAGTTTCGGCGCACTCGGCTATGCGCTCGTCGACGTCGTGCCGCTGCTGCAAACGGCCGCGCTTGCCGGCGTCGCCGGCCTCAGCTTTCTCGCGGCCGTGATCCCGGCGGGACTGGCCGTCCTCCGCGTCAAGCCGCGCGATGCGGCGGCGGCGCTGGCCTGGACGATGCCAGTGCTCGCGGCATTGCTGTACGGGTTCTGGTACCTGGCACAACCGTCCGGACCAGCCTTGCGCATCGCCCTGCTGAGCGACGACCGCTACGCCGGGCGCGTGTTCGACCATCCCGAAGCGGGTCCGGAGATCGCCGCCGCGTTCACGGGCCAGGTCGCCGCGGCCGCGGCCCACTCACCGGCGGCGATCGTCGTGCCGGAAAAAATCCTGGCGACCGGTACGGGCCTGACCGCGCCGCCGGGCAGCGTCGTCGTCGCCGGTCTCGACGTCCCCGCGCCGCAAGGCCGGCGGCTGAACATCGCCGCGCTGTATGGCGCCGATGCGCCGGTCCGGACGTATCTGAAGAAGCGCATGGTGCCGGGCCTGGAGGCGGAATACGTGCCGGGGCACGCCGAACTGGTCACGCGCATCGGCGGACTGCAGGCCGGCATCGCCATCTGCAAGGACATGGACTTCGCGCCGGACCTGCGCCGGTACGGCCAACGCGACGTCGGCCTCATGCTCGTGCCCGCATGGGATTTCGACCGCGACGCGTATCTGCACGGCCGGATGGCGGTGGTGCGCGGCGTCGAGAACGGTTTCGCGCTGGCCCGCTCGGCCTCGCAGGGATTGATGACACTGAGCGATGCGCACGGACGCATCGTGGCCGAACGGCGCACGGTCCGCGGCCCGGGCATGCTGGTCGGCGACCTGCCGACGGGCCGTGGCGGCACGGTCTACAGCCGCATCGGCGATGTGTTCGCGCAGGTCATGGTGGCGGTGTGGCTGGGCTTGCTGGCGCTGCTGGTGTGGCGGCGCAAGCGCGGGACGCTGCGCGCCTGATCCAACGACGACGCCGGCGCGAGGCCGGCGTCGTCGCTTCCCGGCGCGCGTACGGCCTTCAGCGCTGCGCCATCGTCGCCGTCACCACGATGATCTGCGCCAGATGCGGATCGGTGACGTCGCTCGGCACATAGCTCATCATCATGTCCTCGCGGGTGTCGCCGCGGTTGAATTCCATGATCACGTTGCCGTCGCGCGAGACGAACCGGTCCGGCGACTGCGCGATGAGGTGCATCGGATGCTGCTTGTCGATCTGCGCGACGAGGCCGTCGCGTGCCGGCTGTACCTTCAGGCGCCAGCCGTTCGACAATGCATAGGCGCCGCTGACAGCCTCGGCCTGGTAATCCCAGATGCGGAACGCGGTAGCTGGCTGGGCCGTCACCTCCACGCGGGAAATCGGCATGTCGTCGTTGACGGGATAGGTCCCCGACTGCGCGCCGGCGCCGGGCGCCAGCAACAGCAGGGATGCGGAAAGTGCTAGAGAGAGAGGACGCATGATCGCTCCTTGTGAAACGGAATGGGCGAACGGGACATGCACCGAGCAAGGAAGCTCGGTGTCTGGCCTTCCGGGAGCCGCGGTGCGGGCCTTGCCGGCAGCGGCAACCTCAGTCTAGGGCGGCGGCCACGACCCACAAGGCCTATAGATGCCGCATCACGAAACAGTCTCGATTCATCACGAATCAGATCGATGCGAAATGACACGCATCCCGCTGCGACGGGGCGCTTCCCGTATCGCTATGCGCGGCGCGGCAACGGCATATGCATGTTCGCGCTGCATGCCGAATGAGGCTCAGGCGGACGGATCCCCATCTACCACGACGCGGTTACGGCCGCCGTGCTTGGCCGCATACAAGGCCTTGTCGGCGGCCTCGATCAGTGCGGGAACCTCGTGCAGGCGTTCGCGATCAAAGCTAGCGACACCGATGCTCAGCGTGACCATCGGCCAATGGGCCGCCGCCGCGTGCTGCAGCGCCAGTCCGGCCACGTGTTCGCGGATCGCGTTCGCGTGCAGCCTGGCCTGCTCGAGCGAGGTGTCGGGCAGGATCGCCGCGAATTCCTCGCCGCCATAGCGCGCCGCCACGTCGGCCGGGCGCTTCAGCTTGGAAGCGAGTGCCTGGGCCACGGTGGACAGGCAGGTGTCGCCCTGCTGGTGGCCGAAATGGTCGTTGTAGGCCTTGAAGGAATCGATGTCGATCAGCAGCAGCGACAACTCACCCTTCATGCGTTGCGCGCGGCGCAGTTCGCGATCCAGCGCGACGTCGAAGTAGCGGCGGTTGGCGATGCCGGTGAGGCCGTCGACGTAGGACCGGGCGCGCAGCGATTCGGCGTGGTCGAGCAGGCGCTTTTCGCGTTCGACCGTACCGCTGACGTCGCGGATCTCGATCATGCAGTAGCGCTGCTCGCCGTCGCGGAACGGCGTCACCGTGACGGCCTGTTCGATGCGCGGCCCGTCGAAGCTGCCCGCCTCGCGCAGCGGGAAAGGGGCCCGGCTTTCCGTCTGCGGGATGACCGTGCTCGCGCCATCGGTCAGCGCCGCCAGCACGGCCGCTTCGACGCGCGAACCGCGCAGTTCGGGGAACACCTCGACCAGCGGGCGCTCGCGCACGCGCGCGGCGGCGCGGGCGGAACGCGGCACCATCCAGCCGTTCCAGAGCACGATCTTGTGGTGGACGTCGAGCACGATGATCCCGCTGTTGACGAGATTCAGGGCGCGCAGGGACAGGTCGTTGGCGGTATCGGAGTCGATCGGGATCACGGCATTTTTAGTATCTGAAAATCAACTGATCATACCGTAATTCAACCGCGATGGCGGGATTTCGGCAGGCCGCGCACGCCCGGCATTTGTTCGCGCATCGCGGCAGTTGTTGCCCGTTTTCACGAAAGCACTTGGCCGCCGGCCGGCGATCCGCTATAATGCTGCCCGTCGGGTCGTTAGCTCAGTTGGTAGAGCAGCGGACTTTTAATCCGTTGGTCGCAGGTTCGAGCCCCGCACGGCCTACCATGAATTACCAGGAAGCCCACGCATTTCGGTGCGTGGGCTTTTTGCGTTTCCGCGCACCAGGCCGGCTTTACAAATCCGCTTTACAAATCTTTACGCGCCGCACACATATCCGCAAACCGGCAGCCTCAAAGTGGGAACCTCCACTTACAGAAAGGCTCCCGATGAACATCCACGACGACAGCAAGCCCGGCAACACCACCGTTCCCGCAGCGCGCCCCGGGCGGCGCTGGCTGGTCGCCGCCGCGCTCGCCGTGGCGGCCGGCGCGGCCGGCGTCAGCCTGGCCAACGGCCTCCCGGCCCTGCCCGGCCACCACGGCCATGGCGGGCACGGCGCGCTCATGGCGATGGACCCGGCCGCCATGGACGCGCATATCGACAAGATGGTCGAGCAGTTCGCGGCCGATGCGAGCCCGGACCAGAAGGCACGGGTGGCGGCGATCGCCAAGGCCGCCATGGCCGACCTGCGGCCGATGCACGAACAGTTCCGCCAGGCGCACGCCCGCGCGCATGCGCTCCTGACGGCGGCGGTGATCGACCGCGCCGCGCTCGAACAGCTGCGCGCCGAACAGATGCAGCGGATGGACCTCATGAGCCGGCGCGCGCTGGCCGCCGCGGAAGACGCCGCCGACGTGCTCACGCCCGAGCAGCGGGTGAAGTTCGCCGAGCACCTGAAGGCCCATATGCAGTGAGGTATGATGCCCGCATGGTCCAGCAAGTCCTGATGATCGAAGACGACGAGCGCCTGGCCGGCATGGTCGCAACGTACCTCGCGCCGCATGGTTTCGAGGTGCGGCATGCCGCCAGCGCCCAGGCGGGCATCGCCACGCTCGAGCACGACGGCGACGCCATCGCGCTGGTCCTGCTCGACCTGATGCTGCCGGATGCCGACGGCCTCGACGTCTGCCGCCGGATCCGTACGCTCGCCGCGCCGCTGCGCGCCGTCCCGATCATGATGCTGACGGCGAAAGGCGATCCGTTCGACCGCGTCGTCGGCCTCGAAATCGGGGCCGACGATTACCTGCCGAAACCGTTCGAGCCGCGCGAACTGCTGGCGCGGCTGCGCGCCGTGCTGCGCCGCCCGCCGCTGGCGGCCGATCCCGAGGCGCGGGTGCTGCGCTTCGGCCGTCTCGACATCGACCTCGGTGCGCGTGTCGCGCGGCTCGACGGCGACGCGCGTGCGCTGACCGCCTACCAGTTCGACCTGCTGGTCGCGCTGGCCGAGCGGGCGGGCCGCGTGCTGTCGCGCGAGCAGCTCCTCGACGCGGTCAAGGGCGAGGCATTCGATCCGTTCGACCGCTCGATCGACGTCCACATCGGCCGCCTGCGCGCCGCCATCGAGGACGACGTCAAGCAGCCGCGCCGCATCATCACCGTCCGCGGCGTCGGCTATGTGTTCGCCAAGGTGCACGATGCCTGACGCCACGCGGGGGCCGGCCATGCGCGTGGCGCCCGGACAGCGCCTGTTCGTGCGCTTCTACGTCGCCTTGCTGGCCAGCCTGCTGACGGCCGCCGTGTTGTTCGGCCTCGCGCACCTGCGTTTCGATCCGGTCCGCGCGGGCCTGGCGATCGTCGGCCGGCGCATGCATCCGATGGGCTTCGTCGTGCTGCTCGTCGCGATCGCGCTGGTCGTCGCGGCGGGCGCCTACCCTGTCGTGCGCCGGCTGACACGCCGCCTCGAACGGCTGCAACGCAGCGTGGAAGCATGGGGCGACGGGCAGCTGGCGACGCGCGTGGCGGTGGAAGGCGAGGACGAGGTGGCACGCCTTGCCGCCAGCTTCAACGGCGCGGCGGCGCGCATCGAGGCGCTGGTCGGCGCGCAGAAGTCGCTGCTGGCCAACGCCTCGCACGAATTGCGCTCGCCGCTCGCGCGCATCCGCATGGCCGCCGAATTGATGGCCGGGCAGGCGGCGCCCGCGATTCAGGCGGAGCTGCGGCGCAACGTCGCCGAACTGGACCAGCTGATCGACGAGGTGTTGCTCGCCAGCCGCCTCGATGCCGTCGGCACCGCCACGCCGCCGCCCGAGGAAGTCGACCTGACCGGCCTCGTGGCCGAGGAATGCGCGCGCGTCGGCGCGACGCTGCAGGCCGGCGCCCACGGCATGATGGGCGAGCCGAAGCTGCTGCGCCGCATGGTGCGCAACCTCGTCGAGAATGCGGTGCGTTACGGCGCCGGATCAATGGTCGAGGTGCGGCTCGCCGCGGCCGGCCCGGCAGCGCTCCGGCTCGACGTGTGCGACGGCGGCCCCGGAATCCCGGAGGCCGAGCGCGAACGCGTCTTCGAACCGTTCTACCGGGTTGCCGGCGCGAGCGAGACGGCCGGCGGCGCCGGCCTCGGCCTGGCGCTGGTGCGCCAGATCGCACGCCACCACGGCGGCGACGCGCAATGCCTGCCGAACGGCGCGGGCGGCTGCTGCTTCCGGGTGACGCTGCCGCAAGTGCGCTGAATTGCCTTTCTTTTGCGTTGCGCCAGGCGGCCGGAAGGCCCTTCCTCTCCAACAATCCCGCCGCTCGAACCTTACCGAATCCGTTTCGACCGACACTTAATTGGTTCTTGTCAACAAATGCTCCCGAGCACGTCCTTACACTAGGCGGCTCGGGCGCTCTGTTAACGCAAGACAGCTTGCCCGTAACAATTCTGTGCGTCCGTCCCGCGCCGCCAGGCAAGCTGCTTCTCGTCAAGGACCTTCTATGTCGTCGATCAAGGTAACGCCCCGCTCTCGTCACCTGTCGCGCGCACTCGGCCTGCTGGCCGCCGGGCTCCAGGCCGGTGCACTGGCGCAGCAAGGTCCGGATCTGAACGCCTTACCTCTAGAACAATTGCTCAACCTGGATGTCGTCACGGCGTCGAAGATTCCGCAAAAGATCAGCGAGGCGCCGTCGTCCGTGTCGGTGATCACGGCCGAGGACATCCGCCAGCGCGGCTACCGCACACTCACCGAGGTCCTGCAAAGCGTGCCCGGCATGACGGTGTCCTACGACCGCAACTACAACTATGCGAACATGCGCGGCCTGGGCAATCCGGGCGACCTGAATACGCGCCTGCTGATCCTGATCGATGGGCGGCGCCTGAACGACGTCGTCTACGACCAGGGCGCCATCGGCACCGAATTCCCCGTCGACCTGGACCTGATCGACCGCGTCGAGTTCGTGCCCGGCCCCGGCTCCGCGATCTACGGCAGCAGTGCCTTTTTCGGCGTGGTGAACGTGATCACGAAAAGCGGCGCGGCCGTCCATGGGACATTGGCGAGCGCGGGCCGGTTCTCGGGCGCGGGCCGCGAAGCGCGCATCGTGCACGGCGGCGGGACGCCGGGCGGCACCGAGCTGCTGCTGAGCGCCTCGGCGTACGACAGCGCGGGGCGCGACCTGTACTTTCCCGAATTCGACGACGCGGCCAGCAACCATGGCGTCGCCGTGGGTCTCGACTACGACCGCTACCACCGGCTGTTCGCCAAGCTGGGCGCGGGCGGCATCGTCGCCGAGGCCTATTTCGGCAGCCGCACGAAAGGCATTCCGACCGCGTCCTACGGCCAGCAGTTCAACGATCCGCGCCCGTGGACGCTGGACGAATACGCCGGGGCCGCCCTGTCCTGGCGCAGCAAAGTCTCGGAGACGCTCGACCTGTTCGCCGGCGTGAGCGTCGCGCGCTACCGCTACTCGAGCGTCAACGTCACCGAGCCGGCGTCCCAGGGACCGACGCGCAGCATCGATACGGCCGCAAGCCTCAGCAGCGGCGCGGAGGTGCGCGCCATCAGCAGCGCCCTGTCCGGCCACAAGCTCATCGCCGGCGCGGAATATACCCGCGACAGCAAGCGCCAGATGGCGAACTACGACCTCGATCCGTACCACCTCAACCTCGACGTGGCCCATCCGAAGCGCCAGGCCGCCGTCTACCTGCAGGACGAGATGCGGCTGGGCCAGAGCGTCATCCTGAATACGGGCGTGCGGCGCGACGTCGATTCGGAAGGCGGCGCCACGACGAACCCGCGCGTGGCCCTGCTCTACAAGACGGCGCGCCAGATGACGCTCAAGGCGCTGTACGGCACGGCCTTCCGCTCCGCCAACGCCTACGAGCGCTACTACACCTTCGGCTACAAGACGAATCCGGCGCTGCGCTCGGAGCACATCAAGACCTATGAACTGGTCGCCGAATACTTCCCGACCGATCGCTTCCGCGCCACCGCCTCCGTCTTCCAGTACCGCATGCGCGACATGCTGGCGCTGGCCGCCGACCCCGCGGATGGATTCCTGTTCTTCTCGAACATCGACGCGGCGCGCGCCACGGGCATCGAACTGGAGGCGGAATGGCTGCGCGAGGACGGCAGCGCGCTCAAGGGCAGCGCGAACGTGCAATCGGCGCGCAACGACGCGAACGGGGCATGGCTGCCCAACTCGCCGCGCCGGTTGTTCAAGCTGGACTACGCATTGCCGCCGTTCGGCGACCACCTGCGCGCGAACGCGGCGTACCGCTTCACGAGCCGGCGCCGCACGGTCCAGGGCGGCGAGGTCGGGGGGTTCGGCGTCGTCGACCTGAACCTCGTGGGCACCGTGCCGGGCACGCACGTCGAGCTGTCCGCCGGCGTGCTCAATGCGTTCGCCAAGCGCTATGCCGACTCCGCGAGCGAGGAACACTACGACAACGGCACGCCGCCGCGCCGGCTGGACGCCATCGGGCAGGACGGACGCAGCTGGCGCCTCATGGCGACGGTCAGGTTCTGACGATGATGCCTGCCTGCTTCGCGCGCCTGCGCAAGAACGTGCATCTGCTGGTCCTGTGCTGGGTGCTGCTCCCGGCGGCCGTGCAGGCGCAGGCACAGGGGGCCGACGAATACGCGGCCAAGGCGGCATTCATCTACAACATCGCGCAATTCAGCAGCGTCCCGAACATGAACGGCGTCGTGCGCCTGTGCGTGCTGGGCCGCGACCCGTTCGGCAGCGCGCTCGCCACGCTGGAGGGCAGGATACTGGGCAATGCGCGCCTGACGATCCTCTATCCGCGTTCCGGCCCGGAGGCGCTGATGCAATGCCACATCCTGTACATCAGCGCCTCCGAGGCCGACGACATGGCGGCGCTGGCCGACGGCGCCCGGGCGGCCGGCGTGCTGACGATCGCCGATACCCGGGGCGCCGCGCGCAAGGGCGTGATGCTCGAACTGTATGTGGACGACAGGCGCATCGCCTTCGAATTCAACGGCGCCGCCGCGCGCGGGGCCGGCGTCGTCGTCAGCTCGAAGGTCTTGCGGCTGGCGCGCGCCATCTATTGACACGGACGACCGTGGCGGACGACAAGCATGGAACAACTCATCGAATGGATCAACCGGCAGGCATTGAGCACCAAGCTCAAATGGACCTATCTCGTCACCAGCGGCGGCGTGATGATCCTGTCGACGCTGTTCCTGATCGGCATCCAGCTGTACTTCTTCACGGCCGCGCTGATCCGGCAGACGCAGTCGCAGGCGACGATGGTGGGCGAGAACCTGACGGCGGCCATGGCCTTCGCCGACGCCGACGCCGCCCGCGACATCCTCTCCGCGCTGCGCCTGGCGCCGGACGTGCAGTCGGCCGTCGCCTACGACGCCAGGGGCCATGCGTTCGTCAGCTTCAAGAGAGATCAAAACGACCCCGCCGGCGCCCTGTCGGCCGCCGCCCCGGCCGCCGCGCGCGACCCGCACGCCGGCGACATGGTGATGGACTATCGCGGCATCAAGGTAACGCGCAAGATCCAGGTGGGCAACCGCGTCCTCGGCACGCTGGTCGTGCAGAGCAGTGTGAAGAGCGTGTACCGCCAGCTCGCGCTGTACCTGGTGCTGGCGCTGCCCGTGATGCTGGCGCTGCTCAGCCTGTCGTATTTCGCGCTGTCGCGCCTGCAGCGCTTCTTCACCGCCCCGATCCTCGCGCTGTCCGCGGTGAGCGAACAGATCTCGCGGCAGGGCGATTATTCGCTGCGCGCCCAGGTGTCGCCGGCGGCGGACGTCGGCCTGCTGGCGCGCACGTTCAACGGCATGCTCGACCGCATCCAGAACCGCGAACGCGAACTGGAAGCGGAGATCAACGAACGCAAGCGCATCGAGATCAAGCTCGACCGGCTGGCGCACTTCGATCCCGTCACCCAGCTCAACAACCGACACTTCTTCAACGAACGGCTGGAAGCCGTCATCGCGCGCGCGCGCAAGTTCGACGAGCGCACGATCCTGATGTTCATCGACCTGGACAACTTCAAGACCGTCAACGACACGCTCGGCCACGACATCGGCGACGAGCTGCTGCGCCTGGTGTCGCGCCGGCTGGCGGAGACGCTGCGCTTCGGCGACGTCCTCTCGCGCATCGGCGGCGACGAATTCGGCATCATCCTCGAGAACGTGAGCCAGGGCGGCGTGGCGTCGATGATCGCGGAAAAATGCCTGGCCAAGCTGGCCGACCCGATCCACATCCACGGCCACGACATCCACATCGGCGCGTCCATCGGCATCAGCGTCTACCCGGACGACGCGACCGACATGCACGCGCTGCTGAAATACGCCGACACGGCCATGTACTACGCCAAGAACGGCGGCAAGAACGCCTGGCGCATGTTCACGCCCAGCATGCGCGACGACGCGCACAAGCGCTTCAAACTCGACAACAACCTGCGGCGCGCCCTGGAACGCAACGAGTTCGTGCTGCACTACCAGCCGCAGGTCGACCTCAAGAGCGGCGACATCGTCGGCGTCGAGGCGCTGATCCGCTGGATCCATCCGCAGCTGGGCATGGTCAGTCCGAGCGATTTCATTCCCGTCGCCGAGGACACGGGCGTGATCGTGCCGATCGGCGAATGGGTGCTGCGCGAAGCATGCCGCGACCTCAAGCGCTGGCACGAACAGGGCTTCCCGCTGCACATGGCCGTCAACCTGTCGGGCCGCCAGCTCAAGGAGAGCGGCCTGGTCGCCGCCGTGCTGGCGACCTTGCGCGAGGTCGGCGTCGAACCGCGCTGGCTCGAACTGGAACTGACGGAGAGCATGCTGATGGACGCCTCCACCGACATCCTCGACCGCCTGCACGCGCTGACGGACGCCGGCATCCAGCTCGCGATCGACGACTTCGGCACCGGCTATTCGTCGATGAGTTACCTGAAGACCTTCCCCGTGCGGGCGCTCAAGGTGGACCGCAGCTTCGTGCGCGGCCTGCCGCAGAATCCGGAAGACGCGGCCATCACGCGCGCCATCATCGCGATGGCCAGGAGCCTGCGCATGGAGATCGTGGCCGAGGGTATCGAGACGCAGGAACAGAGCGACTTCCTGCGCGCGAACGGCTGCGACAAATCGCAGGGCTATCTGTACGGCCGTCCGTGCCCGGCCGCGCAGATCGGACACATGCTGGCACAGGCGCGCACGCGCGCCTGCATCGTCGACTGAAACTCCGCTGTGGACAAACAATAAACTTTGTCACACCTCCCCTTATCAGGTGGACCGGTTCCGGCACACCGTTCTTGCGGATAACGGTTGCCACAAAAGCGCCGCGAACGGTCTTGCATCGGTCGCTTGCAACAATAACATTTGCCGAAGCCTGCAGGGCATGCATCGTCTGCGACGGTCCGCTATCGACCGAGGCAATAAAGTAGTATAAACCAGACATATAGCAGCAATGTAGTGCGTTGACATTTGGCGAATATGATACTAAAGTAGTAGAAATCATCTTTGCACTACTTTACTGCTATGAAAAGCCATCCGGAAGTTGCTAAAGTTTTACGAGATGCAATTTCTCACCGCAAGGTTTCCCAGGCTCGGCTACATGAAGAGGCCGGGATCTCCCAACGGACGTTGACGAACGTGCTCAGTGGTAACGAGGACTTCAAGATGAGTACCCTGTTCGCCCTGGCCGACAGACTGGGGCTGGAGATGCTTCTGGTACCCAAAGGGGCGGCGCAAGCCGTGTCTGCGGGCGCAGTAACGAAGCCGGTTGTAAAGACGCGCGTACAAAAGTCATTAGAGCGCCGGGGAGCGTCGGACGCGCCCCTGTTCGGAAGATCTAACCCATGATTATCAAGGCCCTGGCAGTCTTTGTAGGTAAGCAGCGTGTGGGCGTTCTGTTCCAATACCCGCTTACCGAAGACACCAGTCGAGACGACGGGGCTGTGATCAATCGGTTCGTGGCCGATGACGACTTCATCAACCTGGCCGCGCCGCCGGTACTCTCGACAGCATTCCTCGCAGATACGCCTGAAGAGCAGGCCATTTTCTGGCGCGACATCAAGTCTGTACCTTTCAACGGCCGTTTCTCGAACAAGAATCAGTGGCTGCTCCCATCGTTTTTTCAGAACCTGCTGCCCGAAGGCGTCTTCCGAGATCATGTAGCGAGACTCCGCAAATGCAGTCCGACTGACCATTTCGAGATGCTTGCAGCATGCGGCAAAGACTTGCCAGGAAATGTGTACGCGCTCCCCGTCGATCTTTCCAGGGATGACATGGCCCGCTACGTCACACAAAATCAAGATTCGCTCGAGATGTCGGTGGTGGCAGAGCCGATGGAGGAAGGCGTTTCCTTGTCTGGGGTGCAGCCCAAGCTCGCTGTCATCAAGCAGGGAGATCGGTATGTCGGACGCACTAAAGACGACGGCGTGCACATCATTGCGAAACTCCCCGTAGTCGGCCAACCGATGCTCCCTGACCTCGAGTACCTGTCGCTCCAGCTCGCGGCCGCATCCGGCGTGAATGCTTGCGAGGCTTACCTCGAACCGCTGGGGAAGCTGGAGGCGGAGCACGGTTACGACTTGGGCGATTCGAACAAGACCACGAACTTCCTGGCTGTCGTGCGTTACGATCGGTCCCTTTCCGGCCGCATCCATTGCGAAGACTTTGCCCAGGTGTTGGGCGAAATGCCCGAGGATAAATACGGCGGCGCGATGCGCGCATCGTCTCCCCTGACTTACTTTGACGTCGCTTCTGTCCTGCTGGACCTGGGATCGATCGGCGAACCTGGTGTGCACGAGCTTCTGAAAAGGCTCGCAGTCAATGAAATGCTGGGAAATCCCGACATGCACCTCAAGAACATCGGGCTTCGCTATCCGGACGGAGCGACCCCTGAACTGCCGCCCGCCTATGACATCATCGCCTACGCGGCTTACCAGAACAACATCGGTCATGCACTGCAGATCCTTCCACCGGACCTGATGCCTACGCATAGACGACAAACCCAGCGGCTGACGCCCAATAGCCCGGTGCACACCAAGCAGACCCTTTCGCCAGCCGTGGTCAGGGCATTCTGTAGCGCGCTTGGGATCCCCGAGAAGCCAGCCGCCAAAGCGATCGCAGACTGTGTCAAGGCTGCTTACGAGAATTGGCCGCCACTCATCGAAGCGTCGGGCATTACCGATCAGCAGAAAAAGCGCCTACTCGATCACTTCTATGCGCACCCGCTGGTTGCGTCGCTGGTGATGCGGGATCAGGCGCGCCACGGCAGTGCCAGCAGGCCGGCCGGCGCAGAGCCGGACGAGTCAGCAGCCCAGGACGCTTCCGTACCTATCTCGCCATAGCCGGCCGCATTGGCAGCGGGATATTTGGCAGACCGAGCCGAGTTTCGCATTTTTGTTCGCCGGGGTTTGGTTAGGCTCCTTCAACTACCCTACGATCGCGTCCACGATGTTCACAAGCCCGTTCCAGACGCAGTGGGCCAGGATCGAGGTTCCCAAGCCGAAGCGTAGACGCAGGAAACTGAGCACCAACCCGAGCACAAGCTGGGAGCTCACCGCGAAGACGACCAGCCCGGCACGCCAGCCGATCGCCGGGTCAGATACGTAGTTAATGATGTGGACGAGGGCGAACGCGAGCGCATAGCCGCGCACGATCAGCGGGTAGCGCGCGAGGAATGCACGGCCACGGCGCCAGCGCAGGATGGCTTCGGCCTCCGCCCCCATGCGGCGTCGGATGGCCACATCAATCAATAACACCACGCTCGTCACGGCGGCAATTGCCAGCGGACTCTGCCATCCCTGCGCGAACAGGGCGATCAGCGCAGGCATCCCACACATCGTCCAGCGCGCGCTGCGTAGCCCCGCCCGAAACAGCAGTTCTTCCACGAGGGGACCAACCGTCACGCTGAGGACCAGGAACGTTCCCCCCTCGACATCGATGCAGAACCTTAGCCCGATCAAGCTTCGTAACAACAGCAAAGTTGGTATCGACACCAGCAGCGCGAACAGCGCAGTGAACGCAAACAGCGTGGCAATTGTCTGATACACCCGGCCCGGCTTTTCACGGCGGGGATGGCCACGCGTGGGCAATCTGACGAAGACAAAGAATTCCGCGAGGTCGGCAGGCAGACGCGTCTTTCCGCTCCTTGCGCCGTGCGCGACGCTGCTGTCCAGATTGGTCGTGGGGATCAAGAAATTCCTTGGTTATCTCGTCATGTCCGCTTGTGGCCGAACCCGGCCGGTCGACCCAGCATAGCAGGTTGCCTGGCTGGAAAATTCACGGACTGTCACGACCGGACGGAACCGACCCAAAGCGGACGCACGCTTACGGTTCCGGGCGAATCGGTTCGCTGGTCCCAAAAGTTCGCATGTATGCAGACCAAATTTCATGAGTTCGTGAACGGGTTGCTTCGATTTCGCACTCTAATCCTGCCCGATAACGATATGTCCCAGCCTCCAGGTAGTCGTAGACGTTCTGACACTGGTCGAAGCGATATTTTTCCCACTCATTCTGAACAGCGGCGAGTTGAGGTTTGCCCGCATTTTGACGATCAATTTGTGCCTGCGCTGCTTTCAAGTATTCGGAAAGCACAGCTTTGCTCTTGTCGAGCTCCTTCGACAGGCACTTTGTTTCTTCGACTGTACTTTGCGATTGCAGACACAATAATTGCGGCGATTCGGCGCGCGCTGCCGTGATAGTCAACGCTAAAAAAAGCCCGGACAAGACGTACTTAAACATAAGGTCTCCAAATCTTTATTGTTAATTGCTCTAGACTACATACAGCTGAAAACAGTGCATTAAGGAAGACTTTACGGGCGTATCCGTATGTCCGCTCCTGGCCAAACCCAGCCATTCGGCTCAGCATAGCAGGTTGCCAAACTGGAAAAGTCGCGGACTGTCACGACAGGCGGCTTTCGACCGAGGCTGCGTAAAAACGCGAAATCTGCCCGCTTTCATGGGCGTCTTTATCATTCCCGACCTCGAAAAAACGCTGTAGCGGCCGCTCTAAGAGGCCGGGCGCGGGCGCTGCGCCGCCCAGTTTGCGTTTTTACAAAGCCTGGACCCTAAGCAGACGTACTGGGACTGCTTTTTCGTCTTCGCATCCAACGCCGCCACGCCGATGCACTGATCGAGACCGCGAGCATCCAAAACAAGAACGCAAGACCAAGCCGTGGCCACAGAAGGTCATCCATACCTATCGCTATCGACAGAGGGTCTCTGGCCACCGAGCCGACTGGCGATATCGCCTGACTATCTGCAAGGAATGGCAGCGGAAACCCGTACGCGAGTACCGCGCAGTCGATGGGCGTGCCCAGATTGCCGCAAACCGCTGTGACGTGTCCCGGCACGACCAGCGACAAGTATGTGAGAGCGACCGCACTTACGAAGCACGATGCAATCGACTTCACGCGCAAAACCGTTCTACTCATCGGCGCCCTTGCCATCGTTAAGCTTCCTCCTCCTTCGCCCTGGTCTGCTTCCTGGCCGACCGCTGTCGTCAGTGCACGGCAGGAACCGCCCCGAAGCCGTCGTTCAACGGGTTCGACTCGGCTTACTCGGATTCGTTATTGTGACCTCTACGCGGAAGCCATACTCCGATGAGCATGCGGAGCAAGTCGAATGCCCCCGCCAACAAATACCGCCCATGCCGCTCGGAACGCTGCAAGCAGATCGACCGGGGCACGTGGGCTGAAAAAATCACACGATCCCCTGAGGCCGGCCGGACGCGAACAAGGCGCCGCTCGAGGGCTGGGGACCGGCGTAGATCAGCCCGACGCGAACAGCTTCAGGCGCACGTCGAACGTGCTGCCCAGGCCGGCGCCGGCGCTGCGGCCTTCGACGCTCCCGCCATGCGCCTCGACGAGACTTTTGACGAGCGCGAGCCCGAGTCCCAGGCCGCTGTTGCGAGCATCCGACGAACGCTCCGCCTGGGTGTACAGGTCGAACAGGTGCGCCATCGCACCGGGCGCGATGCCGATGCCGTTGTCGGCCACCCGCACCAGCAGCCAATGCGCGTCCAGGTGCAAGCTGACGTCGATGCGCCCGCCGTCCGATGTGTAGCGGATCGCATTCCCCAGCAGATTCGCGACGATCTGGATGAGCCGGGTGCGGTCGCCATCCACGATGCACGGTGTGCACGGCACATGCTGCACAACGGCGTGGCCCTTCGCGCTTGCCGCCGGCGCGTGCTGCTCGACAGCGGCGCCGACCACGTCCCGCATGTCGATCGCGGTGCGGCTGAGCGACACCAGGCCGCGGCTGACGCGCGAGACGTCAAGCAAGTCCTCGACAAGGCGGCTCATGTGCCCGCTTTGGCGCGTGATCAGCTGGCCCAGCTTGACGCCCTGGCTACCCTGGTCGACGCCGTAATCGCGGCCCTTTTCCAGCAGCTGGGCCGCCATTGCCACCGCCGACAGGGGCCCGCGCAGCTCGTGGCTGAGGATGGACAGGAATTCATCCTTGCGCCGGTCGGCCGAGACCAGTGCGCTGGCCTTTTCGTTCAGGCGCACGTTCAGCGCCTCGACTTGTTCGTTGGTGCGTTCCAGGCAGGCCGTCACCGCCAGCAATTCATCCTGTTTCGCCTGCAGCGCCGCCAGCGCATCGCTCAGTTCGTTGTTCTGGTGGTGGGCATCGGACAGCGCGACCGCGCTCGGCAGCGCGGCAAGCTGGGACATGGCCATGTCGATGGCGCCGAGATCGAGTTCCATCTCCTGGGCTGGAAAAGCCTGGGCCACGACGATCTGCGTACCCGCGGCCCCGATCCCGATCGCGCAACTGTCCATCAAGCGCCGCACGGCCAATATGCGGCCATCGCCGCCCTGGCGCCCGGCGTCTTCCGGGCTGCCCCGACCTTCATCGTCGACTGCCACCACGAACGCCTGGCGCCCGTCGAGTTCGCCGATGAAGAAGCGCACGCTGCCGCGGGATGCGTGGATGCAGGCATTGCGGGCCAGTTCCGAGACGGCCGTTGCAATGCGGGTCTGCTCGTGGTTGCCAAAGCCGCACAAGGCGGTGATCTGGCGCGCACGCAGGCGCGACGCGATGACGTCGATCTCGCTGCGGATGGCCACCGTCAACAGGAGGTGCAGCGGGGCGTGGTTCTCCAGAATGGCGTCGGATGGCATGTGTCGCATCCCCGCATTATCCGCCAGGAAAGCCCGCTGGTGTTGCAATCGTTTTGCAAACTTCGCAAGTGTGCACGGGGACAGATGTTATAGTCGATCGGTTGTACCCACGAGACCCGATGCCCGCTCGGTCGGTTGATGAAGGACACAGCTGGACCGACACGGAGCAACGATGACCGCCACCACGCCCCCTACCACGAACTCCTACCTTTCCCATTTCACCGACTTCCTTGAGGCGCAGCGCAACGCCATCCAGGCCCAGTGGGAAGCGCATCTCGACATCCACACCCTGGCCAACCGCAAGGTCAACAAGGAGATGCAACGCAGCCAGTGCGCCGATTTCATGACGGCCTTCGTGAAAGCGATGCGGGATGAGCCCACCGCGAACATCGAAAGCCGCGCCTGGAACGACATGCGCAAGGTGTTGGAAGAGATCTCGTCCACGCGCGCCAAGGCGGGCTCGACGGCCAGCGACACGGCCGCCTTCGTCTTTTCGATCAAGCAGCCGATCTTCGCGCTGCTGCGCGACAGCCTGGCCGGGCAGCCAACCGTCCTGGCCAGCGCCGTATGGACGCTCGGCACGGTGCTGGACGGCCTGGGCTTGTACACCGTCGAGCTGTTTCAGCGCGGCCGCGACCAGATCGTCGCGCGCCAGCAACTTGAATTGCTGGAGCTGTCGACGCCGGTCATCAGCCTGTGGAAAGGCGTGCTGGCCTTGCCGCTGATCGGCACGCTCGACAGCATGCGCGCCCAGGTCGTCATGGAAAGCATCCTGGAAAAGATCGTGTCGACCGGCGCGACGATCGCCATCATCGATATCACGGGCGTGCCCACCGTCGACACGCTCGTCGCCCAGCACTTGATGAGGACCATCGCGGCCGCGCGCCTGATGGGCGCGGATTGCATCATCAGCGGCATCCGTCCGCAGATCGCCCAGACCATCGTCCACCTCGGTGTCGACCTGCAGAACGTGACAACCAAGGCGACCTTGGCCGATGCCTTCGTGGTGGCGCTGGAGCGGACCGGCGCGCGCACGCGCTTCTGAACCACTGCCAGGGCCAGCCTCGCGCACGAGTTCACACGACCGGCCGGTTCAGGCCGAGGCCGTGTAAAAACGCAAATCGGGCTGCCACCCCGCGATACTCGGCCTCTCAAAATGCGCGCTACGGCATGTGCTCGAGATCGGGAAGGATCGCGCCACACCCGCTACCACGCGACGACGACGGACGTCATCGGCGCCAGCGCCAGCGGCGCGCGCAGGTCGACGTTCGCGCCGGTCAGCACGTTGCGTCCCTGGCGCGCGTCCTTGACCATGCCGGCGAAGCGCGCCAGGTCCAGCTGCGTCGCCTGAGGATTCTTGTTCAGCACCACCATCACCGTCTGCTTGCCGTCGTGGCGGAAATAGACGTAGTGCCCGTCGCGCGGGATGTAGTGGGTCAGCTTGCCGTACTTGACGGCGGAACTGGTCTTGCGCCAGTTGAACAGCGTGCGCACGAGGTGCTGCATGTCGCGCTGGCCGTCCGACAGGCCGGCGCCCGTGAACGCATTCACCTTGTCGCCCGCCCAGCCGCCCGGCATGTCCGCGCGCAGCACGCCGTCGTTGCGCTCCTTCGGGCCCTGCATCAGCATTTCCGTCCCGTAGAACATCTGCGGGATGCCGCGCGTCGTCGCCATCAGGATCAGGTCCGTTTTCAGCAGGTCGACGTTGCCGTCGACCTGCGCCAGCGCGCGCGGACGATCGTGGTTATCGGGGAAGACCATCAGCTTGAGCGGATCGGCATACAGGAAGTCGGCCGCGATGGTCTCGTAGATCCTGATGAGGCCCTGGCCGCCGTCTTCCGGCGCCGCCAGCGCCTTCGGGGCCGCGTCGACGAGCGGGAAATCCATCACGGACGGCAGCCCCGAACGATAGCCGTCGCGGTTCGCGACGCCCTTCTGCCAGTACGCGACCATGTACGGGCGATCGTCCATTTCCTCGCCGACGACGTTCAGGTGCGGGTATTCCGCGGCCACGGCGCGGTTCCAGTCGAGGAGGAAGCCGGGGTCGGCATACGAATACGTGTCTTCGCGGATGCCGGACAGGTTCGCGTACTCGATCCACCACAAGGTATTCTGGATCAGGTAGCGCGCCACCAGCCTGTTTTTCTGGTTCACGTCCGGCATCGCCGCGTCGAACCAGCCATCGAAGAAGCGCGCCCTGTCTTCCGGCGCCGCGTGGATGTCCTGGGCGACCGTGTGCTGGTTGTTCGTCTGCACGTACGTCTTGCCGTGGTTGATCCAGTCGGACGCCGGCATGTCCTGCATCCACCAGTGGCCCGTGCCGATGTGGTTCAGGACGACGTCGTGGATCACGCCCAGGCCGCGCGCGTTGGCCGCCGCCACGTAGTTGCGGTAGTCCTCGTTGGTGCCGAAGCGCGGATCGACCTTGTAGTAATCGGTCAGCGCATAGCCGTGATAGGAGTAGGCCCGCTGGTTGTTTTCGAGCAGCGGCGTGGGCCAGACCATCGTGAACCCGAGGCCGCGGATGTAATCGAGCTGCGCCCGCATGCCCGCCAGGTCGCCGCCATGCCGCTTCGTCGGGACAGCGCGGTCGCTCTGTTCGCGCATGCCGGCATCGTCGTTGGCCGGATTGCCGTTCGAGAACCGGTCCGGGACGAGCAGGTAGACGGCGTCGCCGGAGTCGAAGCCGCGCCGCTGCGCCGACCCCGCGCGGCGCGCTTCCAGGCGGTACGGGTAACTGGTGACGACCTCCTTGCCGCGCTTGAACTGCAGCTTGACTTCGCCGGGCCGGGCGGTTGCGCCGATCTTCAGGTTCACGAACAGGAAATTCGGATTGTCCGTGCGCTCCACGCTGGCGATGCGCACGCCGGGGTAAGCCAGTGCCGGCGCCAGCTCGGCGATTTTTTCGCCATGCACCATCACCTGCAGGTCGGACCATTGCATGCCGACCCACCAGTTCAGCGGTTCCACGTGCTGGATCGCATACGGCGCGGCACCGGCCCACATGGCGGGCAGCCAGGCCGAGACGGCCAAAATCAGTGTCTTCATGATGTCCCCAGAGTATTTTGTAGTAAAGTAACATCATGAATCTATGAATTCAAGCCAGATATCCACATAAATGTAGTTTTATTTCCATGTGCGGCATGTCCAGAAATACAGTAAGCTGTACGCCCCATGCCGCAGACCATCCTCACGCCCGTCCATCACGAACTGATCATCAAGAAGAGCCGCTTCATCGCCTGCGTCCAGCCGATGCCGGACCGGCCCGGGGCGCAGAAGATCGTGGCGGGGCTGCGGGCCGCGCATCCGGGCGCGGCGCACGTGTGCTGGGCACTGCTGGCGGGCGGACAATCGGCCGCCGTGGACGACGGCGAGCCCAGCGGCACGGCCGGACGTCCGATGCTGGACGTGCTGCGCCACCAGGACCTGGAAGGCGTGCTGGCGACCGTCGTGCGTTATTTCGGCGGCATCAAGCTGGGCGCGGGCGGCCTCGTGCGCGCGTACACGGACAGCGTCGCCCAGGCGCTGCTGGCCGCGCAAAAGATGCCCATCATCCGCCAACGCCACCTGCGCTGCGACGCGCCCTACCCGCTCGAGGGCCTGATCCGGCGCGAACTGGATGCGGCCGGCGCCACGCTGGACGCCGTCCGGCACGCGGACGCCGTCTCGTTCGCCTTCCACCTGCCGGACGACAAGGCGGCGGCGCTCATCGCCCGCCTGAACGAAGCGGGCAATGGCCGCATCCTGTGGATCGCGGAAAACGAGGACCCGCAAGCGGACTCGGCCTGATACCGCTATCATCCGAGGCTATACCGGACATCACGACTCAAAAGCGGACTCACCTGTCGTGAGCCGCCATAATGTCCGGCTCCTCCCCCCCTGCGCGGTCTCTTTTCGCCCGGGTCGTCAATACAAAGCGAACGAACAATGATCAAGAAGAGCCTGGTTCCCCTGGCCCTCGGCGGTTTCGGTATCGGCATGACGGAATTCGTCATGATGGGCATCCTGCCCGACATCGCGACCGGCCTCGACATCTCCATTCCCCAAGCGGGCTACCTGATTTCGGCCTATGCGGTCGGCGTCGTCGTGGGCGCGCCGACGCTCGTCAGCATGCTGTCGCACCGTCCGCCGCGCAGCGTGCTGATCTGGTTCATGCTGATGTTCACGGCGTTCAACGCGCTGTCCGCGTTCGCACCCAACTTCCACACGATGCTGCTGTTCCGCTTCCTGGCCGGCCTGCCGCACGGGGCATTCTTCGGCGTCGGCGCCGTCGTCGCGACGCGCCTGGCCGACAAGGGCAAGGAAGCGGCCGCGCTCGCCAGCATGTTTTCCGGGCTGACCATCGCGAACGTGCTGGGCGTGCCGGCCGGGACCTGGCTCGGCCACAATATGAGCTGGCGCTTCGTGTTCCTCATCGTGGCCGCCATCGGCCTCGCGACGATGATCATGCTGCACAAGCTGATCCCGTATTTCGAAGCGACGCCGGGCGCCGGCCTGCGCCAGGACCTGAAAATCTTCCGCAAGCGGAACCTGTGGCTGGCGCTCGGCATCACGTCGATCGGCACGGGCGGCTTCTTCGCCTGGCTCAGCTATATCGCACCGCTGCTGACGGACGTCACCCACTTCCACGCCAACACGATTCCGCTGATCATGACGGCGGTGGGCGTCGGCATGACGGTCGGCGTGCACGCCGGCGGCAAGCTGGCCGACCGCATGCCGCCGCTGACGGCCATCATCCTGCTGCTGATCTCGATGGTTGCCCTGCTGTGCCTGAACGCGCTGCTGGCATGGTCGCAACCCGCGATGATGGTGCTGGCGTTCGCCGTCGGCGCGAATGCGCTGGCGCTGGGACCGCCGATCCAGATGCTCTTGATCGAGCACTCGCGCGAAGCGGAGATGCTGGGTTCGTCGCTGGGCCAGTCCGGCTTCAATATCGGCAATGCCCTGGGCGCGTTCCTCGGCGGGATTCCGCTGACCCTGGGTTATTCGTACGCGTCGCCGCAATGGGTGGCGGCCGGCCTGGCGCTCTCCGGCGTCGTGCTGGCGCTCGCGATGCGGGCGCATGGACGGCGTGCCGCCGTCGCCGTCCCGGCGTAATCACATCGTCGTTCCCGCGCAGGCGGGCACCCAATCTGCACGCAGATCGATACGCTTGAAACAGGTCGATATGCTTGAGTAACGTCGTTCCCGCGCAGGCGGGAACCCAATCTGCGCGCAGCTGGATTACGCTTGAAGCAGGTCGATATGCTTGAGTAGCGTCGTTCCCGCGCAGGCGGGAACCCAATCTGCGCGCAGCTGGATTACGCTTGAAGCAGGTCGATATGCTTGATACTTGGGTCCCCGCCTGCGCGGGGACGACGGACCATGCCGATATGCTTGAGTAACGTCGTTCCCGCCTGCGCGGGGACGACGGATCATGCGCTATCAGGCCTGCCGGCGCTTCCGTCTCGCCACACCCGCCACCGCCAGCCCGGCCAGCACCAGCGCCGCGCTGCCCGGCTCCGGCACATGCGCCGGGCTGTCGTTGTCGCCCGACCCCGTTTTCAGGCCGGCGATGTCGACCGCGTTGAAATAGTGGTTCGAATTGACCTGGACCGTCGAAGACCAGGTATCGACGATCACGTTGCCGTTGATGACGCCCCAGTTCGCCGTCTGCGTCGCATACGGCGCCAGCACGCTGCCGATCACGCCGCGCACGTCGATGCTCGTCGCTTCGTAAAAGTTGAACAGCACGTTGTAGCCGGCGAGCGGCTCGAAGCTGATGCCGCCGTTGTTGAAGGTTCCGGCGCCGCCGCTCACGTTGAACACGAGCGTCTCGCCCGGCACCAGCTGTTCCAGGGTCCAGCTGCTGGAATTCGCGAACAGGTCCGACGACACGTTGAAGACATCGACGCCGCCGCTCCCGTTGCCCGTCACCTTGACGCCGCTCCACAGGCGCGTCACCGAGCCGGTCGGATCGAGGTCCGACAACGCATCGGCCACGCCCTTGTAATAGCTCGACGCGGCCTTGAAATCGACGGGATTGGTCGTCGACATGTCCGGCGTCGCCGCCCACGTCAGCGCGCTCGTGCCGCCCACGTAGGCCTTGCCGTTCTCGATCGAACCGCCCTGCAACGCCAGGTTGCCGCCGGCGACGAGCGCATAGCCGTCCGTGCCGAACGCATCCTTGTTGTTGTGATTGATCGAATAACTGGAAATCGTGACATTGCCGCCGGCCACGACCGCGCCCTCGACGTCGCTCGACGGCGCCGTGAAGTCGTGGATCGCATACAGGTTCGCGCCGCCCACGGGGGCCATCAGGTTCAGCACGGCCGCGTGGGCGGAACCACCGAGAATGGCGAAAGCGAGGGCGACGGAAGTGAGCATGACAGGCCGGATGGGACGCATGATATTTCTCAATAGAAATTTTTGGTACTACACAGTACCATCATTTCCAGTATCGTTCTAATTCTTTTTAGAAATAACTGTTATCTCCATGCCATGAGCATGTGCGGCAGCCACATGCCCACCGTCGCCACGGCGATGCCCACGCCCAGCGCAAGCGTCAGCCCGGACAGGACGCACGCCATGAGCCATTGCGCGCCGGCGCCCCCGCGGACGCGGCAGACGAGATAGATTTCCAGGACGGCGAGCGGCAGCAGATATTGCGCAAACGCCAGGAAGCTCAGGAACGGTCCCCGGAACGTGCCGGGGTCGAACCCCGCGGGACCGCCGTTCACCGCCAGCCAGAACATCAGGCCGACGCGGAAGAACCACACGCCGCTGACGGCGAGGAACAGGCGCATTGCCCAGCGGCGGTGCGCGGCGACGTCGCGCACGAGGATGCGCCGCAGCGCCATCCCCGCGAACACCAGCACGAGTATGCCGTTGACGCTCGTGCCGATGTGCTGGACGAGGTCGCCGACCGCCCCGCGCCACCAGATCATATAGATGCCGGTGACGCTCGCGCCGACGGCGGCGGCGAGATAGAGCCTGCCGTTCCAGCGGTGGAACACGGGCGCCAGCGCGCGCAGCCGGGGAACCAGTTGCAGTGCCCCGCTCAGCATGATCGTGGCGGCCATCAGCAGGTGGATGCCGGTGGCGGCGTTCCCCGCGCCGTCGCCGGCCACGTGGCCATGCGTCATCACCGCATTCCATTGCCCGAAGTTCCCCCGGAGGGCCGCCCCGCCATACAGCAGCACGACATAGGCCGCGAACACGAGTTGTCCGGCCACCGTCACCACGAACCACAGCGTTGCCGCCCACGCCAGCGCCCGTGCCGCCTGGCCGTGCGCGCTGCCGGCGCGCCAGGAAGCGGTGATTGCATTACCCGATGCCATTGTCGTTCTCCTCGGATGATCGATACGGCAGTTGGCCATCGCCCCGCGCCCGGGCACAAGACGGTTGCGCGAACCATGCGACAGGCGGCGGTTTCCGGGACTTGAACGACGGTCGCGTTGCAGGTATCGTGGTTCGATGTCCCCGACGACACCTTCTCCCCGCCCCGCCAGCATCCCGCTGCCGACCGCCCGGCAGGCCGCCGTGGTCGCCGTCTTCACGTTGTCGCTGTCGTGGCTGTTGCATGTGCTGAGCGGCACGTCCTATCTCGGCGTCTTCGGCCGCATCGGCTTCATCGGCGCGGCGCTGCTGATGGCCTACTCGGTTGCCGGCGCACTGCGTCCACGCTGGATGGGGCTGGGGCCCGCGCGCCTGGCGGCGGTCGTGCTGACGGCGCCCGTCGCCGCCCTCGTCACTGCCCTGGTGACGCAGCGGAGCCATTTCATCGCCTATCTCGGCGACACCCAGACGCTGGTCGGACACTTCCTGATGGTGTTCCTGGCGATCTTTTTCGGCGTGCTGTTTTCCCTGGTCGCGATGCGCAACGAACGCAGGGAGCGCGAACGGGCCGACCGGCTCGGGGTCGAACTGGAAAAGAACCGGCTCGAGCGCGAACTGCTGGACGCGCGCCTGCGCATGCTGCACGCGCAGATCGAGCCGCATTTCCTGTTCAATACGCTGTCCAACGTCGAAGCCCTCGTGGCCTCCGGCTCCCCCAACGCGGGTCCGGTGCTGCGCCACCTCATCGCCTACCTGCGGGCCGCGATGCCGCGCCTGAACGATGCCGACGCCACCCTGGAGACGGAACTGCAACTGGTCCGCTCCTACCTGGAGCTGATGCAGCTGCGCATGCCCGACCGCCTCCAGTTCACGGTGGCGGCGCCGGCGCAGGCGCGCGCCCTGCGCTTCCCCGCGATGGCGCTGCTCACGCTGGTCGAGAACGCGATCCGGCATGGCATCGATCCCAACATCGACGGCGGCCGCATCGACGTGGGCGGCCGCTGCGACGACACGACGGGCGCGATGGTCCTGTGGGTCGACGACACCGGCAAGGGCATGTCGGAAACGGCGCAGCCCGGCACCGGCCTGTCGAACCTGCGCACCCGCCTGCACGCCTTCTACGGCGACGGCGCGCGTGTCGACCTGCACGAGGTGGTCCCGCACGGCATGCGCGTCGAACTGCATTTCCACCCTGGAGACAAGCCATGAAGCCGTGCACCGCACTCATCGCCGACGACGAACCGCTGCTGCGCGAACGCCTGCGCACCCACCTGGCGGCCCTGTGGCCCGGACTGCGGCTGGTGGACGATGCGCGCAACGGTCCCGAGGCGCTCGAGCTGTTCGCCCTGCACCAGCCGGATATCGTGTTCCTGGACATCCACATGCCAGGGCAGAACGGCATCGACACCGCGCGCCAGCTGGCACGCCGGGCCCACGTCGTATTCGTGACCGCCTACGAGCAATACGCCGTGCAGGCGTTCCAGCAGGGCGCCATCGATTACATCGTCAAGCCGATCGACGAGATGCGCCTGGCCGACACCGTGGAACGCCTGCAGCGCCAGCTGGCCCTGCCGCCGCCGGCGCATGCCGCGCTGGACGCCATGCTCGACCAGCTCGCGGCCCGGCTGGAACGACGCGGCAAGCCGGCGTCGCCGTGGCTCCAGTGGATCAAGGCGTCGGTCGGCACCAGCCTGCGCCTGATCCCCGTCGACCAGGTGCGCTTCCTGCGCGCCGACGACAAGTACACCCGCGTCGTGTGGGACGAAGGCGAAGCATTGATCCGCAAGGGCATCCGCGAACTGGCGGAGCAGCTCGACCCCGAGCGCTTCGTCCAGACGCACCGCTCCGTCATCGTCAACCTCGGATGCGTGAGCGAAGTCGTCAGGGGCATGAACGAGACGGCGGACCTGCATATCCGCGGCCATGACGAGGTGCTGCCGGTCAGCCGGAATTACCTGTACCACTTCCGGCAGATGTAGGTCCATGACCTCGGAGGTCAATTTTCCATGACCTCGCGGGTAATTGAACCCGCCCCGCCAAACCGCGACACTGTGGCCTCCACCAACACGGGAGTCCATCATGTCCGACCAAGTCCTCAAAGCCCACGCCTTGCGCGCGCTGCACGCGCCGGGAGCGCCGCTGGTCCTGTTCAACTGCTGGGATGCCGGCAGCGCCAGGGCGATCGCCGCCGCCGGCGCGCGGGCCGTCGCCACCGCCAGCTGGGCCGTCGCCGCCGCCAACGGCTACGCCGACGGCGAACACCTGCCGCGCGACCTGGCCATCGCCAACATCGGCCGCATCGCGCGCGCGGTCGCGCTGCCCGTGACGGCCGACCTGGAACGCGGCTACGGCGAGACGCCGGCCGACGTCGCCGCCACCGTCACGCAAGCCATCCGCGCCGGCGCCGTCGGGTGCAACCTGGAAGACGGCATCGACGCCGGCGGCCTGCGCCCCGCCGCCGAGCAGGCGCCGCGCCTGCAGGCGGCGCGCGAGGCGGCCAACCGGCTCGACGTCCCGCTCTTCATCAACGCCCGCACCGACGGCTTCCTGCTCGCCGCGGCGGACGCGCACGACGATGTGCTGCTCGACGCCATGCTGGAGCGCGCCCGCCTGTACGCCGCGCACGGTGCCGACGGCCTGTTCGTGCCCGGCCTCGTCGATGCCGCGCTGATCGAACGGCTCGTGCGCGCGTCACCGTTGCCCGTCAACCTGATGGCCGCCGCCGGCACGCCGCCGCTGGCGACCTTGCGCGCCCTCGGCGTCGCGCGCCTGAGCCACGGTCCCGGCCCGTACCTGCTGGCGATGCGTGCGCTCGAAGACGCGGCGCGCGGGGCCGCGGCATGATGCGCGTCCGGCTCGCGCTCGCGGCGCTGTGCTTGAGCACGGCCGCGCTGGCATCCGACCACCTCGACTCACCGAAGGTCATCGCCGATCCGCGCGTGGACATCGGCGACATCTACGCGTGGACCTCGGCCGACGGCGGCCGGCTCAACCTGGCGATGACCATCGTCGGCCACGTCTTCGACAAGGATGCGGAATACGCGTTCCACATCGACAGCGGCCCGCGCTTTCCCGACACGACGGCGCGCACCGACATCGTCTGCCGCTTCGCGTCGATGACGCAGGCGGACTGCCTGATCGGGCGCGACGAAGCGATCCAGGGCGACCCAAGCCGGCCGGCGGGATTGCTCAGCGCGAGCGGCCGCAGCCGGCTCTTCGCGGGCCTGCGCGACGACCCGTTCTTCAACAACGTGAAGGGTTCGCGCGACGCGTTCGACCTGGCGACGGCCACGCTCAAACAGGGCGTCCCGCGCGACGCCGCGGGTTGCCCCGCCTGGACGCCCGCGCAGACCGCCGCCATCCTCGACCGCTGGCGCCACACGGACGGCGGCCCGGCCCGCAACTTCCTCGCCGGCTGGACGCCGGCTGCGATCGTGCTGTCCGTGGACCTGTCGCTCGTCAACCGCGGCGGCCCGGTGCTGGCCGTGTGGGCCGACACGACGGTCGACGACGTGCGCATCGACCGCATGGGCCGCCCGCTGACGGGCAACGGCCTGCTGGCCCACCTGGGCAGCGACGAGGAAGCCGATGCGTACAAGCTCGCCTACAACGCGGCGACGCCCGACACGGCGGACGCGTTCGTGCCCGTCATCGCGAAGTCGCTCGCGCTGTACGACGGCTACGACGGCCATTGCGGCAACCAGCTCATGATCGATCGTGCGGCGCCGCCGGCGGCGCGCTACACGCCGCTGGCGAAGCTGCTGGCCGACGACCGGCTGTGGGTCGACAGTACCTCGGCCACGTGCACGCAGCTGTTCGCCGTGGAGCTGGCGGCGCTGCCGGATGGCGACCGCCGGCGCAAGGACTGCGGCGGCCGCACCCTGCATTACGATGCCGTGAACGTCTACCGCTCGCTGCTCGCCAGCGGGACGAACGATGCGATCACGGACGGCGTGCGCGCGGACGACCAGACGCATTCGGATGCGGTGTTTCCATTCCTGGCCGCACCCAACGATGCGAAGGCGGCCTACCGATGATCGCGCGCCTGCTGGCGGCGGCCGCCCTGTGCCTGCCCCTCGCGGCCGGCGCGCACGACTTCTGGGTGAATCCCGACCGCTTCGTCGTCTCGGTCGGCGCCAGCACGGGACTGAGCATGCAGGTCGGCCACGGCGACGCGCGCCGGACCTCGCCGATCCCGTCGCGCCGCATCCTGCGTTTCGCGGCGTGGACGCCGGGAGGCGAGGTCATCGACCTGCGCGGCGACGGCAAGCTCGCCCCCACGGAAGCCGGACTGCATCTGCTGGTGCTGGAAACGGACGCGAACGCGCAAAGCCATCTGCCCGCCGACCGCTTCAACGCCTACGTGAAGGAAGAAGGTTTATGGCCCGCGGCGGCCGCGCGCGAACGACAGGGCACGACGGGACGGGACGCCATCGAGCGTTACCGCCGCGTGGCGAAAGCCCTCGTGCAGGCGGGCGCGCCCGGCGAAGGCAGCCAGGACCTGGCGACGAAGCGGGTCGGCCTGCCGCTGGAAATCGTGCTGGTCGCGCCGCCGTCCGACCCGGACGGCGGCGACACGCTGGCGGCGCAGGTCGTCTTCGAGGGCCGCCCGCTGGCGGGCGCGCTGGTGAAGCTCACGGATCTCGACCACGATGCCAGGCCGGCCGCCGCGCAAGTCACGGACCGCGACGGGCTGGTGCGCCTGCGCCGTCCGCCGCCGGGCAACTGGCTCCTGAACGTGATCTGGACCACGCCCCTGTCCGGCGCCGAAGGCATCGACTTCGACACCATCTTTTCGAGCCTGAGTTTCGGCGTGCCGCCTGCCGGGTTATCATCCGGCCATGACTCCTCTTGATCTCGCTCCCGTCCCCGTCGGCCTGCTCTTGCGCGAATGGCGCGCCGCGCGCCGCCTCAGCCAGCTCGACCTGGCGCTGGACGCGAACATCTCCGCGCGCCACCTCAGTTGCATCGAGACGGGCAAGGCGCAGCCCAGCAGGCCGCTGCTGATGCGCCTCGCCGACGTGCTGGACATGCCGCTGCGCGAACGCAACGCGCTGCTGCGCGCGGGCGGCTATGCGCCGGGCTATCCCGAGAGCGGCCTCGATACGCCGGCCATGGGCCGGATCAACAAGGCGATCGCCTTCATCCTCGAGCAGCAGGAGCCCTATCCGGCCTTCCTCATGAACCGGCACTGGGACATCCTCGCGACGAACCAGGCGGCGCAGCGCATCAACGGCTTCCTGCTCGACGGACGGCCTCCCAGGCATGCGAACATGCTGCGCACGGTGTTCGACCCGGACGACCTGCGCGGCCGCATGACGAACTGGGACGATGTGGGGAGCACGCTGATCGGCCACCTGCACGCGCTGATCGCCGGTTCGCCGACGGACCTGAAGGCGCGCACGCTGCTCGACGAAGTCCTGGCGTATCCCGACGTGCCGTCGCGCTGGCGGCTGCGCGACCTGGACCGGCCGCCCGCGCCGCTGCTGACGACGGAGTTCCGGCACCGCGGCGTGGCATTGAGCTTCTTTTCGACGATCACGACGTTCGGCACGCCGCGCGACATCACCATCGACGAGCTGCACATCGAGTCGTGCTTTCCGATGGACGAGGCGACGGCGCAGTTCTGCCGCGCCGCCCGCGAAACAAACGGCTGAGCGCCGTCAGACGAGCAGCGCGCCGCCCATCGACGCGCTGATCTCGGCCGCCTCGTCGATCATGCGATTGAGGCTGTCCTCGTCGAGCAGGTAGTCGAGCGCGCTCTCGCTGTGTTCGGGCAGCGGCGCGCGCGCCGTGCCGAGCGGCGACGGCACGCTGGCGTACAGGTTGGCCAGCAGCAGGGTGTCGAGCAGGGTGGCGGGCGGCATGTGCAGCCAGGCGCCGCGCAGCTCGAAAATCGCGTCGGCGACGGGCTCGGGCAGCGCCAGCTTGCGCGCCACCTCGCGCGTGACGACGTCCTCGCACAGCTCGGCCCATTTTTCCGGGTCGTCGTCCAGCAGGCCCGGAAAACCGTCGGCGCGCGACAGCAGGTAGAAGCCGCCGACCTCGTGGACGATGCCGGCGAACATGGCCGTGTCGGGATTGACGAACGTGACGCGGCGCGCGAATACATGGGCCAGCGCGGCCACCTGCACCGTGTGTTCCCACAGCTGCTCGGCCTTGGCGCGCAGGTCCGGGTCCTCGATGCGGGCGCCGAACTGGCGCACGACGAGACTCGCGACGAGCATCTGCAGGTTGCGGTAGCCGACCCGCGTCACGGCCGAGCGCACGTTGGTGATCGGACTGCCGCCCGTGTTGAACGTCGAGGAATTGGCCAGCGCCACCGTGCGTGCCGCCAGTTGCGGCTCGCCCAGCACGAGGCGGATCGCATCCTCCAGGTGGCAATCGGGATCGTTCAGCGCGTGCTGCAGGCGCAGCACGGCGTTCACGCTGGTGGGAAAGGAAATCTCACCGCGCGCCGCTTGGGCGGCGATGGTTCCGAAGGCTTCGAGTCTGTTCACGGCCGCGATTATACCGTGCCCTATCTACCGCAAAAATAATTCGCGGCGGGGGCGCAACAACTTGTGGTAGTTCAGCAAAAAAGACGGCCGGCTACAAACGCCGGCCGTGGATGAGCTTGAGGCGGATCGTTTATTTGACCTTGATGGCGCTCTTGACGCTGGTCACGCCGTCGACGCCCTTCGCGACCTGCACGGCCTTGTCGGCCTCGTCCTTCGAATTCACGAAGCCGCTGAGCATCACGACGCCCTTGTCCGTCTCGACGTGGATGCCCAGCGAATCCAGGTTCGGCTCCTTGACGAGGCCGGCCTTCACCTTGGTGGTGATGGCGGTGTCGGCGGCGGCCAGGCGCGTCTTGCCGCTGGCGTCGCGGGTCTTGTCGGCCGTCTCGTCGGCGGTGCGGTCCATCGCGTTGTCGGTCTTCCGGGCAAGGGTCGAGCCGGCGTGCTTCGTCTTCTCGACGGCGGCGTGGGCCACTTCTTTCGTCTTCTCAACAACTGTCGCGGCCGCGGCCTTCGTTTTGTCGGCGGCGGTCGCGGCAGTGTCGCGCGTCTTTGATGCCACGTTTTCGGTCGCGTTCGCCGTGCGGTTGGCGGCGTCGGCGGCGTTCTCGCGCACGGCCGACGGCTTCGTTTCGACCAGGCAACCGGTCTTCGCGTTGGCGCCCATCTGCGCGCACTTGTCGACGGCGGCGGCCTTGGCCGGGTCGCGCGTATCGGTGCCGGTCACGAGGCCGCCGGACGCCGTGCTGCCGCTGGCGCCGCCACTGCCGCTCGAACCGGTGGCCGTCGACCGCTCGGTGCGCTCGGCCTTGGCGTCGGCCAGCGCCGCCGTGTGCACGGACTTGGCGTTGTCCATGCAGCTGTCCTTGTCGGCGCCGCTTCTGGCGTCGCAGCGGGCCTTGGCGAGGTCGTATTCGGCGTCCGCGACGCTGGTGCGCGCCCGGGCATGGCCGGTGGCCGTGTTGTTGTACTTGGCCAGCGCATCGGCTTCGGTGCGGGTACGCATCAGCCGGGCCTCGGCCATGCAGACGTCCTTGTCGTTGCCGCTTTTCGGATCGCATTTCGCTGCCGCCGCCCGGTATTCCGACTCCGCCTTGTGCGTGAGATTACGGTAGGTGGCCGGGTCGTGGTTCAGTGCCGCGGTCGGCGCCGCGGCAAAGCTCGCGCCTGCGGCCGTCGCGAGCAAGGTCGCAATCAGCGTTTTCATGGTCTTGTCCCTTGTGTTGTTTGTTGTGACAGCCAGATTTAACGCCCTGACGGACAAGACCTCTGTGCGGCACCGTACACTTGTTGGACAATCAATCGTCGCTCAGCAGGCCTTCGCGCCACAACGGCGCCACGTCCTCGAACGGCTTGCCGGCGGCGCCGAAACGGGCGCCGTCGCGGGCCAGGCGCACCCAAGCCCGGGTATCGTGGCCGTTGTGCGCCACCGGCTGGTCCTGCCTGAGCCGTTCCAGCCAGGCGTAGATGCGGCCGTAGTCGCTGGGGTGGCGGTCGTGGGTCCAGGCCAGCGCGACGAGGTCGGCATAGCCTTCCTCGCGGCGGGTCTCGCGCATCGCCTTCGACGCCGCCAGCAGCGATGGATCGGCGGCGGTCTCCTCGCCCGTCTCCACGAAGCCGGCCGGCAGCGCATGCCAGGCACCCTGCGCATAGCGCCAGCAATGGCCGATCTCGTGGGCGGCCATCGCCTCGATCAATTCACCCTGCTCGGCGGCCGGCACGCCCTCCAGCTGGCGCTCCGCATCGGGATTGCCGCGCAGCGACATCACGAGCTTGCAGCGGCCGCCGGCGAAGCCCATGGCCATCGGCACGTCGTTGGGGCCGGCCTGGGGCTGCACGACGATGTCGATGGGCAGCTTCAGGCCGCGCGCGTAGTCGAGGACGGGTAACGCGGCGCCGAGCCAGCGCTGCTCCAGCGGCGTGAGGTCGGCGGCGCATGCGGGGACGGCCTGGGCAGCCAGGCCCAAGACGGCGGCGGCGAAAAAGACTTTGGACATGGAGGGCTTCCCGATGGATATATGAAATGCCTAACGGCAATTCTAGTCCCCGTTCAACCCTCGTCCTCAGCAATATTTTCGCGCCTGTCCAAAAGCGTAATGTTGTCGGAAACGCCGCTCAGCGGTGCGCCGGCACCAGCTTGGCCGCCGTCACGAACGCCGGCCGGATGTCGTTCGGCACGGCCTTCATCTTGTCCAGGCCCTTCTGCACGTCCTGGCGGATGACGACGTAGCGCTTCATGAGGTCTTGCGCGCGGGTGTAGTCGCCCAGCGCTTCGATCGTCAGGAATTCGCGGTCGAGGTCGGCCACGGCGCCCTTGATCTTGGCAAAGTCGACCGAGAACGTGCCGTCGCCGTGCGACACGAAGCCGCCCTTGTCGAGCAGGTAGTTGACCTGGATGGCCATGCCGCGCGCGTGCGAATCGGTCAGGCCGAAGTGCAGGGTGCGGAAGGCCGACGCGAGGTAGGTGTTGTACAGCTTGCGCTCGGCCGCCGCGCCCTGCCCCAGCGAATCCTTCAGTTGCCCCTTGCCCATCATGTATGCGAGCGCCCACAGGCCGGTGACGTCGGCCTTCGCTTCCTCGATGGTCGAGTACGTATCCTTCAGGTCCTGGCGGGGCGTGGACGGCTGGCCGTTCTGCATCGTCGCGTGCGGGCCCAGGCCGTGCATGATCTCGTGCGCGAGGATGTGCGTGAAGAACGAATCGAAATCGAGGTCCTTCTGGTCGGCCGGGCGCAGCACGAGCTTCGAGATCGGCGTCAGGGTCGCCTCGAACTTGGCTTCCTGGACGTTCTTGAGCATGATGCGCTTGGAGCCGCGCTGGCGGATGATGCGCTCGTCGTTCGGCAGGTTGTACGCGGCCGTCTGCACGCCCATGTTGCCGTCGCCGGCGCCGTACACCTGGTTCACGACGACCATCGGCGCGAGCGCCCCGACCTTCGGATTACGGTATTTCGGATCGAGCGGCAGGTTGTTTTCCAGCTCCTGCATGTGCTTGCCGAAGAAATTCAGCTTGTCCGTCTCCTTCTGGTCGCGCACGTTCACGTACGCTTCGAACGCGGCCTTGTAGCCGAACAGCTCGTCGTTATACGTCTCGTACGGGCCGATCGTGACGTCGACCGGGGAATCCAGGTCCATCCACGCGAAATCGGAGGCGAGGTAGTCGTTCGAGAGGAACGCGTCGGCGCGCAGGTTCAGGAATTTTTTCAGCGACGCGTTGTCGGTGGCGTTCGCCGCGTCCTTCAGCAGCCTGGCCAGTTTTTGCAGCTCGGTACGGTATTCGTCCGAGTATTTCACGACAGTGAATTTGCCGGCCTTGTCCTTGCGGATCACCGTGAAGAACCACTGCGCCTGCTCCTTCTCGGCCGGCGGCAGGCCGTTCATCCACGTCTCCAGCGCCTGCTTGGTCGCGCCTTCCGGGTAGAAATTCGCACCGGGCGGCTTCTCGGCCGGGATCTGGATGCCGGCGTACTCCGCGGGCATGAAGGACTGGTTGCCGTCGATGATCGACCACGGTCCCTTGTTCAGCCAAAAGTAATCGCGGCGTGCCTTGCCCAGCGGCGTCGTATCCTTTTGCAGCGCGGCCCACAGCGCCTCGTTGCCGGACCAGCGCTGGCGCAGTTGCAGGATGTCGACGATCTTCGCCGCTTCGATCAGCTTGGCGATGGCGACGCGGTCGCCCGCCGACAGCCTGGCCGTATCGGCCGTCAGGTCGACGGGGGCGAAGCGCCTGGCCATCGACTGGAGCTGCGTGACGGTGGCGGGGGCCGCCGCGGTGTCAAAGGCGTGGACGTTGGTGCACAGGGTCGCTGCGGCCAGTGCCAGGGGGGCGAGGAGTTGCTTCATTGGGGTCCCTTGTGAGGTTTGCAATCTTGCGATTGTAATCCTGTTCAAGGTCATGCAGAAGAACTTGGGCCCCCGCCTGCGCGGGGGCGACGGTTATCTGCACGGGGTGACGGTTACCTGCGCGGGATGACGGTTCATCGGCAGCTTATGAACTCGTCGTTCCCGCGCAGGCGGGAACCCAAGTTTTACGCGGGCACTCAGCGCGACGCCTGCGCCACCGTCGCTTCCGGCGCCGCCTGCTGCCAGCCGCCACCCAGCGCGCGCGCCACGGACACCGCGGCCAGCAGCCGCTGCGTGCGGATCTGCGCGGCGGCGCGGTCGGCCGACAGGGAGGAACGCTGGGCGTCGGTGACGTCCAGGTAGGTCGACACGCCGCGGTCGTACCTGGCCTGCGCCACCTGCACGGCGCGCGCGGCGGCCTGCTGGGCCTGCGCCTGCACGTCGCCCTGCTGCTGGCGCTGCTGCACGTCCGACAGCGCATCCTCGACTTCGCGCAGCGCCGTCAGCAGGCGCGCCTCGTGGTTCGCGACGGCTTCGTCGTAGCGCGCCTTGGCCAGGTTCAGGTTGGCGCGGTTGCGGCCGCCCTCGAACACCGGCAGCGACAGGGCCAGCGGGCCGATCGAGAACTCGCGCGCGCTGCCCTTGGCGAGGTTGCTCAGGTTTTCCGACGCATAGCCGAAATTGCCCGTCAGCGACAGGCTCGGATAGAACGCGCCCTCGGCCACGCCCACCTGCGCGTTGAAGGCCTTCAGCGTAGCGACGCTGGCCGCGAGGTCGGGACGCTGGCCCAGCAGGCTCGCCGGCAGACCGACGGGGATCGCGGGCGGCTGCGGCAGCGCGGCGCCGGCGGCCGGGGCCAGGATCGCCTGGCTCGGCGACGCGCCCACCAGCACGGCCAGCGCGTGTTCCAGCGTGTTGCGCTGGCGCTGGGCTTCCTGGATGTCGGCCTCGGCGTTGGCGCGCTCGATGCGGGTGCGCGACACGTCCAGCTCGTTCGACAGGCCCGCGTTGAAGCGCGCCTCGATCAGCTGCTGCGATTCGCGCCGCGTGGCCAGCGCATTGTTCAGGATGGCGATGTCCGCATCGAGGCCGCGCAGCTGCCAGTACGTCGTCGCGACCTGGCCCGACAGCATCAGCATGACGCCGTCGCGGTCGTCCTGGGCGGCCAGCGCCTGGGCATCGGCGCTTTCCACGGCGCGGCGCACGCGGCCCCACAGGTCGAGCTCATACGAGAAATTGGCGCCGACGGAAAAATCGTTGCCCTTGATCGACTTGTGGCCGAACGTCGCGCCCATCGCGCTTTCGGCCGAGCTCCGCGTGTTCGCGATGCCGGCCTTCACGCCGACGGTCGGCAGCTGATTGGCGCGCACCACGCCCAGTTGCGCCTGCGCCTGCACGAGGCGCTCGGCGGCGGCGCGCACGTTCGGGTTGTCGTGCAGGGCGCGCTGTTCCAGCTGGGCCAGGGTGGCGTCGCCGAACACGCTCCACCATTCGGCCGGCAGGCGCGCGGCCTGCTGCGCGGCCTGCCCTTGCGGCGCGGCCGCGGCGTGGCGCCAGGCCGGCGCCGCCGCGCTTTGCGGCGCGACGAAATCCTTGCCGACGGTGCCGCAGGCGGAGAGCAGCGCGGCGACGGCAACGGCGACGGCGGTGTGAACGACAGGTTTGAACATAGTAGTTTTCATTCGGGTATCCATTAATCCTTGGGTTCAGTGGCCACCGCCACCGCCGCCGCCGGGCGACTTGATCTTGTCCGAGAACCACAGCGGGATGATCGCCGCCAGCAGGATGGCGCCGACGAGGAAGAAGCCATCGTTGTAGGCCATCACGAACGATTCGCGCCGCACGATGCGGTCGATGGCGCCGATGGCCTGCTGGGCGGCCGTCGCCGGGTCGAAGCCCTTGGCGATGAAGGCTTGTGTCAGCGTGTCCAGGCGGCTCTGCGTCGCGGCAGCGACCAGCGACACCGATTCGCCCAGGCGCTCCGAGTGGAAGTGCTCGCGGTTCGTGAGCGCCGTCGCCAGCAGGGCGATGCCGACCGAGCCGCCCAGGTTGCGGGTCATGTTGAACAGGCTCGAGGCGGACGTCATGTCCTTCGGCTGGATGCCGGCCATGGCGAAGTTCGACAGGGTCAGCATCACGAACGGCTGTCCGAGCGCGCGGATGATCTGCGACAGCATCAGTTGGTCGTAGCCCGTGTTGGCGTCCATGTAGGCGTTCATCAGGCACGAGACGCCGAACAGCGCGAGGCCGAACGAGCACAGGAGACGGTTGTCGATCTTCTGCGACAGGCGCGCGACGAACGGCATCACGAACAGCTGCGGCAGGCCCACCCAGGCGATCACTTCACCGATCTGCATCGGCGAATAACCGGCGATCTGGCCCAGGAACAGCGGCAGCAGGAACGACGAGCCGTACAGGCCCATGCCGATCACGGCGGACAAGCCCGTCGCGACGAGGAAGTTGCGCTGGCCGTACAGGCCCAGGTTGACGAACGGGTCGCTGCGCCAGAAATTCGTCACGACCCAGCCGAGGATGCCGATGATCGCCAGCGCCGCGAAGGTGATGATGAAGCTGGACTGGAACCAGTCCTTCGAATTGCCCTCTTCCAGGAAGATCGTCAGGCTCGCGAGGCCCAGTGCCATGAAGGCGATGCCGAGCCAGTCGGCCTTGTACAGCGCCTGCAGGTTCATGGGCTCGCGGTCGATGCCCCAGTACATGCCGGCGATGAGCAGCACGCCCGGCACCCAGTTGATGTAGAAGATCGACGGCCAGCCGTACAATTCCGTCAGGTAGCCGCCCAGCGTCGGGCCCATCGCGGGCGCCAGCGTGGCGGTCAGGCCGAACATGGCCATGCCGACGGCGCGCTTGGCCGGGGGCAGGCGCGTCATCACGAGCGTCATCGCCATCGGGATCAGCGCGCCGCCGGTAAAGCCCTGCAGCATGCGGAACACGATCATGCTGGACAGGTTCCACGCGGTGCCGCACAGCGTCGAAAAGGCGAGGAACAGCGCGGTCGTGAGCATCAGGTAGCGGCGCTGGCCGAGCGCGCGCACGAACAGCGCCGTCATCGGGATCACCACGATCTCGGCGCACAGGTAGGCGGTCGAGATCCACGAGCCCTCTTCCTGCGTGGCCGACAAGGTGCCGAGGATGTCGCGCAGCGAGGAGTTGGTGATCTGGATGTCGAGCACCGCCATGAAGGCGCCGAGCATGCCGGCCAGCACCGCGATCCAGGTGCGCGCGTCGATGCGCGCGCCGTTGGCCGGCGCGCCCGGCGGCGCGTGTGCCGCCAGCGGTTTGGTGATCGTCGTGGACATGATGCGTTCCCGGATTATTGAGCGGAGGCCTGCTGCTGCGGCGCCTTCTGGCGCAGGTCGATCTCGACGACGGTCGACATGCCCGGCACGAGGCGGCCGGCGTATTTCTTCAGGTCGTCCGGCGCGAACGTGATCTTCACCGGCACGCGCTGGACGATCTTGGTGAAGTTGCCGGTCGCGTTATCGGCCGGCAGCAGCGCGAACTGGTTGCCCGAGGCCGGCGAGAAGCTGTCCACCCGGCCGACCAGTTCGTGCTTGGGCAGCGCGTCGACTTCGACCTTGACTTCCTGGCCCGGCACGATGCCCGGCAGCTGCGTTTCCTTGAAGTTGGCGACGACCCACACGTCGTCCTGCACGATGGCGGCCAGCTGCTGGCCCGGCTGCACGCGCGCGCCGACTTCCACGCTGCGCTTGCCGACGCGGCCCGAGACCGGCGACACGATGCGGTTGTAGCCGAGCTGCTGCTGGGCATCCTTCAACTGGGCCTGCAGCACTTTGACCTGGGCCTTGAGCACGTCGCGCGCCGAACCGGCGGCGGCGATCTGGGCCCTGGCGGCAGTGGCGTTGTCGCGCCGCGCCGTGACGTCGGCCGCGGCGCCGGCACGCGCGGCCGTGGCGGCATCCACCTCGGCCTTCGAGACGGCCTTCATCGTGCTGTTGTACAGCTGGCCGTAACGGTCGGCATCCTGCTTCGCGCGCACGAGGTTGGCCTGGGCCTGCACGACCTGCGCCTGGGCGGCGGACGCCTGCGCCTTCGCCTGCTCGACGGCGGCGTCGGCCTGCAGGATCTGCTGCTGCACGCTGGCGATCTGGGCCTGGATCTGCTCGACCTTCACGCCCTGGTCGGCCGGGTCCAGCTCGGCCAGCACGTCGCCGGCCTTGACGATCTGGTTATCGTCGAACATCACCTTCGTGACGACGCCCGGGATACGCGACGACACCGGGTGCACGTGGCCCGTGACGTAGGCATTTTCCGTCTCGACGAAGTAATGGCTGCGGTACCACATGCGGCCACCGGCGACCAGCGCGGCGGCGGCGATCAGGCCCACCACGATCAGCACACGCTTCGGAGGCCCTTTGGCGGCATTGGCGGGCGCACCCTGGGCCGCCGGCGCGCCCGGCGGAACGGCGGCGACAGGCTTGTGGTCGACCGTGGTTTGGGTATCTGGCATGTGAACTCCGAAAAGAAATGAAATTGGTCAATCGCATTATTGGACAACTTTTTGCCAAAGTCAAGAAATGAAACGGTTGCATTTCATTTGATATCGGGCTACAGTGTGAACCATGGACAAACATATGCATGACGCGGCCGAATGCTCCGGCAAGGCCGCGGGCCGGCCCAAGGCCGCCGACGTCGAGGCGCGTACGCAGGAACTGCTGCAGACCGCCGCTACGCTGTTTCTCGAGAACGGTTACACCAAGACCAGCCTTGAAGCGATCGCCCGCGCGGCCCACGTGGCGGTGCGCACGATCTACGTGAAGTTCGGCGGCAAGGAAGGCCTGCTGGCCGCCGTGCTGGCCGCCAAGCGCCACCGGTTCTTCCGCAGCCAGCCGATGGAGACGGATCCCCGTCCGCTGCGCGAGATCGTGGACGACTTCGCGCACCAGATGTACGCCCTGATCACGTCGCAGGAAGCCATCGACCTGCAGCGCATCGTGCTGGCCGAGGCGCCCAAGAACCCGGAACTGGCCGAAGCGTTCTGGAACGGCGGCCCGCTCAAGACGCGCGAGATGCTGGGGCGCTTTTTTGCGCGCCCCGACATCCGCGCCCAGATGCGCCCCGACGTGCCGCTCGACCTGCTGCCCTGCCACCTGATGGCCACCATCACCGGCGAAATGATCATGAACCTCATGCGCCCGCACCGCCTGGTCGACCCGGACAAGGCAGAGCGCGACCTGGAAGGCCGGCTCGAGCTGTTCTACCACAGCATCTTGCCTCCCCGGACTTAATTCCCCTTGGCAATGTGCGTCATCGCACCGACCCGATCGGTGGGAAACGGCATCCTGAGTTCTTTGAAGGAGGGTGTCATGAAAAACAACAATGTCAAGACGGCAGTTCGCCGCAAGGAGGGTGCATGAGCAAGTCATCCCGATATGAATGGCGCGACCAGCAGGCCGCGCTGCACGAGCGCATGAACGGGTTCCTCGCCAACCCGAGCAATGAACAGCTCGAAGCCGTCGTCGCCGAAATGCGGGCGTACGCGGACGCGGCCCAGTCCGGCAGCATCGAGATTCCGCAGCGCTGGACCGCTTACGGTTGATCCAGCACCTTTCGCATTCCCCGATCGGCAGGCAAACGCCACGCGGCGTTGCCTGCCGATTTCTTTTGGCGCTGATGTCTTTTGGCGCTTCCCCGGCGCATTTCGCGCCGCCCGGCCGCGTTTCATCGCATCGCCGCAAAAGGCATGATGCGCCTGGCTACAGTGTGTCCATCGAGACAACGACACTGGAGCCCACCATGATCCGCACCGCCCTCCTTGCCCTGGCCATCGCCGCCCCGCTCGCCGCCCACGCGGCCGACCTCGTCATCCACGTCGGCAACGTCAAATCGGCCACGGGCCAGGTGATGGTCGCCCTGTACGACGACGCCGGCAGCTTCCTCAAGCGTCCGGTCCACGTGACGGCAGCCAAGGCCGACACGGCCGGCACGACGCTCGTGTTCCACGACCTCGCGCCGGGCAGCTATGGCTTCTCGGTCTTCCACGACGCCAACGACAACGGCCGCCTGGACACGAACCTGATGGGCATCCCCACGGAACCGATCGCCTTCAGCAACGACGCGCAAGGCCACATGGGCCCGCCCGCCTTCGACGCCGTCAAGCTGGCCGTGCCGGCCGCCGGCCTCGACACCGCCGTGTCCCTGCGCTGAGAGGCCGCCATGCAACGCCGTCAATTCCTCCAGGCCGGCGCCGGCCTCGCCTCCCTCGGCCTGTCCGGCCTCGCCCGTGCCGACGCCCGCACGACATATCAACGCTTCCATGCCGCCCTCGCGCGCGATCCGGGCCTCGTGGTGTACGCGAACGTCGAAGGCAGCCAGCAGGGCGACGCCGTCGTCGAAGGCCGGATGCCGGCCGGACTGCAAGGCACGTTCTTCCGCAACGGTCCCGGCCGCTTCGAGCTGGGCGGCGAGCGCTACCAGCACTGGTTCGACGGCGACGGCTTCGCCCAGGCCTGGCGCATCGGCAGCGGCACGGTGTCGCATCAGGGCCGCTTCGTCGAGACGCGCAAATTCCTCGACGAATCCGCCGCCGGCCAGTTCCTGTATCCGGCCTTCGGCACGAACTTCACGCGGCGCGGCTTTCGCGACAACGACAGCCTGAACACGGCGAACACGAACCTGCTGCCGTTCAACGACCGCCTGTACGCCCTGTGGGAAGGCGGTTCCGCGACGGAGATCGACCCGGCGACGCTCGCCACGATCGGCATCCACACGTGGCGCGACGACCTGCGCGCGATGCCGTTCTCGGCGCATCCGAAAGTGGAGCCCGACGGCACGCTGTGGAATTTCGGCGCCCTGCCCGGCGGCGACAAGGTGGCGCTGTACCGCATCGGCGCGGCCGGACAAGTGCTGCAGGCCGGCGCGATCGACGTGCCCAAGCTGGCGCTGCTGCACGACTTCGCCGTCAGCGCGCGCCACCTGATCTTCGTCGTGCCGCCGTACGACATCGCCGCCGACGAGAACCTGAGCCTGGCCGAACGCCACGTGTGGGCCGGCCGTACGCGCGGCGCCCGCGTCGTCGTCGTGGCGAAGGATACGCTGGCGATCCGCCGCGTCTACGAACTGCCGCCGCGCATGGTGTTCCACTTCGGGAATGCCTGGGACGAGGCCGGCGGCGCGGTCACCCATGTCGACCTCGTGCTGCACGATGGCGACTTCCTGGCCGCGGCGGGCCACTTGATGGAAGGCGTGCGCGAGCCGAACCGTCCCGCCGCCCACGCCGCGGTGCGCGTCAGCCTCCACCACACCAGCGGCAGGGTCGACACGGTGCGCCTGCTCGACGGCGCGGAATTCCCGCGCGTGACACCGCACGTCGTCGGCCGCCGCCACGGCCGCCTCGCCGTCCTGTCGAGCGATGCGCGCAACGCGGCGCTCGTGCTCGACACGGTGAACGTCGTCGACGTCGACCGGGGCCGCGCGGACAGCTGGCGCTTCGGCGCGGGCTGGCGCGCCGAGGAACACGTGCTCGTGCCGCGCAAGGGCGCGCGCGCCGAAACGGACGGTTGGCTCGTGGGCGTCGCGCAGGACACCAACACGACGACGAGCGTGTTGACCGTGTTCGACGCGGCGCGCGTGCACGCCGGTCCGCTGGCGCTGGCCCGGCTGCCCTATCGCACACCACATTGTTTCCATGGTAACTTCCTGGCTGCTTGAATCAAGGACGACATGCCGACATCCGCCACCCCTTCGATGCACCCGCTGGAAACGTTCGCCCCGTTCCGGCGCTGGCCTCCGTCACCGCTACGCAACCTCGTCTACACGTTCGTGTGGAACGGGCTCGTCGGCATCGCGCTGGCCTGCGCCGCCGTGCTGTTCGGCAGCGCCATGCCGTTCGGCACGCTGGTGGCGGAGATGCTGCTGGCGTCGAACGTCATCGGCTTCCTCATCCATGGCGTGGTGCGGCTGCTGCGCGGCGTCGCGCCGGGGCGGGACAGCCGCGCGATGCGCAGCGCCAAGCTGCTGCTGACCGCGTGCTGCGCCCTGCTCGGCATGGCCGTCACGAACGCCGTGCTGGGCGGCCGCAGCGTCTTCGACGAGTTGCTGCACACGGGCGCGCTGGCGCGCTACCTGCCGGGCGCCGTCGTCGTCGCGCTGCTGATGGCGGCCGTGCTGGCGTCCGGCGAGCGCCGCGTCGCGCGTGAGATCGAGGCCGCGCGCCAGCAGGAGCAGATCGCCGAGGCGGCGCGCCTGCTGGCCGAAGCAAAGCTGCGCACGCTGCAGGCCCAGATCGAGCCGCACTTCCTGTACAACACGCTGGCCAACGTCGTCAGCCTGATCGGTTCGGACCCGGCGCGCGCGCGCCACATGCTGGAGCGCCTGATCGATTTTCTACGGGCGAGCCTGTCGGCCAGCCGCGCCGAACACGCCACGCTGGGCGCCGAGATCGACCTCGCCCGCGCTTACCTGGACCTGCTGACGGTGCGCATGGGCGCGCGCCTGCGCTACCGCATCGACGTCGACGCGTCCTGCCGCGACGCCGTCATCCCGCCCATGCTGGTCCAGCCGCTCGTGGAAAACGCCGTGATGCACGGCATCGAACCCAAGGTGGAAGGCGGCACGATCGTCGTGCGCGCGTGCCGGCGCGACGCCGGCCTGTGCGTGGAAGTGGCCGACGACGGGGCGGGCCTGTCGGCGACGGCACCGCGCCCGGGCGGCGGCGTGGGCCTGTCGAATCTGCGCGAGCGGCTGCGCGTCTTGCACGCCGATAATGCTCAAGTACAATTGCTTGAAAACCAAGACGGAGGCGTGACTTCGCGTCTGATCCTGCCCTTATAAACAACGCTGACCGAGGTGCCGCCATCGATCCCATCCGTGCCCTGCTTGCCGACGACGAACCGCGCCTGCTGGCCTACCTCGAAGAGCAACTCGCAATCGCCTGGCCGGAACTGCGCATCGTCGGACGCGCCGGCAACGGCATCGAAGCGCTGCGCCTCGTCGACGAGCTGGCGCCCGACGTCCTGTTCCTCGACATCCAGATGCCCGGCCTGAACGGCCTCGACCTCGCTGCCCGCCTGGTCGACGACGAGCGGGCGCCGCGCGTCGTGTTCACGACGGCGCACGAGGCCTACGCGCTGCAGGCGTTCGAGCACGCCGCCTTCGACTACCTGCTGAAACCCATCCGCCTCGAACGCCTGCAACGCACGGTCGAGCGCCTCAAGGAGACGCTGGCGGCGCCCGCGGCGGCGCCGTCCGCCGACGTGCTGGCAGGCCTGCTGCGCCAGCTCGGCGTGACCCCGACGCCGGCCGCGCCGGCGCCCGCGCCGGCGGCACCGCTGCAATGGATCCGGGCCGCGCAAGGCCAGGAGACGCGGCTGATCGCCATCGATGAAGTGATCTATTTCCAGAGCAACGACAAGTACACGAGCGTGTTCGTGGCCGACGGCGAGCACCTGATCCGCACGCCGCTGCGCCAGCTGCGCGAACAGCTCGACCGGCAGCAGTTCTGGCAGATCCACCGCGGCGCCATCGTGGCCGCGCGCCACGTGGCCGGCACGCGCACGGACTTCCGCGGCCGCCTGCTCGTGAGGCTGAAGGGGCGCGACGAGCAGCTCGTCGTCAGCCGCAATTACGCCGACCTGTTCCGCCAGATGTAGCCACGGTTGTCGCGCCTCCGCCTAGATTCCGCATTGCGAAAAGGCCTTTCACGATCTGCTTCGCCTTTACGAAAAGGTCGTGCATAATAGCGCCTGTCCTATGTCTTATATAAGACTTAGCTGCACGGAAAGATGCAACGTTCGTGGCCGCCGGATCGACGTTTGACGGAGTATGATCCTCGATCGACAGCCGATGATTTTTTAGAAATAGTATTCCAAACCCTCCCGCACATCGAGGAACCAGCGTATGAGCAGTGATCAGACCATCATCTACACCCTAACCGACGAGGCGCCCCTGCTGGCCACCCACGCCTTCCTGCCCGTCGTCGAGACGTTTGCCAAACCCGCCGGCATCCGCATCGAAGAAAGCGACATCTCCGTCGCGGCGCGTATCCTCGCCGTGTTCGCCGACCGCCTGCCGGCGGACCAGCGCGTGCCGGATACGTTGTCGGAACTCGGCAAGAAGACGCTGCAGCCGGAAGCCAACATCATCAAGCTGCCGAACATCTCGGCGTCGGTGGGCCAGCTGCAGGCAGCCATCAAGGAACTGCAGGGCAAGGGCTACAACCTGCCCGACTACCCGGCCGATCCGAAGACGGACGAAGAAAAAGAGATCAAGGCCCGCTACGGCAAGTGCATCGGCTCGTCCGTGAACCCGGTCCTGCGCGAAGGTAACTCGGACCGCCGCGCGCCGCGCGCCGTCAAGGAATACGCCCGCAAGAACCCGCACTCGATGGGCGAATGGTCGCAGGCGTCGCGCACGCACGTGTCGCACATGACGCACGGCGACTTCTACCACGGCGAAAAGTCGATGACACTGGACCGCGCGCGCGACGTCAAGATGGAGCTGGTCACGAAGAGCGGCCAGACCATCGTGCTGAAGCCGAAGGTCGCGCTGCTGGACGGCGAGATCATCGACTCGATGTTCATGAGCCGCAAGGCCCTGCTCGAGTTCTACGAACAGCAGATCGAAGACGCGCACAAGACCGGCGTGATGTTCTCGCTGCACGTGAAGGCGACGATGATGAAGGTCTCGCACCCGATCGTGTTCGGCCACTGCGTCCGCACCTTCTACAAGGAGGCGTTCGAGAAGCACGGCGCCCTGCTGGACAGCCTCGGCGTGAACGTCAACAACGGCATGGCCGACCTGTACAACAAGATCGCCAAGCTGCCGGATTCGCAGCGCGAAGAAATCATCCGCGACATCCACGCCTGCCAGGAACACCGCCCGGCGCTGGCGATGGTCGACTCGGCCAAGGGCATCACCAACTTCCACTCGCCGAACGACGTGATCGTCGACGCGTCGATGCCGGCGATGATCCGCGCCGGCGGCAAGATGTACGGCGCCGACGGCCGCCTGAAGGAAGTCAAGGCCGTGATCCCGGAATCGACCTTCGCCCGCATCTACCAGGAGATCATCAACTTCTGCAAATGGCACGGCGCCTTCGACCCGCGCACGATGGGCACCGTCCCGAACGTCGGCCTGATGGCCCAGCAGGCCGAGGAATACGGCTCGCACGACAAGACCTTCGAAGTGCAGGAAGACGGCGTCGCCAACATCACCGACCTGGCGACGGGCGAAGTGCTGCTGTCGCAGAACGTCGAGAAGGGCGACATCTGGCGCATGTGCCAGGTGAAGGACGCGCCGATCCGCGACTGGGTCAAGCTGGCCGTCACGCGCGCCCGCAACTCCGGCATGCCGGCCGTGTTCTGGCTCGACCCGTACCGTCCGCACGAGAATGAACTGATCAAGAAGGTCAAGACCTACCTGAAGGATCACGACACGGAAGGCCTGGACATCCAGATCATGTCGCAGGTGCGCGCGATGCGCTTCACGCTGGAGCGCGCGTTCCGCGGCCTGGACACCATCTCGGTGACCGGCAACATCCTGCGCGACTACCTGACCGACCTGTTCCCGATCCTGGAACTGGGCACCAGCGCGAAGATGCTGTCGATCGTCCCGCTGATGGCCGGCGGCGGCATGTACGAGACGGGCGCCGGCGGTTCGGCACCGAAACACGTGCAGCAGCTGACCGAGGAAAACCACCTGCGCTGGGACTCGCTGGGCGAATTCCTCGCGCTGGCCGTGAGCCTGGAAGACCTCGGCCTCAAGACCGGCAACGCGAAAGCCAAGCTGCTGGCCAAGACGCTGGACGCCGCCACCGGCAAGCTGCTGGACAACCGCAAGTCGCCGTCGCCGAAGACCGGTGAACTCGACAACCGCGGCAGCCAGTTCTACCTGTCGATGTTCTGGGCCCAGGAACTGGCCGCGCAGACCGAGGACGCCGAACTGGCCGCCTACTTCGCGCCGCTCGCCAAGCAACTGGCCGCCGACGAGCAGAAGATCGTCGCGGAACTGCTGGAAATCCAGGGCAAGCCGGTCGACATCGGCGGCTACTACAAGCCGGACAATGCCAAGGTCAAGGCCGTGATGCGTCCGAGCGCGACCTTCAACAAGGCGCTGGAGAGTGTCGGCGGCTGATAGTCCGATACTGCCGGTCGTCCGATAAAAACCCCGGTCCGCGTCAAGCGGGCCGGGGTTTTGTTTTGGCGTGACGCAATGGTGGGCACGGGGTGCCCACCCTACGGCACTGTTCGATGATACGTAGGGCGGGCAGTTGAGGCCGGGGGCCTCAAATGAAACGTGCCCACCTCCTCCCGGCCAAAATTGGTCAAACCAATTCCCATTCCGGCCCAAATATATTTGCAACTCGATTCAATTGGCCCGACCAATTATCGTATCCTCGTGCTAACATTCCCCGACCTGGCCGCCGAGTAACCGGTCCAGGCAGCGACATCCTCGCCGTCCCGCCATCCTCGACACGTCCAGCCACGAGCCGGCCGCCACGATCACGCGGAACGCAGCACCGCAGCAACGCACCAAGGTCCGCCGGCATCGGCCGACTTCCCTGTTTCAGCATCGCACGCACACCGGTCCGGCCGGCCGGGCGCCTTCGCGTCCGTCTCCGGCCAGGCACGGCAGCGGCTCTATTCGGGAATAACAATGAAAACGACTACAATCTTGGAGACCCTCGTCGTCGCAGCCCTCGCTGCCGGCCAGGTACACGCAGCACCGCTTTCCCTGCACGACGCCACCATCACCGCCACCTACAACGGCAGCGCGGCCGACGTCCTCGGACTCGACCACCTGTTCGCCCAGGAACCCGGCAGCAACACGAGCACGCTCGACCCGACCGACAGCGGCGTCGAGTTCCTCACCGCCGACTTCCTGTTCGGCTTCGATTTCGCCACGGACGGCAAGCTCACCATCTATGAAAACATGCCGGTCCCCACCGGCGACTACAAGCTGACCTTCGACTTCGGCGCGACCCTGCCCGCCGCCATCGCGAGCTTCACGCTGCTGGACGGCAGCCAGGCGGACGGCGTGCCGGGCCTGTCCGTCATCGACGGCCACACCATCGGCCTCGACCTGGGCGGACTCGCGTGGCATGGCGACTTCGCGTCGATCACGACGCAGATCGGCGCCGCGGATGCGGGCACGAGCGTGCCCGAACCGGCCGTCCCCGCCCTGCTGCTGGCCGGCGCCGCCGGTCTCGCGATCAGCCGCAAGCGCGCCCGCCGCGCGTAAGCCACCGCCAGGAGACCTTCATGAAATACGCACGCATCAAGGCTGCGCTGGCACTGGCCGCGCTTTGCGTCACCGCGAACGCCGCCACCGACCCCGCCCGCGCCACCGCCCCGCTCGACGGCTGGGCGAGCCAGGGCGGCGGCACCCTCGCCGGCGCCAACGCCACCACCGACCAGATCTACACCGTCACCAATCGCGCCCAGCTGCTGGCCGCGATCGCCAACGGCGGCACGACGCCGAAGATCATCAAGCTGTCCGGCATCGTCGACATGACCGAAGGGAAGCCGTACACGAGCACCGCCGACCAGTCGGCGCGCGGCGCCATCCGCCTCAAGAACAATACGACGCTGATCGGCGACGGCGCCAATGCCGGCTTCGTCAACGGCCACATCATCCTGTCGAACGTCAGCCAGGTCATCATCCGCAACCTCAAGATCCAGAACCCGTGCGACGTCGAACCCATATTCGACCCGACGGACGGCGCGACCGGCAACTGGAACGCGGCCTATGACGCCATCGGCATCTCCGGTTCGGACCACATCTGGATCGACCACAACTCGTTCACCGACGCCCCCGTCACCGACAACTTCCTGCCGATCGAGAACGGCCACGTGAAGCAATGCCACGACGGCGCCGTCGACATCACCAACGCATCCGACTACGTGACGGTGTCGTACAACGTGTTCGGTGAACACGACAAGAACAACCTGATCGGCTCCAGCCCCACCGCCACCGCGGACGAAGGCAAGCTGCGCGTCACCTTCAGCAACAACGTGTTCCGCGCGATCCAGTCGCGCGCGCCGCGTGTGCGCTTCGGCCAGGTCCACCTCTTCAACAACTACTACACGGGCAGCAAGACGGCCGACGTGTACAAGAACAGCTACAGCGTGGGTCCCGGCGCGAACGCGAAGATCCTGTCGAACGCGAACGTGTTCGAGATCGCCGGCGCGAGCGGCTGCGACAGCGTGGTCAAGAATCCGGGCGATGCCGTCGCCGGCACGTTCAAGGACACCGGCTCGCTGCTGAACGGCGCGGCGCTGGGCGCGTGCGCGGTTTCGAACGCGACGACGTGGACGCCGCCGTACGGCTTCACGCCCCGCCCCGCCGCCCTCGTGAAAGCGAACGCGCTGGCGCAGGCCGGCGGCGGCAAGCTGGCGACCGCGATCACCGGCACGGGCAAGACCACCATCGACACCGGACCCACGCTGAACTGCCCCGCCACCGGCCTGTACTTCTGCGACGATTTCCAGGACGGGACCACGGCCCGGTGGAACCTGCTGCCCGTCTCCGGCCCGAACGGCACGTTCGGCGTGACCGATGAAACGGCCGGCAGCGCCAGCAAGGTGCTGCAGTACACGGCCGCGTCGACGGGCGGCGTGCTCGCGCTCGTGAAGCCGGACGCCTTTACGGGCGTGCCGTCCGCCGACTACTACGTCGAGGCGCGCATCCGCCCGATGGCCAATGGCACCACGGGCAGCAAGCTGCTGTACCTCGTCGCGCGCTACGTTGACGCGGGCAACTGGTATGGCGCGGGCCTGAACGTCCAGAACAGCACGACGAGCACCCAGGTCGAGATCGCGCGCATGCTGAACGGGTCACTGAGCCGCCCGAAACAGGCGAGGACGCCGATCGCGATGGACGCCCAGTTCTACACGGTCCGCTTCGAAATGATCGGCACCACGCTCACGGTCTACCTGGACGGCAAGAACCTCGGTTCCATCACCGACGCCTCGTTCGCGCAGCGTGGGCTGATCGGCCTGTACACGTCGAACAAATCGTTCCAGATCGACGACGTGCGCGTGGGCGATCCGCGCCAGAAGCCAGTGCAGCTGACGCTCGATCCGGCCGCCACCACCTACACGGCCGAAGCGGGCGACGCGCCGCGCCAGATCGCCGTCACGGCCGTCACGGCGGACGGCACGGCGGACAGCTTCACGGTCGCGTCCAGCAATCCGGCCGTCGTCGGCGCCACCACGAGCGGCAACGCCGTCACGCTCACGCCGCTGTCCGCGGGCACGGCCAGCATCGTCTTCACGAGCGGTTCGGAGCCGGGCCTCACGCGCACGATCGCCGCGACCATCGCCCCGCAATTCATCCAGCCGACGCAGACCTATGCGCTGCAGGGCGTGAGCAGCCCGGCCGCGCAGGCGGACGCGGTCAACGTCGACACGGTCCTGACACTGACCTTCGACACGCCGCCCACGCTGGGCACGACCGGCAGCATCCGCATCTTCCGCAAGGCCGACGACGCGCTGGTCGACGTGATCCGCACGAGCGGCGAGACGGATGCCCTCGGCTATCCGGGCCAGAGCCTCGTGCGGCGCGTGAACACAGCGCCGATCCGCATCGCCGGCAATACGGTGAACATCGCCCCGCACGTGGGCAAGCTGGCCTACGGCACCGACTACTACGTCGCCATCGCGGACGGCGTGTTCACGAACACGACGCTGGGCGGCCTGCCGTTCGTCGGCATCGGCAAGCTCGGTGGCTGGTCGTTCACGACCAAGCCGGCGGCGCCGCTTGCTTCCACCGTCACGGTCGACGACGACGGCCCCGCCGACTTCCGCACCGTGCAGGGCGCGCTGAACTACGCGATGCAGAACTTCGCGAAGACGGCGCCCGTGACGATCAACGTCAGGAACGGCACCTACGACGAGCTGCTGTACCTGAACGGCAAGGACAACGTCACGATCAAGGGAGAAAGCCGCGACGGCGTCGTGGTCCGCTACACGAACAACGACACGCTGAACACCGGCACCGGCTCGAGCCAGTCGTCGACGGTCGCGGGCTCCCCGGCCGGCGGACGCGCCGTCATGCTGGTCGAGAACGCGGACATGCTGGTGCTCGACACGCTGACCATCGACAACACGACCATCCGCTCGGCCGCCATCTCGGGCCAGGCGGAGACGCTGTACTTCAACAGCGACACGCGCCTCGTCGCGAAGCACGCGAACTTCTTGAGCGAGCAGGACACGCTGAACCTGAAAGGCTGGGCGTGGTTCTACGATGCGCTCGTGGCGGGCAACGTCGACTTCATCTGGGGCGGCAGCCATGCGGCCCTGTTCGAGAACAGCGAGATCCGCAGCCTGGGCGACAGCGCCAATGCCTCCAGCGGCGGCTACGTGCTGCAGGCGCGCGTGCCGGTGGCGACCGACATCGGCTACGTCTTCCTGAACAGCGCACTGACGCATGGCGCGGGTCCGGGTCCGAACCACGGCGACGTGCCGGCCGGTTCGACCTATCTCGCGCGCAGCCCCGGCGGCACGGCGACGTGGGACAACATCGCCTTCATCAACTGCCGCATGGATGCGCACGTGGCCCCCGTCGGTTGGGCGGGCCAGGGCGTGAACGGGCAACCGGCGCCGAATCCGGCCGTGGCCAGTGCGGACGCGGGCTGGCGCGAATACGGCAGCACGACCCTGGCCGGCGCGCCGCTCGACCTGGGCACGCGCGTGGGCGGCTACGTGCTGTCGGACGCCGATGTGGCGAACCGCTTCGCGACGCGCGACAAGGTGTTCGCGGCGTATGGCGGCGGCGCGGGGTGGAATCCGCAGCCGTGATCCGTGGCCCCCGGCACGCGGCCGGGGGCTGTCCCGGGGGTTGTCCGGCTTATGGCAAGCCCTGCACGACCCCGTCCTTCGGATAGTCGATGACGTAGTCGACGTCGAAGCGCGCGGTCTCGTTCGGCTTCAGGGTCCGCGACCAGCCGACCAGCCCGCGCCGGTGTTCCCAGTCGCGCACGTCCGGCTCCGGACGCAGCGCCGTCTTGACGGTCACCTTGTCCGATTCGCTGATGGGCGTCGGTTCGAGCACCAGCACGTCGACGGGTTGGCGGTGGGTGCTCGTGACGACGTACGTGTCGGCGATGCGGCGCTGGTTGGCGCCGTTGAAGAAGCCCACCTCGCCCGACTTGCGGCTGCGGTGTTCGACGCTCACGCGCACGAGCGGATCGCGCCCGAACGCGAACTGCAGGCGGTCGCCCGCCTGCGGATCCCAATGCTGCGCGCCGACATACGACCCGTCGCGCTGCAGCTGGACCTGGCCGGGCAGCCAGACGCCGTCCGGCCGCGGCGCCCGCGCCGTCACGACCGCCGCCTCGTTGCCGCTGCGCGGCGCGATGAGGACGCGCTGCTCCGCCTTCAGCGTCTGCCGCGACAGGCCGACGGCGATCTCGCGGCCATCCGACGCCAGCGTGACGCGGGCCGGCACCTCGAACTCGGTCGTGAAGGTCCCCTGTGTTTCCAGGATCGGCGCAATGTAATCGTCCTGCGCGACATCCGGCGGCGGCGGCGGCGCGGCCGCGGGCGCGGGCATCGCGCGGAACATGGCCGTCGCGCCGGCGACGATATGGTCGACCGGCGGCTGATAATTCAACAGCCACGGCGACGGATCGGGCGCGTACACGATCAGGTTCGGCTGCCCGGTCGACAGGCGCAGCCGGACGTTGCTCCAGTCCTCGCCCGTCTTTTGCGAAATCGTCGCCAGCCGCTCCAGGTCGATGGTGGCCGCGTTCGAATCGAGCGCGGCCCGGTACGTCGGCTTCCAGCCCGCGCGGTCGACCTGGTAGGACAGCAGCAGCTTGCCGCCCTGCCGTGCCGCCACCTGCACCGTGATCGTCCGGCTCTCGCGCGTGCTGGCCTGGGCCTTGGCGAGGTCGCGCTTGAGGACGTCGAGCTGCTTCGTCAGCTGCCGCTTCCTGGCGTCGTCGTTGCGCACGCGCTCCAGCGCGTCGAAGGCGCCCTTGCGGATGGCATCGAGCGTGCCGGTGAGGTTTTTCGCATCGACCGGCGCGGCCTTGTCGCCGCCCGCGCCCAGCCGCTCGAGATAACCCTGCACGATCTGGGCCGACTTGATGTCCGCATCGATCGCCGCGACCTGGTCCTGCAATGCCTGCACCTTCGCGTCGAGGTCCGCCTCGCGCGCACTCGGACTGTCGACGCGGCCCTGGTCGCGCGTGACGACCTGCCCCAGCTGGATGCCGGCGTCGGCGTGCAGCCGCACGGTGTCCTTGTCGAAGTTCGCCAGCAGCCCGGTGATCTCGACCTGCGTCGCGCCGGGTGCGACCTGCACGACGCGCTCCACGGTGGCGCTGCCGGGATACAGGGTCACGCTCTGGATCGGTGCTTCCGCGGCCGCCGCGGACGCCGCGGCGGCGAACGCCGCGGCGGCGAACGCCGCGCCGGCGACCATTCCTCTCTGCCTGAATGCCATGATGTCCTTTCGGGGTTGAACCCGCCGAGCTTATCAAATGGCGCCTCCGGAAAAGCCGCAAAATGTAACGATGTCAACCATCATCTTCTGACAACGTTGTTGTTGTACAATTTCTTTTGCGGCAAGTCGCGCAATGACCCAGCCTCTACTCTCTTGGAGATCACACCATGTTTCGTAAATGTTTTGCCGAATTCCTCGGCACGTTCTGGCTCGTGCTGGGCGGCTGCGGCAGCGCCGTGCTGGCCGCCAAGTTCGGCGATGTCGGCATCGGCCTCGCGGGCGTCTCGCTCGCCTTCGGCCTGACCGTGCTCACGGGCGCCTATGCCTTCGGCCCCGTCTCGGGCGGCCATTTCAACCCGGCCGTCACGGTCGGCCTCTGGGCCGGCGGCCGCTTCCCCGCGCGGCACATCGTCCCGTATGTCGTCGTGCAGGTCTGCGGCGCGATCGCGGCGGCGGCCGTCCTGTACATGATCGCGAGCGGCAAACCCGGCTTCGACCTGGCCGGGGGCTTCGCCGCCAACGGCTACGGCGAGCATTCGCCGGGCGGCTACTCGCTCGGCGCAGCCCTCGTCACGGAGCTGGTCATGACGTTCATGTTCGTGCTGATCATCCTCGGCGCGACGCATACGCGCGCGCCGGTCGGCTTCGCCGGTCTCGCGATCGGGCTGGCGCTGACGCTCATCCACCTGATCAGCATCCCCGTCACCAACACGTCCGTCAATCCGGCTCGCAGCACGGGCCAGGCGCTGTTCGTCGGCGGCTGGGCGCTCGCGCAGTTGTGGCTGTTCTGGCTCGCCCCGCTGGTGGGCGGCGCACTGGGCGGGGTCGTGTACCGCATCGTGCTGGAACGCGACGAGGCCGAGCCGGACGTGGCGGGACGTCCGACCCGTCAATAAATTACGGCGCGTATCGTCGCGTGGGCACGGGGTGCCCACCCTGCGACCTGGAACGCCGTCCGGCCCGTCAATAGATTTGACGCGTAGCGCCGTTCAGCGGACGGCGCCGCGCCGCACGACGACGCCGTCCTTCATCACGAACACCGGCCGCTCGGTGACCGTGATGTCGGCGACGGGATTGCCCGGGACGGCGACGACGTCCGCCAGCTTGCCCGCCTCCAGCGTGCCGACGCGATCGATGGTGCCCAGCAGGCGCGCCGCGTTGGCGGTGCCGGCCAACAGCGCCTGCGCGGGCGCCATGCCGTTGTCGACCATGTAGCGGAACTCGCGCGCATTGGTGCCGTGGGCGCCGACGCCGGCGTCGGTCCCGAGCGCGATCGGCACGCCGATCTGCACGGCGTGGCGGAACGTCTGGCGCACATGCGCGGCGGCGGCGCGGCCCTTCTCCGCGATCACGGGCGGGAACGTGGCGATCTTTTCCTCGACGTGCGCGACGGCGGAAATCGTCGGCACGAGATACACACCCTTCGCCTTCATCATGCGCAGCGTGTCGTCCTCGAGAAAGCTGCCGTGCTCGATCGAATCGACGCCGGCCGCCACCGCCATCTTCGCGGCCTTGTCGCCATGCGCATGCGCCGCGACCTTGCGGCCCCACGCGTGCGCCTCGCCGACCACGGCGTTCATTTCGTCCTGGGTCAGCTCCGGCGCGTCGACGGGATCGGACAACGACAGCACGCCGCCCGACGGCATGAACTTGATGACGTTGGCGCCATACTTGATCTGGTAACGCACCGCGGCGCGGCACTCATCCGGTCCGTTGCACACGCCCTGCAGCGGCCCCGCCGGCGCAAGCTTCTGCGGCGGGATCGGGTCCTGGTCGGCATGGCCGCCCGTCGAGCCGATCGCATAATTCGACACCAGCATGCGCGGCCCCGGCACCTTGCCCGCGTCGATGGCGTTGCGCAGGCCGAGCGCGATCCAGTCGGTCGAGCCGACGTCGCGCACGGACGTGAAGCCCGCCTCCAGCGTGATGCGGGCGTAATAGGCGCCGTACAGCGCCTGCTCGGCCGGGAAGCGCATCATGTTGTCGAAGAAGTCGCCGTACCAGTTGTCGCTCGACTGGCCGGACAGGTGCACGTGCGCGTCGATGAAGCCCGGCAGCAGCGTCGCATCGCCCAGGTCGATGACGTCGGCGCCGGCCGGCACGTCGGCTCGATCGGCTTGCGCGACGCGCACGATCTTGTTGCCGACGATGGTCAGTTGCGGATGCTCGACCAGCTTGCCGCTGGCGCCGTCGAACATGCGCGCGGCACGCAGCACGACCGTGTGCGGCGTCATCGGCGCGGCGTCGGCCGCACAGGCATTGGCGGCCAGCAGGGCCAGGGAAGCGGTGAGGATGCGGAGTCGTGTTGTCATTGGCGGCAGCCCATCGGTGGAAAAGCGCCGATGGTACGCCCGGATATTTTTATGAACAACGTTTTCCCGTGCGGCGGTGCGGCATCAGCCCAACCCGCCCTGCCTTGCCGCGTGCTTGCCCAGCGCCGCCAGATCGAGGTCGCCATCGCCCTGCGCCACCGCGTCCTGCAAGGTCGCCTTCAAGGTCGCGCCGAACGCCAGCGGCAAGGCCTTGTCCTGCCCCGCCTCCACTGCGAGCCGCACGTCCTTCAGGCCCAGTGACAATTTGAAGCCGGCCGGGGAATAGCGCTCCGCGGCGATCATCCCGCCATAACCCTTGTAGACGGGCGAGCCGGCGAACAGCGTGCTCGTGACCAGGTCGATGAAATCCGCGGCCGGCACGCCGTGCGCGCGGGCGAGCGCGGCGCCTTCTCCCGTCGCCTCGATCGCGCACGCGAGCATCAGGTTGCACGCGAGCTTGACGGCGTTCGCCTGTTCCGGCTCGCCGCCGAAGCGCCACGTCTTTTGTCCCATCAGGTCGAACAGCGGCTGCACGCGCGCGATCAATTCGTCGCTGCCGCCGGCCAGGATATTCAGCTTGCCCGCTTGCGCCACGTCGACGCGGCCCAGCACGGGCGCCGCCACGTAACCAATGCCGCGTTCGACGTGCAGCGCCGCCATCTCGCGCGCGAACGCGACGGAGACGGTCGCCATGTTGACGTGGATGCTGCCGGGCGCCATCGCGGCCAGCACGCCGCCGTCCAGCAGCACGGCGCGCGTGGCGGCGTCGTCGGAGAGCATGGTGAAGACGACGCCGGCGATGCCGCATTCGGCGGGCGTCGCGGCCGGCTTCGCGCCCAGCGCCGCCAGCGCGCGCACGGGTTCCGGGCTGCGGTTCCAGACGTGCACGGGCTGGCCGGATTTCAGCAGGTTGGCGGCCATGTGGTGGCCCATGCCGCCCAGGCCGATGAATGCGATGCTCATGGATTGGCTCCTTGGTCAAATAGGTATTAGACCAGCAATCGCCGACGTTCGCTGCGCCGCCCGTGTCGTGATCGTCGGCGCCTTCGCCGCGCACTTCGTCCAGCTCCTGCTATGTGGCATCGCCTACTACCTGCTCGCGACGTTAAAAGCTCCGCACCAACGACAAATTTCCTGCGCAATTGATTTGGCTCATTTGCCAACTTGACGGCCATTCATCTGTTCGCCGATAGAGCACGTGAGAATCACGATTTGACCGCTCGGTCGGCGCCAGATGAATGGTGAGACCAAAGCGTGCTGAATCAGCCACCATCAATAGTCCGACTTGTCTGGAGACCGCAATGGCATTCGACGTGTACCTGCAAATCGACGGCATCAAAGGTGAATCGCAAGACGACAAGCACAAGGATTGGATCGAAGTGACGGGCGTACATTGGGGCGTCTTCCAACCGCGGAGCGCCACGTCGTCGACTGCGGGCGGCCACACCGCCGAACGCGCCGAACTGGATGACGTCTCTTTTACCAAACTGGCCGACTTGTCATCACCCATTCTGGCTCAAACGTGCGCAATGGGTAAGACCATTCCTAAAGCGAAGTTCGAATTTTTCCGTGCCGACGGCGACGGCGCTCGGGTCAAATATTTCGAAATCGAACTGGAAAATGTGTTGATCGGAATGGTGAAGCCGCATCTGGGTGGCGACGAATCGTTTCTTTCCGAGATCGTCAACCTTAAATATTCCAAGATCAAATGGAAGTACACGCAGCAGAAGATCGGTGGCGGCACCGGTGGCAACACGGCCGGTGGCTGGGATCTGGCCGCAAATAAAATAGCGTGACTGGGCCCCGTCATGCCATTCGACACGGACAAATTCGCGACCTACCTGCGCAAACACGCCGGCAAACACAGCCAGTCGCACTGTGCAAAGTTCGTTCGCTTGGCTCTTGAAGCCGGGGGAGCGAACACGAAGGGCCATCCGACGCCTGCCAACCTGTACGGACCTACACTACTGAGTAATGGCTTTCACGCTATTTCGGTCGATAGTCCCGACAAGTTCCCATTTCAGCAAGGCGATATTGTCGTGATTCAACCGACCATGCACGGCAACCCGGCCGGCCACATTGCCGGCTACGATGGGAAGAACTGGATATCGGATTTTGTCCAACACGGCTTCTGGCCGGGATCTGCATATGAAAAGGAGAAGCCGAGTTATGTCGTCTATCGCCGCTAAATGTCTTGCCCTGAGCGTCTCGGCCGCATTGGCATTCGGATCGGGTGGCGCGGCCCTTGCCGCGAAAGCGAATAACGAAGCCGTCGTCGTCGCGAAGCTGTACAAGGATTTCGCATGGCAGGCGGTCGCGAGTCAGACAGACCTGTTTGGCGAAGACCTGTCGCACCAGGGCAAAGCAACCTTCGAAAAATATTTCGCTCCCGCGCTGGCCGATTTGCTGACCAGGGATGCCGCGTGCCAGGTGAAGTCCAAGGGCATCTGCAATCTTGACTTCGATCTCCTGTTCGACTCGCAGGATCCACGGGTGACTGACCTGGACGTAACGTCGACGTCGCCGGGACGGGTATCCGTCGTCTACAAAGATCCGGTCGACGACAAGACAACGCGGATCGATTTCGACGTGGCGCGGGTGGGCGGCGCCTGGAAGATCACGGATGTCGTCTACAGGAGACCGGACAAGGTGTCCCTGAAACAGCTATTGTCCCGCCAGGTTCCGTAGCAGCCCGGCGTCACTGCAAAAAAAACCGGGACACGCAGTCCCGGCTTCTTTGCAACGCAGCGCTTGAATCAGCGCTTGCGCGGCGGCGGCAGGTCGGTGCAGACGCCTTCGTAGGCTTCCGCCGCCATGCCGATCGATTCACCCAGGGTCGGGTGCGGGTGGATCGTCTTGCCGATGTCCACGCCGTCCGCGCCCATCTCGATGGCCAGCGCGACTTCGCCGATCATGTCGCCGGCGTTCGTGCCGACGATCGTGCCGCCCACGATGCGGTGGGTCTCGGCGTCGAACAGCAGCTTCGTGAAGCCTTCCGAGCGGCCGTTGGCGACGGCGCGGCCCGACGCGGCCCACGGGAAGTGGCCCTTCTCGACCTTGATGCCCTTGGCTTTCGCTTCGTCTTCGGTCAGGCCGACCCATGCCACTTCCGGATCGGTGTACGCGACCGACGGGATCACCTTCGCATCGAAGAAGGCCTTCTCGCCGTGCGCGGCTTCCGCGGCGACGTGGGCTTCATGCACGGCCTTGTGCGCCAGCATCGGCTGGCCCACCAGGTCGCCGATGGCGAAGATGTGCGGCACGTTCGTGCGCATCTGGCCGTCGACCGGGATGAAGCCGCGGTCGGTGACCGCGACGCCCGCGTTCTCGGCGCCGATCTTCTTGCCGTTCGGGCTGCGGCCCACGGCCACCAGCACGAGGTCATAGACCTGTGCTTCCGGCGCCGGCTGGCCCGCTTCCGCGGCTTCGAACGTGACCTTGATCCCTTCCGGCAGCGCTTCCACGCCGACGGTCTTGGTCTTCAACATGATGTTGTCGAAGCGGGCCGCGTTGAACTTCTGCCAGACCTTGACGGCCTCGCGGTCCGCGCCCTGCATCAGGCCATCCATCATCTCGACGACGTCGATGCGCGCACCCAGGGTCGAGTACACGGTCGCCATTTCCAGGCCGATGATGCCGCCGCCGATGACGAGCATGCGCTTCGGCACCTGGCGCAGTTCCAGCGCGCCGGTCGAATCGACGATGCGCGGATCTTCCGGCACGAACGGCAGCTTCACGACGGCCGAACCGGCCGCGATGATCGCCTTCTGGAACGCGACGACCTTCTTGCCGCCGTCGGGTGCGGTGACTTCGATGTGGTTCGGGCTCAGGAACTTGCCCACGCCTTGGACTACGTTGACCTTGCGCGCCTTGGCCATGCCGGCCAGGCCGCCCGTCATCGTCTTGATGACCTTGTCCTTGTAGGCGCGCAGCTTGTCGATGTCGACATCCGGCTTCGCGAACGACACGCCGAGGTCGGCCATGTGCGCCGTCTCGTCCATGATGTGCGCCACGTGCAGCAGCGCCTTGGACGGGATGCAGCCCACGTTCAGGCAGACGCCGCCCAGGGTGGCGTACTTCTCGACGAGGACGGTGTTCAGGCCCAGGTCGGCCGAGCGGAACGCGGCGGAATAACCACCGGGGCCGGCGCCCAGCACCATCATCTCGCATTCGATGTCGACGGCGCCGGTGTAGCTGGCTGCGTTCGGAATCTGTGCAGGTGCGGCGGCCGGTGCGGCCGCAGCGGCAGGCGCCGGTGCGGCTGCGGGGGCTGCCGGGGCAGCGGCCGGCGCGGGTGCGGCGGCCGGTGCGGCGGCAGCGCCGGCGCCCGCGTCGTCCACGGTCAGCAGCAGCGAACCTTCGTTCACCTTGTCGCCGACCTTGACCTTCAGTTCCTGCACGACGCCGGCATGGGTCGACGGGATCTCCATGCTGGCCTTGTCCGATTCGACAGTGACCAGCGACTGGTCGACCTTGATGGTGTCGCCGGGCTTGACCATCAGTTCGATGATTTCGACGTCCTTGAAATCGCCGATATTCGGGACTTTGACTTCAACGGTGCTCATGGGCTCTCCTTACAGCAGCGTCTTGCGCAGGTCGGCCAGGACGTCGGCCAGGTAGGTCGTGAAGCGGGCGCCGGCGGCGCCGTCGATCACGCGGTGATCGAACGACAGCGACAGCGGCAGCATCAGGCGCGGCTGGAAGGCCTTGCCATCCCACACCGGCTTCATCGAGGACTTCGAGAGGCCCAGGATCGCGACTTCAGGTGCGTTGATGATCGGCGTGAACGCGGTGCCGCCCAGGCCACCCAGCGAGGAGATCGTGAAGGTCGCGCCCTGCATGTTCGCGGGCGACAGCTTGCCGTCGCGCGCCTGCGCCGACAGCTCGCCCATTTCGGTGGCGATCTGCGACACGGACTTCTTGTCGGCGTCCTTGATGACCGGGACGACCAGGCCGTTCGGCGTGTCGGCCGCGAAGCCGATGTTGTAGTACTTCTTGAGGATCAGCTGGCCGTTGGCTTCGTCGAGCGAGGCGTTAAAGTTCGGGAACTTCTTCAGCGCGGCGACGGAGGCCTTGATCACGAAGGCCAGCATGGTCAGCTTGACCGTCGACTTGGCCTTGGCGTACGACGCGTTCGAATCGACGCGCAGCGCTTCCAGGTCGGTCACGTCGGCTTCTTCGAACTGCGTCACGTGCGGGATCATGACCCAGTTGCGGTGCAGGTTCGGGCCGGAGATCTTCTTGATGCGCGACAGCGGCTGGGCTTCGGTCTCGCCGAACTTGGAGAAGTCCAGCGACGGCCATGGCAGCAGGCTCAGGCCACCGCCCGCACCTGCCGGCGCGGCCGTCGGGCCGGCGGCCAGCGCCGACTTGACGAAGCCCTGCACGTCCTGCTGGGTGATGCGGCCCTTCGGACCGGAACCCTTCACCTTGTTCAGGTCGACGCCCAGTTCGCGCGCGAACTTGCGCACGGACGGCGACGCGTGGGCGGCGGAGAAGCTCGCGGCAGGACCGGCGGCGGCCGGTGCCGCGGCGGGCGCGGGTGCCGGTGCGGCGGCAGGTGCCGGTGCCGGCGCAGGTGCCGGTGCCGGTGCCGGTGCGGCGGCCGGAGCCGGTGCCGGCGCTGCGGCGGCCGGGGCCGGGGCAGCGTCGGCCGCGGGCGCGGCAGCACCGGCGGCTTCCTCGAGCAGCAGCACGAGCGAACCTTCGGCGACCTTGTCGCCGACCTTGACCTTCAATTCCTTCACGACGCCGGCGTGGCTGGACGGGATCTCCATGCTGGCCTTGTCCGATTCGACCGTGATCAGCGACTGGTCGACCTTGATCGTGTCGCCGGGCTTGACCATCAGCTCGATGATTTCGACTTCCTTGAAGTCACCGATGTCGGGGACTTTGACTTCCACAATGCTCATAGTGTGTTAGCTCCGTATTCTTATCGTTAGCTCATCCGTCGCCCCTGCGAAGGCAGGGGCCCAGTTTCGTGGCGGACCACCGAAAATTGGGTCCCCGGCCAGGCGGACAGCCAGTCCGGGGACGACGTACTTTAGCGCGTCAGCGCCAGAGCATTACTGGGTCACAGGATTCGGCTTGTTCGGATCGATGCCGTACTTGGCGATCGCGTCCGCCACCACCTTCGCGTCGATCTTGCCTTCCTCGGCCAGCGATTTCAGCGCGGCGACCGTGATGTAGTGACGGTTCACCTCGAAGAACTCGCGCAGCTTGGCGCGGGTGTCCGAGCGGCCGAAGCCGTCGGTGCCCAGCACCTTGTACGTGCGGCCGCTCGGGACGTAGGCGCGGATCTGCTCGGCGAACAGGCGCATGTAGTCGGTCGTCGCGACGATCGGGCCTTCGGAACCCTGCAGCAGCTGAGTCACGTACGGCACGCGCGGCGCCTCAAGCGGATGCGTAAGGTTCCAGCGCTCGGCGTCCTGGCCGTCGCGGGCCAGCAGCGTCAGCGACGGGCACGACCACACGTCGGCGGCGACGCCCCAGTCGTTCTTCAGCAGTTCGGCGGCGAACACGGACTCGCGCAGGATCGTGCCGGAGCCCATCAGCTGCACGCGCTGCTTGGCCGATTTGTCGCCCTCTTGCAGCAGGTACATGCCCTTGATGATGCCCTCTTCCTGGCCTTCCTTCAGGCCCGGCTGCTCGTAGTTCTCGTTCATGATGGTGATGTAATAGAACACATCCTCCTGCTTCTCCACCATGCGGTGCAGGCCGTTCTGGATGATCACCGCCACTTCGTGCGCATAGGTCGGGTCGTACGGGACGCAGGTCGGGATGGTCGCCGCGAAGATGTGGCTATGGCCATCCTCGTGCTGCAGGCCCTCGCCGTTCAGCGTCGTGCGGCCGGCCGTGCCGGCCATCAGGAAGCCGCGGGCGCGGATGTCGCCCGCCAGCCAGGCCAGGTCGCCCACGCGCTGCAGGCCGAACATCGAGTAGTAGGTGTAGAACGGGATCATGACGCGGTTGTTCGTCGAGTACGACGTCGCCGCGGCGATCCACGAGCACATGCCGCCCGCCTCGTTGATACCCTCTTGCAGGATCTGGCCCGCCTTGTCTTCGCGGTAGTACATCACCTGGTCCTTGTCGACCGGCTCGTACAACTGGCCTTCCTGGTTGAAGATGCCGATCTGGCGGAACAGGCCTTCCATGCCGAACGTGCGCGATTCGTCGACGAGGATCGGGACGATGCGCTGGCCCAGGCTCTGGTCCTTCAGCAGCGTCGTCAGCGTACGCACATAGGCTTGCGTCGTCGAGATCTCGCGGCCGGCCGCGGTCGGGTCGGTGACGGCCTTGAAGGTCGACAGCGGCGGGACCGGCAGCTTCTCGTCGGCCTGCTGGCGGCGCTGCGGCAGGTAGCCGCCCAGCGCTTTGCGGCGCTCGTGCAGGTATTTCATTTCAGGCGCGTCGTCGGACGGCTTGAAGAACGGGATCTCGGCCAGCTTGTCGTCCGGGATCGGGATGGCGAAACGGTCGCGCATTTCGCGGATCGCCTCGTCGTCCAGCTTCTTGGTCTGGTGCGCCGTGTTGCGCGCCTCGCCCGACTTGCCCATGCCGAAGCCCTTGACGGTCTTCACGAGCAGCACGGTCGGGGTGCCCTTGTTTTCCTGGGCGTTCTTGAAGGCCGCGTAGATCTTGTGCGGGTCGTGGCCGCCGCGGGTCAGGCGCCAGATGTCGTCGTCGGTCATGTTCGCGACCATCTTCAGCAGCTCGGGGTGCTTGCCGAAGAAGTGCTTGCGCACGTACGCGCCGTCTTTCGCCTTGTAGTTCTGGTATTCGCCGTCGACGGTTTCCATCATCACGCGCTGCAGGATGCCGTTCTTGTCCTTGGCCAGCAGGTCGTCCCAGCCCGGGCCCCAGATGACCTTGACTACGTTCCAGCCGGCGCCGCGGAAGTCCGCTTCCAGTTCCTGGATGATCTTGCCGTTGCCGCGCACCGGGCCGTCCAGGCGCTGCAGGTTGCAGTTGACGACCATGACCAGGTTGTCGAGCTTTTCGCGTGCGGCCATGCCGATCGCGCCCATCGATTCCGGCTCGTCCATCTCGCCGTCGCCGCAGAAGACCCAGACCTTGCGGTTGTCGGTCTTGGCGATGCCGCGGGCTTCCAGGTACTTCAGGAAGCGCGCCTGGTAGATCGCCATGATCGGGCCCAGGCCCATCGACACGGTCGGGAACTGCCAGAAGTCCGGCATCAGTTTCGGGTGCGGGTACGACGACAGGCCCTTGCCGTCGACTTCCTGGCGGAAGTTCAGCAGCTGCTCTTCGGACAGGCGGCCTTCCAGGAAGGCGCGGGCGTAGATACCGGGCGACGAGTGGCCCTGGATGTACAGCAGGTCGCCGCCGTGGTCTTCGGTCTCGGCGTGCCAGAAGTGGTTGAAGCCGATGCCCAGCATGTTCGCCAGCGAAGCGAACGAGGAGATGTGGCCACCGAGGTCGCCGTCGAAGCGGTTGGCCTTGACGACCATCGCCATCGCGTTCCAGCGCATCCACGAGCGCAGGCGCTCTTCGTATTCCAGGTTGCCGGGGCAGTGCGCTTCCAGGTGGGCCGGAATCGTGTTCACGTAGGCGGTGTTGCTCGAGAACGGAACGTGGGCGCCGCGGCGGCGCGCCAGATCGACCAGGCGCTCCAGCAGGTAGTGCGCGCGATCGGTACCTTCGAATTCGATGACCGCTTCAAGCGCGTCGAGCCATTCCTTGGTCTCGAGCGTATCCGGGTCGTTGGCGGCTTGTGCCGTCAACTGGTCGAGTTGAGCTGACATTGCTACGTCTCCTTGAGTGTGGTGCCCCACCCGATCCTGAATTCGTCACGGACGTTTGGTGGCGAAAAGACTATCCCTTGAATAAAGCCTGTCGATTCTACCAGTGGAGCACGCAATTTTCAAAATATGATATTCGATTTCATAATGTGGGATAAAGTCCATGCAGGGTGTATGCCGGCTGTTGCTTTTGTGTATGTGACAACACAAAAACGTCGTCCCCGCACAGGCGGGGACCCAATTTGCATGCGCCGTCGAAACGCATTACACCTGGGCTCCGCCTGCGCGGGGGCGACGGTGGTCACGCGCATCCCGCCTTATACAGGCACGTCCACTAATATGACAATGAAAACGCCGAAGCGGCGCGCGATACCCCCGCCGCGCTTATAATTTCGTTTTTGTCCAGCACACGAGCCCCTGCCATGCCCGCCCAACTGATCGACGGAGTCAAACTTTCCCAACAACTGCGCGCCGACATCGCCGCCCGCACCGCCGCGCTCACCGCCGCCGGCCACAAGCCCGGCCTGGCGGTGATCATCGTCGGCGACGACCCGGCCAGCCACGTCTACGTGCGCAACAAGGTCAAGGCCTGCGGCGACGTCGGCTTTCATTCGGTACTGGAAAGATACGAGGCCGATTTCTCGGAGCAGGCCCTGCTCGAGCGCATCGCCGCGCTGAACGCCGATCCCGCCATCCACGGCATCCTCGTGCAGATGCCCCTGCCGCGGCATATCGACCCGTCGAAAGTCATCGAAGCCATCGCCACCAGCAAGGACGTGGACGGCTACTCGGTGCTGTCGGCCGGCGAACTGATGACCGGCCTGGAAGGCTTCCGCCCGTGCACCCCGTACGGCTGCATGAAGCTGATCGAGACGACCGGCGTCGACCTGCGCGGCAAGCACGCCGTCGTCATCGGCCGCAGCAACACGGTCGGCAAGCCGATGGCGCTGCTGCTCTTGCAACAGAACGCCACCGTCACCATCTGCCATAGCGGTACGCCAGACCTGGGCTACCACACGCGCCAGGCGGACATCGTGGTCGCCGCCGTCGGCCGCCGCAACACGCTGACGGGCGATATGGTCAAGCCGGGCGCCATCGTGATCGACGTGGGCATCAACCGCAACGACGAAGGCAAGCTGTGCGGCGACGTCGATTTCGACAGCGTCGCGCCGGTCGCCTCGCACATCACGCCGGTGCCGGGTGGCGTGGGGCCGATGACCATCACGATGCTGCTGATGAATACGCTGGAGTCGGCGGAGCGGATCAGTCGGCGACACTGAGTTGCGCGCAGATCGCCTCCGGTCGTTCACTCGACAGGACGCATGTCAAGCAATTCGTTGATATGACGCTGCTCTCGTAACAATGGCGATGGTGAAATGACGTCGCCCGTCAGGCGTGCAGAGTGGCGTCCGCGTACGCACCGAAAGCAGCGGTTGGTCGGTGCAGATAACGACGGGCCGCGGTTTTGCGGCCGATGACGAGGGAGCCCATACTCGATCCTATTCCGCCATTTCGCTTCCGGCGCGAGTTCGAACCCGGATTCGACAATCTGACTGTCGGCCACTGCAACGATACGACCGGCCGCCAGACCAGTATTGTTCCGAGCGAGGGGGCACCATAATCCCGGTCAACTTCATTTCACGCAACCCAACGTCTACCTTGGACTCGTCGAACACGTCGAGATGACTCGTGACTTCATCGAGCACGAGGATTTTAGGATTTTTATACGAGGTTCGCGCGAGGAACACTCGCTGTTTTTGCCCACCCAACAAGCAGCTTCCCAAGTCTAGGGAGCCGCTGATCAATTCATCCGCCGCAGGTGCCACAGGCCTGCCCATCTGCGATAATTTCAATCCATCCAACGCTGTCGTGTCGATCATGCAAAAGAGCTTCTCGGACCTTGAATACGCAAACAAGAAGAAGCTGACGCGGCGCGACCGCTTTCTTGCGGAGATCGAAAAGATCACGCCGTGGGAGCCGC
>NZ_JAXOFN010000018.1:0-145282 GCF_034420155.1 Massilia luteola
CGCCTGAACGGCGGCTGGCTGTCGCTGACGGTGCGCGACAACGGATGCGGCCTGCCGCCGGGCGGGCGCAACAAATACGGTTCGTTCGGCCTGGTCGGCATCGAGGAGCGCATCGTGATCCTCGGCGGCACCTGCGCCGTCTTCAGCGAACCGGACGGCGGCACGACCGTGACCGTCTCGGCGCCCGTCGCCGGGCAACTGGAACACCCGGTTCGCGAGCTGCTCGAGCACGACGCCGGCTCCTCCCTCATTTAACATTTTTCCCTCGGCATTCATTCCCATCGGCTATCCTTTCCGGATACGCCTACCCTATCCTTTAGCGTCTGCGCATCCAATTAAGCAATAAATGTTGCTTCTTTGACAAATATCAATAACTAGGCGAGTTGCCTCAACTACATTGAGCACGTGTAAGACACGTCCGTAAATTCGACAGTGTGTTGCCCGATGTCATCACATGCTTCGTGGAAATATTGTTCGTAGGCAGTCGATTCACCGCTTAACACCATAACTAGGGATAGTAGTACTCAACAATTACTCATAAGGATGACCATGAACACCAATGACCTGATCAACGCCGTGATGCAACTCGACCTGGAACCGATCAAGATGAAACTGATGCACGTCGCATCGGGCGAAGGCTGGAGCCTGGAAAAGGCCAATGCCGTGGAAAAGGAATATCGCCGTTTCCTGTGCCTGATGAAGATGTATCCGGAAGAAGACACCGCGCCGCTGGTCGACGTCGACACGTTCTGGCACTACCACATCCTCGACACGATGAAATACGCCGCTGACTGCGAACAGGCCTTCGGCTACTTCCTCCACCACTATCCGTACGTCGGCATGCGCGGCGAGGACGACGAGCAGTTCCGTCTCGACAGCGGCGACCGCATGCGTGAACTGTATGAAGCCACCTTCGGCGAAGCCTATCCGGGCGCGCTGGCCGCACCGGCGACGAATGACATGCCGCTCGACAGCAAAGCCGGTGCTGTCACCGCCTACTGCGCCAGCCCGCGCATCGAAGCAGCCTACTGCGCCAGCCCGCGTGCCGAAACGGCCTACTGCGCCAGCCCGCGCATCGAAATGGCTTATTGCGCCAGCCCGCGCGTCAAGGCGCAGGCCGGCCGTGGCGACGGTGCGGTGGCCGCTACCGCCTATTGCGCCAGCCCGCGTGCCGAAACGGCCTACTGCGCCAGCCCGCGCATCGACATGGCTTATTGCGCAAGTCCCCGCGTCAAGGCGCAGGCCGGCCGTGGCGACGGTGCGGTGGCCGCTACCGCCTATTGCGCCAGCCCGCGTACCGAAACGGCTTATTGCGCCAGCCCGCGCGTCAAGGCGCAGGCCGGCCGTGGCGACGGTGCGGTGGCCGCTACCGCCTATTGCGCCAGCCCGCGTACCGAAACGGCCTACTGCGCCAGCCCCCGCGTCAAGGCGCAGGCCGGCCGTGGCGACGGTGCGGTGGCCGCTACCGCCTACTGCGCCAGCCCGCGTGCCGAAACGGCTTATTGCGCCAGCCCGCGCATCGAAGTGGCTTATTGCGCCAGCCCCCGCGTCAAGGCGCAGGCCGGCCGTGGTGACGGCGCGGTGACCGCTACCGCCTATTGCGCCAGCCCGCGTGCCGAAACGGCTTACTGCGCCAGCCCGCGCATCGAAGCGGCCTATTGCGCCAGCCCCCGCATCAAGGAGGATGCACACTTGACGGCCTGACGCCCGACACGGGGTGCCACATGCGGCACCCCGCGCTCGCCAGCCGACCCGTCCCCTGCCACCGGACGGGTCATTTCATTTGTTCAGCGGTAACGACAACTCTTTGAACTGCTAGGTTCGCAAAATATCTAACGCGCGTAAGTTGCAAATAATTAACATTGCACGACCGGCGCGCGCCGGAAAGGTCTGGAAATGGGATTTTCATGGCAACGACACTGAGAGACGCATTTTCGGTCACCCGGTTATCGTTCTGGGCCGGCACCTTGCTGTCCTCGCTGGTCGGCGGCCTGCTGTACATGGTCACTGCACGTTCGATCGAGAGCGATGCCGAGGCCCGCTTCGTCAGCCATGCGAAACACGCGCAAAGCGTGATCAATGTTCGGGTGAAATCGTACACAGACCTGCTGCGCTCCACGGGCAGCATGATCCAGAGCACCAACGTCCTGACGCACCAGAACTTCAACGAATTCGTACACGGGCTCGATTTATCCCGTAATTTCCCCGCTGTCGACTACATCAATTTTGCAGTTTACGTGCCCCAGGGCGGGCGCGACGCTTTCGTCAACGACCTGCGCACGAACGTATCGCGCATTTTCGGCAAGCCCGTCGAGCTGGACATCACGCCGCCGGGCATCCGGTCGTCCTACCTCGTCGTGGCCTTCATCGAACCGGCTCCGCCGGGCAGCCGATACTATGGCGTCGACCTGATGGCCAACCGCTATTTCGGAACGCAACTGATCGAAGAGCGCGACCGCGGCAAGATTTTTTCGGCGGGCACGCCGATCCAGGTGCTCTCCCGTCCGAACAATATCTATCTGGGCATGCGCATGCCCATCTATCGTTTCGGCGCCGGACTCGATACCGTGGAACAACGCCGCGCCGCCTATACCGGCTCCCTCGGCATCGCATTCAGCGTCCGCAAACTATTGCACGGTGTGATGGACGAAGTCCCGATTTCCGGCCTGCGCATGACCCTGTTTGACGTGGGACCAGGTTTGGACGCCCAGGGCCGGGACGCCTCCAACAAACTGCTCACCCTGTTCGACAGCCGCGGCACCCCGGACAATCCCACGCCGCCGCTCGACGAAGACGACACCGTGTTCAGGACGACCCTGCCGCTCGAATTCAATGGCCGTCTGTGGAAGACGACCTACAGCGTCCCGAAGTCCTCGCTCTACACGGAATTCGACGGCTATTACCCGAAGCTGATGATGGCGTTCGGCTTCCTCGGCTCGGTCATGCTGTACGCCCTGCTGCACATCCTGACGTCGTCGCGCCGTGCCGCCCTCGCGCTCGCCCAGGAAATGACGAGCGAACTGCGCGAGAGCCAGGGCAAGCTGCAGTTGTCGCACCAGAAGCTCAGGCGCCTGGCCGACCACGCCTACCAGATCAAGGAAATGGAACGCAAGCGCATCGCGCGCGAGATCCACGACGACCTCGGCCAGAGCCTGCTCGCCCTGCGCATCGAGGCCGAGCTGCTGGCCGGACGCACCAAAGGCACGCACAGCCACCTGCACAAGCGCGCCCGCGCGACCCTGGGGCAGATCGACACGACGATCAAGAGCGTGCGCCAGATCATCAATGACTTGCGCCCGACCGTGCTCGACCTGGGCCTGTCGGCGGCCGTCGAGTGGCAGGTCAACCAGTTCCAGCGCCGCACGGGCATCCAGTGCGACATCCACGACGAGCACGGCGAGATCGCCCTGCCCGACCACTGCGCGACGGCCTTCTTCCGCATCCTGCAGGAATCGCTCACGAACATCGTCCGCCACGCCAACGCGACGCGCGTAAAGGTGGAGCTACGCCTGAACGGCGGCTGGCTGTCGCTGACGGTGCGCGACAACGGATGCGGCCTGCCGCCGGGCGGGCGCAACAAATACGGTTCGTTCGGCCTGGTCGGCATCGAGGAGCGCATCGTGATCCTCGGCGGCACCTGCGCCGTCTTCAGCGAACCGGACGGCGGCACGACCGTGACCGTCTCGGCGCCCGTCATCGGCGGCCCCGAAATTGCCATGCGCGATCCGCTCGCGCATGGATCGGGCTCGGCTGTCATCTAGCGCCACCCTCCTCATTTTTCTGTCATGCTCGCAGGATATTCGTCCTGATGTGCCTACTTTGCTCGATCAACTTTGCATAGCCGACTCATCAATAAATGTTGTTTCTTTGACAAATATCAATAACTAGGTGAATTGCCTCAACTACATTGAGCACGTGTAAGACACGTCCGTAAATTCGATAGCGTGTTGCCCGATGTCATCACATGCTTCGTGAAAATATTGTTCGTAGGCAGTCGATTCACCGCTTAACACCATAACTAGGGATAGTAGTACTCAACAATTACTAATGAGGATGACCATGAATACCAATGACCTGATCAACGCCGTGATGCAACTCGACCTGGAACCGATCAAGATGAAACTGATGCACGTCGCATCGGGCGAAGGCTGGAGCCTGGAGAAGGCCAATGCCGTGGAAAAGGAATATCGCCGTTTCCTGTGCCTGATGAAGATGTATCCGGAAGAAGACACCGCGCCGCTGGTCGACGTCGACACGTTCTGGCACTACCACATCCTCGACACGATGAAATACGCCGCCGACTGCGAACAGGCCTTCGGCTACTTCCTCCACCACTATCCGTACGTCGGCATGCGCGGCGAGGACGACGAACAGTTCCGTCTCGACAGCGGCGACCGCATGCGCGAACTGTATGAAGCCACCTTCGGCGAAGCCTATCCGGGCGCCGCAGCCGCAGCAGCGTCGGTATCCCAGGACGGCGCCGGCAACGGGACCGCGTGGTGTGCCGGACCGCGTGCCGACAGCGCCGGCACCGCTTGGTGTGCCGGACCGCGTGCCGAAGGGGCCGTCAACGCTGGCACCGCATGGTGTGCAGGCCCACGTGCCGAACGCGCCGTCAGCGCCGCCACCGCTTGGTGCGCCGGACCGCGTGCCGAAGGGGCCGTCAACGCCGCCACCGCATGGTGTGCCGGACCGCGTGCCGAAGGCGCCGTCAGCGCTGGCACCGCATGGTGTGCAGGCCCACGTGCCGAACGCGCCGTCAACGCCGCCACCGCATGGTGCGCCGGCCCGCGCATCGACGCACAGGCCAAGCGTGCCGAAGGCGCCATCAACGCCGGCACAGCATGGTGCGCCGGCCCGCGTATCGACGCGCAGGCCAAGCGTGCCGAAGGCGCCGTCAACGCCGGCACAGCATGGTGCGCCGGCCCGCGTATCGACGCGCAGGCCAAGCGTGCCGAAGGCGCCGTCAACGCCGGCACGGCATGGTGCGCCGGTCCGCGTATCGACGTGCAGGCGAAACGTACCGGCAACGTCATCAGCGCCGCCACCGCATGGTGCGCCGGTCCGCGTACCGCGATCGCGGCTGCCGCCTGAGGTCCGGGGACGCCACCGCGTCCCGCAGTCCTCCTGGCGCGGCCGCTCCCCCGCAGGCGGCGCCAGCCTGATCCGCCCCGTACCCCGGGGCGGATCTTTTTTGTTTGCCGCTCAGGCCGCTAAGGCCGCTCAGGCCGCTAAGGCCGCTCAGGCCGCGCCGGTCGCGCCGTCCATCCGCACCATCAGCGCGCGCAGCTCGCGGATGCTGTAGTCGGACACCTCGTGCATGCGCAGCAGGATGGTGGCGCCGATCGGCAGGGTGTTGTGGCGGATCTTGCTGATCACGGGCGGCGCCACTTCCAGCGCGCGCGACAGCGCGGCGTCGTTCTTGAGCTTGAGTTTGTTGATGATGGCGTCGAGCACCTGGTTCGGGTCGTACTCGGCGCCCTCCGGTATCCGTCTGATGGGCATTGATGGTCCTTCGCAGTGACATCCATGGGAAATTCTCCATGACCCGAGAGGGATAATGGAAAATCAGCCAGTTTTGGGAAATATAGATTATTTATATGGTCGCTCTACGGCGAACCCAAATGATACATGGATCAGTTGCGAAATGCTTAAGCCGCCCTTATTTCGACGCCCGGGCCAGCGCGGCGACGGCCGCTTCGACATGCGGATGCAGCAGGCGGGCGCGCAGCTCCGTCCCGATGCGGCGATTGTCCAGCCGGCGCGATTCCGACATAAACGACAGCAGCATCGGCGACACGGCCTTCTCCAGCTCGGCCCGCGCCAGCCGCGGCGGCCGCGCGAGGCCGAAGGCGTCGGCCACGAGGTCGAAATAGTCGCCCATCTTCAGGCGCGAATCGTCGGACGCGTTGTACACCCGCCCCGGCCGCGCACGGAACAGCGCCAGCGCGCACAGGCGGGCCAGGTCGTCGGCGTGGATGTGGTTCGTGTACACGTCGTCGATCGGCGCCAGCGCCGGCGTGCCGCGCTGCAGCCGTTCGATGGGCAGGCGGTCGGCCGCGTAAATGCCGGGCGCGCGCAGGATCGCCACCTTGCCCCCGCTGGCCACGGCCCAGGCACGCAGGACGCGCTCGGCGTCCACGCGGCGGCGGGCCCGGGCGTTGCGCGGCGCCACCGGCGTCGTCTCGGGCGTCGCCGCGCCGCCGCGGTCGCCGTAGACGCCCGTGGTACTGACATAAACCAGCCGCGCGCCCTCGGGTAAAATGGCGGTCAAATTGCGCGTGCGCAAATCGAGCGCACCGTCCTGCTGAGGCGGCGCAAGATGCACGATCCACTGCGCCAATCCGACCAATCGTTTCATCGTCTCGGGCCGGTCGAGGTCGGCCACGACCGGGACCGCGCCCGCCGCGCGCAACGCGCTAGCACGGGCCGGCTGGCTCGTCACGGCGAACACGCGAAAGCGCTCGCGCACCAGCGGCACCAGACGCATGCCGACATCGCCGCAGCCCACGATCAGGAGGCGCGGTTTGTTGAACCTGACATTGTTTTTTGTATTCATTCCGAGGATTGTATGACGTTTCAGATCACTGTCCAGCCCAGCGGCCATCACTACGACTGCGCGGGGGACGAAACCGTGCTCGCGGCCGCGATCCGTTCCGGCATCGGCCTGCCGTACGGCTGCAAGAACGGCGCCTGCGGTTCGTGCAAGGGCAAGGTCGTCGAAGGGACGATCCAGCACAAGCCGCACCAGGCGCGCGCCCTCTCCGACCAGGAAAAATTGCAGGGCTATGCGCTGATGTGCTGCGCCGTCCCCGAGGGCGACCTGGTGATCGAAGCGCGCGAAGTGAGCGGCAGCAGCGAGTACCCGGTGCGCAAGATGCCGACCCGCGTCACGAGCATCCGCCGCGCCGCGCCGGACGTGGTCGTCCTCACGCTGCAGTTGCCGGCCAACGAAGCCCTCGCCTACCGCGCCGGCCAGTACGTCGAATTCATGCTCAAGGACGGCAAGCGCCGCGCCTACAGCATCGCCAGCGCGCCGTCGCTGGGCGGCCCCATCGAACTGCACATCCGGCACCTGCCGGGCGGGCTGTTCACGGACCACGTGTTCGGGGCGATGAAGGAACGCGACATCCTGCGCTTCGAAGGCCCGCTGGGCACCTTCTTCCTGCGCGAAGACTCCGCCAAGCCGGTCGTGCTGCTGGCGTCCGGCACCGGCTTCGCGCCCGTCAAGGCGCTCGTCGAGCATATGGTCCACCTGAAGTCGGAACGTCCGGTCGCGCTGTACTGGGGCGGCCGCCGGCCGCAGGACCTGTACATGCACGAGTTGTGCGAACAATGGGCGCGCGAGCTGCCGCATTTCACGTACGTGCCGGTCATCTCGGACGCCCTGCCGGAAGACGGCTGGACGGGCCGCACCGGCTTCGTCCACGCGGCCGTGATGCAGGACATTCCCGACCTGTCCAACCACCAGGTGTACGCGTGCGGCGCGCCCATCATGGTCGATTCGGCGCGGCGCGACTACGTCGCCCGGTGCGGCCTGCCGGACGACGAGTTCTACGCCGACGCCTTCACGACGGAGGCCGACCTGGCCCAGCCGTGATGCGCGGACAGGGGCATCCATGCAGATGCGATTCTTGTATATCTCGACAAGAATTTGGAGTATGGTCGCGATTGCCCCGGCCACGCCCGGCCGGCTCCCCAACAAGAAAGGGTCAAACAAATGCATAAGACGCTCCGCCGTGCCCCTGTCCTGCTTGCCCTGTCGGCCGCCCTGCTGACGGGCGCCCTCCCCGCCCACGCCGCCGACCAGGCGGGCAGCAACTGGCAATCCGTCCTCGCCAGCCCGATCCGCAGCGACGACGACCGCAAGGCCGACGCGCACCGCAAATCGGGCGAGTTCCTGACGTTCGCCGAAGTGAAGCCGGGCATGAAGGTGCTCGACGTCGCGTCCGGCGGCGGCGCCACCGCGGCGCTGCTGACGGCGGCCGTGGGCAGCAAGGGCGCCGTCTGGGCCCAGAATGCGAAGCCGAATCCGAAGCTGGAACAGCGCGTGGGCCAGGCCACGCTGCCGAACCTGCATGCGGTCGTGGCGGACTACAACGATCCGGTCCCGAAAGGCACGCCGCCGCTGGACCTCGTCACGATCAATATGTCCTACCACGACATCGCGAACACCCCGACCGACCGCGCCGCGATGAACAAGCACCTGTACGACGCGCTCAAGCCGGGCGGCCATCTCGTCATCGTCGACAACTCGGCCAAGAAGGGCAGCGGCCTGACGGCCACGAAGACGCTGCACCGCATCGACGAGGACACGCTGGTCGACGAGGTGACGAAAGCCGGCTTCAAGGTCGACGCCCGCAGCGATTACCTGCGCGCACCGTCCGATCCGCGCGAGCAGCCGTTCTTCGAGATGAAGGGTGCGCCGGACGACAAGTTCGCGGTCAGGTTCGTCAAGAAATAGGCACGCAGCGGCGAGCCGTGGGCACGGGGTGCCCACCCTACGGCCATTCCGTGACCGTACGGTGGGCGGCCCCCGCGCACGTTCGCGGTTCGCCGGCGTCCGCGTGGGCACGGTGTGCCCACCCAACGCATTGACAGCGCGGTTCGCCGACATCAGGCACAATGAGGGTTGCATTCCTGCCAGTCCATTTCCCCAATTATGTCCGTGCTTTCTCCGACAGGCCGTCTTGCCGTCCTGCGCAACCCGAACGTTTCGTTCTACCTGTCCTCGCGCTTCCTCGGCACGCTCGCCATCCAGATGCAAAGCGTGGCCGTCGGCTGGCAGGTCTACCAGATCACCCACAGCCTGTTCGCCCTCGGCCTCATCGGCCTGGCCCAGTTCGCGCCCTTCCTGGTGCTCATCCTGTGGGCCGGCCATGTGGCCGATACCCACAACCGCCGCAACATCGTCCTGCTGTGCATGTGCACCCAGCTGCTGTGCAGCCTGCTGCTCGTCGCGTTCACGCTGTCCGGCAGCACGACCGTCTGGCCCGTGTACGCCGTGCTCGTGCTGTACGGCAGCGCGCGCGCCTTCATGATGCCGGCCTCGCAGGCCGTGCTGCGCAACCTCGTCTCCACGCAGGATTTCTCGCAGGCCGTGGCATTGAGCTCGTCCACGTTCCAGGTTTCCGTGATCGTCGGTCCGGTGCTGGGCGGCCTGTTGTACGTGTTCGGGCCGAACGTCGTCTACGCCGTGTCGAGCACCCTGCTGGCCGTGGCCGTGCTGCTGATGGCCCGCACCAGGAGCGCGCCGCAGGCCCGGAACAAGGCGCCCGTCAGCTGGCACACGCTGCTGGAGGGATTGCGCTTCGTGTGGTCGCGTCCGATCGTGCTGGGCGCCATCTCGCTCGACCTGTTCGCGGTGCTGTTCGGCGGCGCCACCGCCCTGCTTCCGGCCTACGCCCACGACGTGCTGCATGCCGGCCCGACGAGCCTCGGCCTGCTGCGCACGGCGCCGGGCGCGGGGGCCACGCTGTGCTCGATCGCGCTGGCGTTCCGGCCCATCACGCGCAAGGTCGGCGCCTGGATGTTCGGCGGCGTCGCCCTGTTCGGCGCGGCCACCGTGACGATGGGCGTCACGAACGGCTTCTACGTCGCCCTCGGCGCCCTGTTCCTGCTGGGCGCCGGCGACATGGTGAGCGTCTACATCCGCCACCTGCTCGTCCAGTACGAAACGCCGGACGAGATCCGCGGCCGCGTCAGCGCCGTGAATGCCGTGTTCATCGGCGCCTCCAACGAACTGGGCGAATTCGAATCCGGCCTCACGGCCAGCTGGTTCGGCCTCGTGCGCGCGATCGTGTTCGGCGGCGTCGCCACCCTGGTCGTCACGGGCACGTGGATGAAGCTGTTCCCCGTACTGTCGCGCATGGACCGCTTCCCGCACCACGACGCGGAACGCGCGGCGCAGGCCAAGGCCGGATGATGGACAAGCGCTTCCCCCACGACGCCCGCCCGCCGGAGCAACCCGGCTTCCTGACGCGCTTCATCCGCAGCCGTCCCTACCTGATCGGCGCGCTCCTGCTCGGCGTGGCGGTCGGGGTCCTCGCGCCAAACCACTACACCGGCCTGCGGCGCGCCCTGATCGGCTGGAACAGCGGGGTGTGGTCGTACCTGCTGACGATGACGTGGACGATGTTCCGCGCCGACCACAGCCGGGTGCGCGCCATCGCCGAACGGCAGGACGAAAGCGGCGGCGCGGTGCTGGGCGCCGTGATCGTCGGCGCGATCCTGAGCGTCTACGCCATCGTGACCGAACTGGCGAACATGAAGCAGGCATCCGAGCACGTGGCGGCCCTGCACTACGCGTTCACGGCGCTGACCGTGATCGGCTCCTGGCTGCTGGTCGGCGTCATGTACTGTTTCCATTACGCGCACCTGTACTACACGGCCAGCAAGCACACGCTGCCGCTGGAATTCCCGGACCAGCACACGCAGCCGAACTACTGGGATTTCCTGTACTTCTCGTTCACGCTCTCGGTCGCCGTCCAGACGTCGGACGTGACGGTCAAGACGCGCGCCATGCGCAAGCTGGTGCTGGGCCATTGCGTGCTGGCGTTCTTCTTCAACCTCGTGATCCTCGGCCTCTCGGTCAACATCGCGGCCAGTCTCGTGAATTCCTGAGCCGCGCGTGCGGCGCGCTGGGTTTTCGCCGGAGTGTGTAACATCGATGCAAATATGACCACTTTTGGAGGAGTTTATGGAAGTTAATGTCAACACCGACAACACGATCCAGCGTCACCAGGGCCTCGACGAACGCGTCCGGACCCAGGTCGACGAGGCGATCGGCCGTTTCGGCGACCACGTGCGCCGCGTCGACGTCCACCTGAGCAACGAAAACCGCGAAAAACACGAGGACGGCAGCAACTACTGCATGATGGAAGCGCTCGTGTCCGGCTATGCGCCGGTCGTCGTGCATGCGCATGCGGAAAACCTGCAGCTGTCGATCTCGGGCGCCATCACCAAGCTCAAGCGTGCACTGGACAGCGCCATCGGCCGCCTGAACGACAAGAACAAGCGCGAACCGCTGCCCGTCGACGCCGGGTCCGACAAAGACCTGACCAGCGATTCCTGAGGGCCGCCGGGCCGGCGCGGCCCGGGAAACGTCCAAATATTTCTTTTTTGTAAGGTAGAATTCTCCCCATCATATTACGGCGACTCTGGAACGGCGCGCCGCCTGGGAGAACACTTGCAAGACGACACCTCATTCAAGAAACGCCTGATGGCCGCGATGGCGGCATTGACCACGCTCCAGGCCGGCGGTGCCCATGCGCAGGGCCCCATGCCGGCGGAGGGCGATGCCGCCTCGGGCCCGCCGCCTGCGGTACTCGTCAGCGGCAAGCGCGCGAGCCTGGTATCGGCCCAGCAGATCAAGCGCGACAGCATCGGGATCGTCGATGCCGTCGTCGCCGAAGACATCACCCGGCTGCCCGACATTAACGTCACGGACGCGCTGCAACGCATCACCGGCGTGCAGATCCTGCGCGATCGCGGCGAGGGCGCGGGTGTGGCGATCCGTGGCCTCACGCAAATGGAAACCACGCTCAACGGCCGCGAAGTCTTCACGGCCGGCGCGGGCCGCAACCTGGATTTTGCCGACATACCTGCCGAGCTCCTGGCCGGCATCGACGTCTACAAAACGTCGTCCGCGAACCTGCTCGACGGCGGCGTCGGCGGTACGATCGACCTGCGTACCCGGCGCCCGTTCGACTTCAGCGGGCGGCAAATCGCCGGTTCGGTGCGCGCGATCCACGGCGATCTCGTCAAGCATACGCAGCCACAGCTGTCCTTCCTGGCGAGCGACCGCTGGAACACGGCAGATCATGGCGAATTCGGCGTGCTCGTGAACGTGGCGCATCAAAAGCGCGCCTGGCGCGAAGACCAGAAGTCGGCCGGCAATCCGCTGACGCGCAACGATATCGTTCCCGGGCAGGCCGTGATCGTACCAAATGGCACTTCGGAAACCACCAGCATCGGCGACCGCGAGCGCAACGCCGGCGCCTTCGCCCTGCAATGGCGTCCGAACCAGGCACTCGAACTGTATGCCGAAGGGAATTACGCGGAATTCAAGACGCTGCAGGATTCGCACCAGATCAACGTCCCGGCGGCGCCCACGTTCGTCGCGGGAAGCCCGGTCCTGTTTCCGGGAACGAACGACCTGAAAAGCATCACCTGGACCAATGCGCCGTTTTCCGTGCTGAGCTTCGCACGCGACACATCGGACCGCACGCGGCAGGTCGCGGCCGGCGGGCGCTGGACCGGCACCGCGCTGACGCTCACGGCCGACGTCAGCCACACGTCGAGCCATGACCAGCTGTTTTATTCCGGCCCCTATCTCGGCGGTAACGTCGCCAGCTTCACCCAGGATTTATCGACGCACATCCCCGGCACCGCCGTCGCCGGCACGAATCTGCTCGACCCGGCGAATTACCGCTACGCGGGCGTCGCATACCGTACGCGTCCGTTCGACGGCAGCCTGACCGCCGCGCGGCTCGACGGCGACTATCGCCTGGCGCATGCCGTCTTCGACGCCGTGTCCGCCGGCGTGCGCCTGGCCCGGCGCAGTGCCGGCAACACGCCGGGTCTCGTCTTCGCGGATGCGGACGTCACCGGACTCAAGGGAACCGACAAGCCGGGCTACCTGATGCCGAACCCGTACAGCGATTTCTTCCCGGGCCAGGGCGTGCCCGGCATCGGCACGTTCCTGGTGGGCGATCTCGCCACGGCCCGCGATGCCGCCGGATTGCGCGGCGCCTTCGGCATCACCGCGCCGATACCGGCGTCGGCCAGTCCCGACACCCTCTGGGCGATCCGCGAAGACACGCAGAGCGCGTACGTGATGGCGACGTTCAAGGGCGCGGACACGCCGGTCGACGGCAATGCCGGGCTGCGGGTCGTCCATACCCGCGAACGAGTGTCGGGGGCGCAAACGGTGCCCACGAGCCACGCGGTCGCGCCCGTCGACGTCGACGACAGCCATACCGATGTCCTGCCGAGCATGAACCTGCGCTATCGCCTGGGCGACGGCATGTACCTGCGCGGCGCGGCATCGAAGACGATCACGCGGCCGGATTTCAACCAGCTGTCGCCCTCGTTGACGCTGATCTCGAACGCCATCGACCCGTCGCTGAACAAGGGAAGCGCCGGCAATCCGGACCTGAAAGCCGTCCGGTCCACGAACTGGGACCTGGCGGCCGAACGCTATTTCAGTCCGGCGACCTCGGTGTATGCGACGGTCTTCCTGAAGCATGTCGACGGCTTCGTCACCAACGTCAGCGCGCCGGAAACGCATGACGGCGCCGTGTACCAGATCAGCCGGCCGCACAACGCCAACGCGGCGCGCATCGCGGGGGCCGAGGCCGGCTACCAGCAATTCTTCGACGCCCTGCCGGGATGGATGCGCGGACTCGGCGTGCAAGCCAACATCACGTATGTGCACAGCGCGATGTCGGACGGCGCCGCCGGCGACCAGCCCCTGCCGAACCTCTCCAGGCGCAGCGCCAATCTGGTCGGCATGTACGAACAAGGCGCGATATCGGCCCGGATCGCCTACAACTGGCGCGATAAATTCCTGAGCGGATACACCAGCGTCGTCGGCGGCGCCACGTTGCCGACTTATATGCGCGGTTACGGCTGGCTCGACGCATCGCTCGCGTATCGGTTCAACGACCGCATCAGCCTGGCGCTGGAAGGCACGAACCTGCTGCGCACCGTCCGCACGGCCTACTATGGCGTGACGACACAGCCGCAAAGCGCCTGGATCAACGACCGCCAGATCGGCATCGTTGCCGTCATGCGCCTGTAGCGGCGGGCGGCCGGCGCATCAGGATTTCCTGATGGCGCCTTCATGCAGGACTACCGCAAAATCAAGACCGCCTGATTTTCAAGCGGCAGGTTCTCCGGCAGACTCATTCATTATCGGTAGCAGTACACGAGACACTGACGGGGACGAGGGAAAGATGGCGGTACGACAAGCCGACGGCGGGACATACGCGATCCCGGCCTCGTGGCCACGAGACGCGCCGGACGTGCGCAGGTTGCGGCTGCTGGCCCTGGCCGGCGGCAGCGCGCTGGTCATCCTCTGCGCGCTCGTCCTATGCCTGTTGCACGCCGGGCACCGCGGCAACCTGGACTGGAATGCGGCGCTGGCGATGTCGTTGCTGTCGGCCGGACTGACGGGAACGCTGGCCATGGGCGCCTACGCGTTCGGCCTGCGCACCCTGTTCATCCGGCAAAAAAGCCTGGAAGACGACCTGCGCCGCCGCGACGCGGCATATCGCGAGCAGGCCTCGTACGACGAATTGACCGGGCTGCCGGCCCGTACGCTGCTGACCGATCGCGTGCGCCTGGCCATTGCCGAAGGCGCCCGCACCGACAACCAGTTCGCGTTCATGATCGTCGGCATGGACCACCTCAAGGAAGTCAACGATTCGCTCGGCCACGGCGCCGGCGATGCGCTGCTGTGCGAGGCGGCCGTACGCCTGCAGTTGCAGATGCGCCCGTTCGACACGGTCGCCAGGCTGGGCGGCGACGAATTCGCCGTGCTGCTGCCCGGCGCGCGCGGGCTGGACAATGCCGGCCTCGTCGCCCACAAACTCATCGATGCGCTGACCGCGCCCTACCTGCTGGACGGCCATGAAGTCATCGTTTCGGCCTGCATCGGCGTCGCGCTGTATCCGGACGATGCCGTCGCCATCGACGAACTGTTCCGCTTCGCCGGTTCCGCGCTGTATCACGCCAAGCGCGAGGGGCGGAACAATGTCCGGTTCTACGTGACCGAACTGACGGCGCGCTCGTCGGAACGCCTCGAAATGGCGGCCGCGCTGCACAAGGCCGTGCGCTGCGGCGAACTCGAGGTGTACTACCAGCCGCAGATCGACTTGCGCGACGGCACGATCGCCGGCGTCGAAGCGCTGCTGCGCTGGCATCGGCCGGGCCATGGCATGGTCGCACCGGACAAATTCATTCCCGTCGCCGAAGAATCCGGCCAGATCGTCGAGATCGGCGAATGGGTACTCGACGCCGCCTGCCGCACCGCCGCCGCCTGGAACCGCACGTTGGAACGGCCGGTCGCCGTCTCGGTCAACGTCTCCACGCGCCAGTTCATGCGCCACGATTTCGTGGCCACCGTCGAGCGCGTGCTGGCCGGCAGCGGTTGCCGGCCCGCCTGGCTCAAGCTGGAAATCACCGAAAGCCTGCTGCTGGAGGACAACGAGGAAGTCGCGCGCATGCTCGGCCGCCTGCACGCGCTGGGCCTCGTGATTTCGATCGACGACTTCGGCACCGGTTATTCGGCGCTCGGTTACCTCTACCGCTTTCCGGTCAGCCAGATCAAGATCGACCGTTCATTTGTCAGCGATATTCCGCAGGACGTCAACAAGAGCGAACTCGTCAAGGCAATACTGTCGATCGCCGCGGCGCTGCGGCTGCAGGTGATCGCCGAAGGCGTGGAAACGCAGGACCAGGTCGACTACCTGCTGGCGCACGGCTGCTGGTGCGTGCAAGGCTATCTGTTCGGCGCGCCCATGCCCGCCGCGGCGCTCGCCCCCATCCTGCATGCGGGATGCCGCATGACTGCAGGCTCGTCCGCGCCTGCTATCATGGAATTCCGGCACTCCGAAACGACAATGGTGATCAAAGCATGACGCCCCGTCTGTCATGGGCGCCGTTCCTGTTTCTCGCCGGCCTTGCGCTGAGCGGCGCGGCCCACGCGCTGACCCTGGACGAATGGCGCAGCCAGGTCGAAACCATGCGCCTGCTCGCCGAGCGCGACGTAGCGGAGGCCTACCAGCGCGCCACCCAGCTGGCCGAGGACGTGCCGCTCGGCGCCACGCCGAGCGACCGCGCGCGCGCGCTCAACGCGCTGGCGCGCGCCGAGGTCTACCAGGCGCACACGGAAGACGCCCAGGTGCATGCCGAGCAGGCCCTGCAACTGGCGCTGCAGGTCCAGGACCGGCCCGGCCAGGCCGAGGCCTACCTCAACCTGTCGGTGAATGCGATCTTCCGCGGGCGCGTCGACGACATCGTCAACTACTCGCTGCGCAGCATGACCGTGCTGGAAGGCGTGCACCGCCGCGACCTGCAGGGCGAAGCGATGCTGCGCACGGCCATGATGTACCGCCGTATCGGCCAGTTCGACGAATCGGTGACGCTGTGCATGCGCGAGATGGAAGTCGCGCGGCGCTTCGCCGACCCGCTCGAGCTGGCCTACGCGCGCCAGTGCATGGCCATTTCCTACGACCTGAGCGGACGCCGCAAGGAGGCGCTCGAACACTACACGAAGATGTACGAGGTGGCGCATGGCGCCGGGTTGCGGCTGCTCGAAGGCTATGCGCTGGTCGGCCTGGGCAACGTCAAAAGCGATCTCGGCGACGCGCGCGAAGGCGAATCGGAGATCCGCAGGGGCATCGATCTATTCCGCGCCGTGCACACGTCGACGGGCCTCGGTTTCGGCATGCTGAATCTCGCCGAGCGGCTGCGCAACCGCAAGCAGATGGCCGCGGCCATGCCCCTGTACGCCGAGGTCGAGGCGATCTACGTGGGGCAGCAGAACCGCATCGGCCTGTGGTTCACGTATAACGCGCGCAGCAAGGCGTACGAACAGACCGGCCAGCTGGCGGCGGCGTGGGCCGACGCCGAAAGCGCTTACCGGATCGCCCAGGAAATCAACTTCCCGCTCTACCAAAGCGAGAGCGCGCGCCGCCTCGCCGGCGTCTATTCGGCGCGCGGCGACTATCGGCGCGCCTACCAGATGTCGATCGAGGCGAGCGACATGGGCGCCAAGGGTGCGATCGAGAAGTCGGGTGCGCGCATGCTCGAACTGGCGCAGCGCTACGAGACCGAAACCAAGCAGCACGCCATCGAAGACCTGGCGCGCCGCAACGAGCAGCAGGCGTTCGAGTTGAACCAGCGCGAACTGAAACAGCGCTGGACGTGGACCGTGCTCGGCGCATGCGTCGCCTTCCTGCTGGGCACCAGCTATTTCCTGATACGCCTGCGCAAGTCGCACGGCATGCTGTCGGCCACGAACCGGAAGCTGCGCCAGTCGCAGGCCGAACTGCAGGAACTGAACGGCAGCCTCGAGCAGCGCGTACAGGCGCGCACCGGGGAATTGCAGCGCCTGGCGCGGCAGCGCAGCGAATTCCTGACGCAGATGAGCCACGAATTGCGCACGCCGCTCAACGCCATCCTCGGCTATGCGCAGTTGCTGCAACGCGACGCCGCGTTGCCGGCCGAGCAGGCGCCCAGCCTGATGGTCATCCAGAAGAGCGGCGAACAATTGATGACGCTGATCGACGATTTCCTCGATTCCGCCAAGATCGAGGCCGGCAAGCTCGCGCTGGCGCCCTCCAACGTGCCGCTGGCGGAATTCCTGCATACCATCGCCGAAATGATCCGCGTGCGTGCCGAGCGCAAGCAGGTTGCGTTCCTCCACACGCTGCCGCCGAACCTGCCGGCCGTCGTCCGCGCCGACGAGCAGCGCCTGCGCCAGGCCCTGCTCAACCTGCTGTCGAACGCCGTCAAGTTCACCGACCACGGCAGCGTCGTGCTGCGCGTGCGCTTCACGCCGCCGGGCCGGCTGCTGTTCGAGGTCGAGGATACCGGCATCGGCATCGAGCGCGGCCAGCTCGACACGATCTTCGAGCCGTTCGAGCAGGCGGGCGATCACCAGCGCAAGCTCGGCGGCACCGGCCTGGGCCTGTTCATCAGCAGCCAATTCGTGCGCCTCATGGGCGGCGAGATCCGGGTCGAGAGCCGCGTGGACCATGGCAGCCGGTTCTGGTTCGAGCTCGACCTGCCGGTGATCGACGGCGCGCCGGTCGGCCTGGCGCCCGCCCGCGGCCCGTCGGCCGAGGACCTGGTCGCGCCGCCGCCGGAAGAAATGGACTTGCTGTACCGGCTGGCGATGATCGGGAACATGGCCGATATCGTCGACCACGCGCGGCACCTGGCCAGCCTGGACGACCGTTACCGCCCGTTCGCGGAACGGCTCGTCGAGCTCGCCGCGAGCTATCAATCCAAGGCGATCCTGGCCCTGGTCGAACGATTTCATGAGGTAGCAGATGCAAACTGACACGCCGTACCCGCGGCGGCCGACGATCCTGATCGTCGACGACACACCCGCCAACCTCGACGTGATCGCCAAGGGCTTCGAGCGCGACGGCGTGCGCGTCGTCGTGGCGCAGGACGGCGAGGAAGGATTGCGCCGCGCGACGTTCGTGCACCCGGACCTGATCCTGCTCGACATCATGCTTCCCGGCATCGACGGCTTCGAAGTGTGCCGGCGCCTGCAGCAGGACGAGTGCACGCGTGCCATTCCCGTGATCTTCATGACGGCCCTGCTCGACATCGAGAGCAAGGTCACCGCCTTCAAGGCCGGCGCGGTCGATTACGTGACCAAGCCGTTCCAGATCGACGAGGTCACGGCGCGCGTCTGGACCCACCTGAACCTGCGCGAGATGCAGACCCTGCTGGCCGAGCGCAACGACCGCCTGCAGCGCGAAATCGAGGAACGCAAGGTCGCCGAGCGCCAGTTGCAGGCCTACCGCGAAGGACTCGAACTCCAGGTCGCCGAGCGCACCGCCGCGCTGCGCGAGAGCGAGCAGCGCCTGGAGGAATCCTATGTGCGCCTGCGCGACCTGGCCGCGTACCGCGAGCGCGCACGCGAGGAGGAGCGCATGCGCATCGCGCGCGAACTGCACGACGAACTGGGACAGGCGCTCACGGCACTGCGCATGAAGATCGCGCTGTTGCGCGTCGAATTCGGGCAGGACAATCCGGGCCTGACCCACCACGTCGGCAAGATGAACGAACTGGTCGACCGCACGATCGGCGTGGTGCGCGGCGTCTCCACGGCCTTGCGGCCGGCCGTGCTCGACATGGGCGTCGTCCCGGCGCTCGAGTGGCTGGTCAAGGAATTCCGGGCGCACTCGGACATCGACTGCGAACTGGTCGCGCCCGAACGGACGCTCGGGTTGGGCGACGGCGTCGAGCTGGCGATATTCCGCGTCGCGCAGGAGTCGCTGACGAACGTCACGCGCCATGCGCGGGCCAGTTCGGTCCGCATGACCCTGCAGGCCCGCGACGACCGCTGCGTGCTCGAGGTCTGCGACGACGGCTGCGGCTTCGCGCCGGACGACGTCGAGCGGAACAAATTCGGGCTGGTGGGCATGCGCGAGCGCGTCGAAATGCTGGGCGGCGAATTTTCCATCGCCAGCGTGCCGGGCGAAGGCACGGCGCTGCGCGTCCGCCTGCCGGCCGCCAGACCGGAGGAGGTACGATGATCCGCATCCTGATTGCCGACGATCACGCCATCGTGCGCGGTGGTCTCAAACAATTGTTCACGATGGTGAAGGATATCGACGTGGTCGGCGAGGCGGTCAACGGCATGCAGGCCATCGATTTCCTGCGCCGCACGCCGGTCGACCTGGCGCTGCTGGACCTGACCATGCCGGGCATGAGCGGCATCGACGTCATCACCCGCCTGCGCGCGCTGTTTCCGGAGTTGCCGATCCTCGTGCTGAGCATGCGCAACGAGCCGCAGGTGGTGCGCCAGGTGCTCAAGGCCGGCGCCTCGGGCTACCTGACCAAGGACAGCGAACCGGAGATGCTGGTCGTCGCCATCCGCAAGGCGGCCGCGGGCGGCCGCTTCATCGACCCGACCCTGGCCGAGCAGCTGGTCTTCGATATCGATCAGCCCGGTATCGCGCCCCTGCACGAGCAATTGTCCGGCCGCGAGACCCAGATCCTCGCGCTGCTGGCGCGCGGGCGCAGCGTGAACGACATCGCGGCGGACCTCATGATCAGCAACAAGACGGTCAGCAGCCACAAGGCGCACCTGATGCAGAAGATGAACTTCATGAACAACGCGGATCTGGTCCGATACGCCATCCTGCACGGATTGGTCGAGTGACGCACGGCATCGCGAAATACGACGCCGTCGACGCCCTGCGCGGCATCGCGGTCGCCGGCGTCGTCCTCGTCCATACGGGCCGCCAGGCCATGCCGCCGAGCGACGCGCTGCGCGCGGCGATGAACCTGGGCGCGTGCGGCGTCCAGCTGTTCTTCGTCGTCAGCGCGCTGACGCTGTGCCTGTCGCGGGCGAGCCGGAGCCGGCATGAATCCCGCCCGCTGCGCAATTTCCTGATCCGGCGCGTGGCCCGGGTCGCGCCGATGTTCTGGATCGCGATCGCGCTGTATCTCGCGCTCCACGGCCTGGCGCCCGGATACTGGGCGCCCAACGGCATCCACGCGCCGGCCATTGCCGCGACGGCGCTGTTCGTGCACGGGCTCCATCCGGAAACGATCAATGCCGTCGTACCCGGCGGGTGGTCGGTCGCCGACGAGATGGGGTTCTATGCCATCCTGGCGCTGTGCCTGCCGAATCTCGTCACGCGCCGGCCGGCCCTGCTGTTCCTCGCCGCCAGCCTGGTGCTGTTCGCGCTCGATGGCGCCGTCGTGCCGCACCTGTTCTCCTACCCGGATCAGCAGCACTACCTCGTGCGAAATTTCGTCCGCTTCAACGTGTTCGGGCAATTGCCGGTTTTTGCAGCCGGCGTCGTCGCCTGCGTGGCGTTCAGGGCGGGCGTGGCCGACCGGCCGCTCGCCGCCGGCGCCACGCTGTGCATGCTCGGAGCCGCCTTCTGCTGGTGGCGCTTGCCGCAACCGCTGTGCACGCCGGCCATCGGCGTGTTCTTTGCCGCCGCCACGCTGCTGCTGGCGCGCTGGCCCGCGCGGCTGTTCGTGAACCGCGCGACGATCGCACTGGGCAGGCGCAGCTTCAGCGTGTTCCTCCTGCATTTCGCGGTGCTCGACGCGTTTTCCGGCTCCGGCGCCAGCGCCTGGTTCGCCGGATCGGATGCGGGCAGCGTCCTCCAGTTCCTGTGCGTCCTGGGCGTCGCCGCGGCGCTGGCGTGGGTCGCGTGGCGCTATGTCGAACAGCCGGGTATCGCCTGCGGGCGGCGCCTGATCGACGCGCTGGAACAGGCGCCGGCGCCGCGCGCGGCCGTGCCGCATGGCTCGCCGGCCGATTGAACCGTGGCCCTAGACGCCGTCCAGCAGCGCCGGCAAGGCGCGCAGATACCGCAATCCGGCCAGTGCCCGGCTGCCGTACCACGACATCATCTCGCCGTCGACCAGCAGCACGGGAATCCCCAGCTGCTTTTCGAGCGCGTCCGCGTGTGCTTCCGTGAAGCGGTAGGGCTCGGTCGACAACAGCACCGCGTCGAGTCCGTCGACGAGGTCCTGCGACCACGCGAAGCGCGGATACCGGTCGGCGCCCAGGTCCGGTACGCGCCAGCCCAGTTCGGCCAGCATCGCGGCGATATACGTCCCGTCCGACACCGTCATCCACGGGTCTTGCCAGATGCAGTACAACACGGTGCGTGGGGGAGTTTTCGGCAACGCGCGCAGCGCCGCGTACTCGGCCTCGAACGCGGCGCACCAGCGCGCGGCGGCGTCTTCGGCACCGAAGATCCCGCCCATCAACCGTGCCAGGTGCAGGTTGTCGCGCGGCGCGTCCGGATGCGTGACGACGATGTGCGGCACGAACCCGGCCAGTTCGTCGACGGTCGGCTTTTCGTTCTCGTCGATGTTGACGACGACGTGCGTGGGCGCCAGCTTGCGGATCTTTTCGATATTGACGGCCTTCGTGCCGCCCACTTTCGGAATGTCCGCGACGACGGCGCGCGGATGGATGCAAAAGCCGGTGCGGCCGACCAGCTTGCCGGCCAGGCCCAGGTCGCACAGCAGTTCGGTAATCGAGGGCACGAGGCAGACGATGCGCGCCTCCGGCGCGGGCGCGTGCACGTTGCCGAGCGCGTCGGCCAGAATGGAATCGGTAGCGGTATTCATGCCGCCATTGAAACACTGTTGTTTATCGGCGCCAAGCAGCGCGTTGGTGTTTTGTTCAGGTATCATGCGAGGTTGTCAATATAAGTTGTCGCTCAGAAGTTTAAATCCATGATCGTGACCGGCACCTTCGGTGCATCCTCCTACAGCATCCGCGACCTGCAGCTCTTTCGCGACGCCGACGACACCGCCGTCGCGCAGGCGCTCGCGGATTGCAAGCTGGTGCGCCTGCCGCGCGGCGAGGCGCTCGAGGACGGCCTGCGGGCCCGCCTGTACATCCTGCTGGCGGGCAGTCTCGCGGTGGAGGCGGCGCTGGGCGAAGGCAACATCGACCGCATCCTGCCCGGCGAGAGCGTGGGCGAGCAGTCCGTGCTGGACGATGCCGCCAACCTCGACGCCATCGTCGCGCTCGAAGACAGCGAGCTGCTGGTGATCGAACCCGAACGCGTGTGGCAATTGATTGACGGCCACAACGGCGTGGCGCGCAACCTGCTGCGGCTGCTGTCGTTCCGCATCCGCGCGACCAACGCGCGCCTGCGCCGGCGCCAGAAGCTGGGCGAGTTCTACCGCCAGCTGTCGTTCAACGACGGCCTCACGGGCCTGTACAACCGCGCCTGGCTGAACGACGCGCTGCCCAAGCTCGTCACCCGCGCGCGCCAGGACGGCGGCCCGCTGTCGCTGGTGATGATCGATCTCGACCACTTCAAGCGGTTCAACGACACCCACGGCCACATCGCCGGCGACAGCGCCCTGTGCGCGGCGGCCGGCGTGATCCGCGCCGGCCTGCGTCCGACCGATTTCGCCGTGCGCTACGGCGGCGAGGAGATGATGGCGATCCTGCCCGCCACCCCGCAGCAGCAGGCCGTGATGGTGGCCGAGCGCCTGTGCGCGCGCATGCGCGAGGCCGTCGTGTTCGACGACATGCGCCTGCCCCTGCCCCACGTCACGGGCTCGTTCGGCGTCGCCACCCTGCTGCCCGGCCAGGACGAACGTGGCCTGATCGAAGCCGCCGACGCCGCCTTGTACCGCGCCAAGGAAGCCGGACGGGACCGCATCGGCACCTGAACGTCGATTTGGTTCCCGAGGCCCGATTGCGCCGACGCTAGGCCGCGCGATTCATGCACGTTAGAATGGCGCGTCGCAACTGAGCCGCGCACGGCACCCCAATGAGCACCCATACGTTCCTCTGGCATGACTACGAGACCTTCGGCGTCGAACCGCGGCGCGATCGTCCCGCGCAGTTCGCGGCGATCCGCACCGACGCCGACCTCAACGAAATCGGCGAGCCGATCATGCTGTACTGCCAGCCCGCGCCGGACTACCTGCCCGATCCGCAAGCCTGCCTCATCACCGGCATCACGCCGCAGCACTGCCTGGAACACGGCGTGCCCGAGCACGAATTCGCGGCCCGCATCGGCGCGGCGTTCTCCGAGCCGGGGACGATCGGCGTCGGCTACAACACGATCCGCTTCGACGACGAAGTCACGCGCTTCCTGCTGTGGCGTAACCTGATGGACCCGTATGCGCGCGAATGGCAGAACGGTTGCGGCCGCTGGGACATGCTCGACGTCGTGCGCATGGCCTATGCGCTCCGTCCGGACGGCATCACGTGGCCGCGCCACGACGACGGCCGCCCCAGCTTCAAGCTCGAACACCTCACGCGCGACAACGGCCTCGTGCACGACGCCGCGCACGACGCCCTGTCCGACGTGCGCGCCACCATCGCGCTCGCGCGCCTGCTGCGCAGCAAGCAGCCGAAGCTGTTCGACTTCTGCCTCGAACTGCGCCGCAAGGACAAGGTCGCGGAGCAGATGGGCCTGCACCTCGACCGCGCGCTGCGCCAGCCTTTCCTGCACGTCTCCGGCATGTTCCCGGCCGAGCGCGGCTGCCTCGCGATGGTCTGGCCGCTGGCCACGCACCCGACCAACAAGAACGAAGTCCTCGTGTGGGACTGCCGCCACGACCCGTCCGAACTGTTCGGCCTCGACGTCGACACGATCCGCCAGCGCCTGTTCACCCGTGCCGCCGAGATGCCCGAGGGGATGACCCGGCTGCCCATCAAGAGCGTGCACCTGAACAAGTCGCCGATGCTGGTCAGCAATCTGAAGACGCTGAGCACGCAGTTGGCGGCGCGCTGGGAACTGGACGTCGAACAATGTCTGACGCACGCGCGCAGCGCGGCGGCGGGGCCGGACATGACGGCGGTCTGGCAGAAGGTGTACCAGCGCGAGACCGATGCGACCGCCGTCGACGTCGACGAAGACCTGTACGGCGGCTTCGTCTCGAACGGCGACCGGCGCCGGCTGGAATCGCTGCGGACCGAGGCCGCGCCCAAGCTGGCGACCCTGCGCCCGTCGTTCGAGGACGAGCGCCTGGCGCACCTGCTGTTCCGCTACCGCGCGCGCAACTTCCCGCACACCCTGAACGACGAGGAACAGCAGACGTGGGAAGAACACCGCGCCGCGCGCCTGTTCGACGGCGCCGGCGGCGCGCGCACGATCGAGCAGTTGTTCGCCGAGATCGACACGTTGTCCGAGACGGCGGACGAGCGGGCGGAGGAGATTCTCGGGGCGTTGTATGATTACGCGGAGATGATCGCCCCGAGCCGGTATTGATCGACGCCCGCGCCGCGTTACGGTGGGCACCGGTGGCCACGCGTTCAACCGGCGTTCGCACGGACGAAACGCGTTTTCGACGGAGCGACGGTCGCGTATCACCGCGTGGGCGGAGGGCCGCCCACCCTACGACAATCCCGATGGCCCGCGCATTCCGTTCGTTATCGATTGACGCCCGCGCCGCATTACGTAGGGTGGGCACCACGTGCCCACGCGTTCAACCGGCATGCGCACGGACAAGACGCGCTTTTGCCCGGCGTTCGCACGGACGAAACGCGTCTTCGACGGAGCGGCCGTCACGTATCACCACGTGGGCGGAGGCCCGCCCACCCCACGACAATCCCGATGGCCCGCGCATTCCGTTCGTTAAATAACTTCAATTACCGCCTCTGGGCCGCCGGCTGCCTGGTCTCCAACGTCGGCACCTGGATGCAGCGCACCGCCCAGGACTGGCTCGTGCTCACCCAGCTGACGCACCACAATGCCTCGGCCGTGGGCACGGTCATGGCGCTGCAGTTCGGCCCGCAATTGCTGCTGCTGCCCTGGACCGGCTGGGTCGCCGACCACGTCGACCAGCGCAAGTTGATGATGGTCACGCAGGCGGCGATGGGCGTGCTCGCGCTGGCGCTGGGCCTGTTGACGATCGCCGGCGTCGTCCAGTTGTGGCAGGTGTACGTGTTCGCCTTCCTGTTCGGCTGCGCATCGGCCTTCGACGCGCCGGTGCGCCAGACCTTCGTCGCGCAGCTCGTCGGCGACGCCGACCTGCCGAACGCGGTCGCATTGAATTCGACGTCGTTCAACGCCGCCCGGATGATCGGCCCCGCGGCCGCCGGCCTGTTGATCGCCGGCGTCGGCACCGGATGGGCGTTCCTGATCAACGGCCTGTCGTACGTGGCAGTGCTGGCTTCGCTGGCGTGGCTGCGCAAGGGCGAGCTGCACGCGCACCCGCGCACGCACGGGAGCGCGGGCGGACGCGGGATGCTCGACGGCCTGCGTTACGTGTGGAAGCGCCCGGACCTGATGGCGATCCTCGCCATGCTGTTCCTGATCGCCACGTTCGGCCTGAATTTCCCGATCTTCATCGGCACCATGGCCGTCTCCGTGTTCCATACGGATGCGCGCGGCTACAGCCTGCTGTCGTCGACGATGGCCGTCGGCAGCGTCATCGGCGCGCTGCTCGCCGCCGGCCGCGAGCGCACGCACTTCGGCGCGCTGCTGATCGGGGCCGGGGTGTTCGGCGCCGGCTGCCTGCTCGCGGCCGTCGCGCCGGGCTATCCGTGGTTCGCCGCCGCGCTGGCGCTGACGGGCGTGGCCGCCCTCACCTTCACCAACACGTCGAACAGCCTGATCCAGCTGTCCACCGAACCCGCGATGCGCGGCCGCGTGATGGCCGTGCGGCTCGGCATCGCCCTGGGCACGACGCCGGTCGGCGCGCCGATCGTCGGGTGGGTGGCCGACCACGCGGGGCCGCGCTGGGCGCTGGGCGTCGCCGCCGCGTCCGGCTTCGCGGCGCTGGCGGTCGGGATGCGCTACCTCGGCATCGCCCGGCAGCGCGATGGGCGGACGTAAGGCGGCTCAGCCGCGGTAGCGGTTGATGGCGTCGCGCGTCTCCAGCGCCACCCGGCGCGCGGCGGCGGCGAAATCTTCGCCGCCCTGCGGCTGCGCGTAGATAATGGCGCGCGAGGAATTGATCATCATGCCTGCGCCGGCGGCCGTGCGGCCCGACCTGACGGTCGCCTCGACGTCGCCGCCCTGGGCGCCGACGCCCGGCACGAGCAGCGGCATGTCGCCGACGATGGCGCGGACCTGCGCCAGTTCTTCCGGGAACGTGGCGCCGACGACGAGGGCGCATTGGCCGTTCTTGTTCCACTTGTCCGCGACGAGGCGCGCCACGTGCTGGTACAGCGGCTGGCCGCCCACGTCCAGGAACTGCAGGTCGGACCCGCCCGCGTTCGACGTGCGGCACAGGACGATCACGCCGCGGTCCGGCCACGCCATGTACGGCTCGACGGAATCGAACCCCATGTATGGATTGACGGTGACGGCGTCGGCGCCGTAACGGTCGAACGCTTCGCGCGCATACTGGTGCGCGGTGGCGCCGATGTCCCCGCGCTTGGCGTCGAGGATCAGCGGGATGTGCGGGTAGCGCTCGCGCAGGTAGCGGCAGATGGCTTCCAGCTGGTCTTCCGCGCCGAGGGCGGCGAAGTAGGCGATCTGCGGCTTGAACGCGCAGGCGAGGTCGGCGGTGGCGTCGATGATGGCCTTGCAGAACTCAACGATACCGTCGGCACGGTCGCGCAGGTGCGCGGGGAAGCGGGCCGTGTCCGGGTCGAGTCCCACGCACAGCAGGGAATCGTTGCGGCGCCAGGCGGCGTCCAGTTTGTCGATGAAGTTCATGACGGCCTCTCTGATCTGATTGCAAACCCGCTATTGTAGCGCTCCGCCCGGCTCGTCTCGCCAATACAATGTCATTTCAGGTATATTTTGGTCATTCGACAACTTGTTACGGATCGCCAGATGAAACCTTCCTTGTTCACGCGCTGGGCCGGCCTGTTGCTGGCCGCCGTCCTGGCCGCCACCCTGCTGTCGGGCTGCGGCTACAACCAGTTCCAGGCCAAGGACGAGGCCACCAAGGCCGCCTGGTCCGAGGTCGTCAACCAGTACCAGCGCCGCGCCGACCTGATTCCCAACCTGGTGAACACGGTCAAGGGCTATGCGACGCACGAAAAGGATACGCTGGAAGCCGTCACGCGCGCGCGCGCGGCCGCGACCAGCTTCCAGATCACGCCGGAAGTCCTGAATAATCCGGAAGCCTTCCAGAAATTCCAGCAGGTGCAGGGCGAGCTGTCGAACGCGCTGTCGCGCCTGATGGCCGTGTCGGAAAACTATCCGCAACTGAAGGCCGACGCCAGCTTCCGCGACCTGCAGTCGCAGCTGGAAGGCACGGAAAACCGCATCACGGTGGCGCGCCAGCGCTATATCGCAGCGGTGCAGGACTACAATGTGACGGTCCGCAGTTTCCCGACCAACCTGACCGCGATGATGTTCGGCTACCAGGCCAAGCCCTCGTTCACGGTCGAGAACGAGAAATCCATTTCGACGGCGCCGACCGTCAACTTCGGCAAATAAGGCCATCCCATGAACGCCCTGCCGCGCTTGCTCTGGGCCTGGATGCTGACCCTGCTGCTGGCTTGTAACGCCTGCGCGCAAGGCCAGTTCAAACCGGTGCCGCCGCTGCGTGCGCGCGTCACCGACGAGATCGGCATGCTGACGCCGGACCAGCGCCAGAAGCTGGAAAGCGTGCTGGCCGACTACGAGACGAAGACGGGTAGCCAGATCGCCGTGCTGCTCGTGGCGTCGACCGAACCGGAAGCCATCGAGCAGTACGGCATCCGCGTGGCGGACGCCTGGAAGCTCGGGCGCAAGGGCGTCGACGACGGCGTGCTGCTGCTGGTCGCGAAGGACAATCCCAAGGCGCTGCGCCGCCTGCGCATCGAGGCGGGGCGCGGCGTGCAGGGCGTCCTCACGGACGCGCAATCGAAACGCATCCTGGAAGACACGATCGCGCCGCACTTCCGCCAGCAGGACTGGTACGGCGGCCTCGTCGCCGGCGTGGGCGCCATCGCGACCCTGCTCAACCAGGAAAAATTCCCGGCGCCGCAGGCGCAAACGCAGGCGCAGGCACAACAGCAGGAGGACGACGGCCCCAACGTCGTCGTCAGCCTGTTCCTGATCCTCGTCGGCGGCGTCGTCCTGCGCGCGGTGTTCCGTCCGCGCCGCACGCGGCTGGCGCAGCCGGGCCGCTACGGCGCCGGCTGGGGCAGCGGCACGACCGGCTTCATTCTCGGCAACATACTGGCGAATGCCGCCCACCAGCACGACGACGACCGCTGGCGCGGCGGCGGGGGCTTTTCCGGCGGCTTTTCGGATGGCGGCGGCGGCGGGTTCTCCGGCGGCGGGGGCGGCAGCTTCGACGGCGGCGGCGCCTCGGGAGACTGGTGATGGACGAACCGAGCCGCCCTCGGCGCGCCCTGCGCCACCTGTTCAGCACCCGCAACGAAGCGGAGCGCGCGTTTCCGCCCGACGCCCTCGACGCGATCACGGAGGCCATCACGGCCGGCGAGCAGACGCACCGGGGCGAAGTCCGCCTGATCGTCGAAAAGGGCATGCCCCTGTCGCTGGCCTGGGCCGGCGTGACGAACCGCCAGCGCGCCATCGCCCTGTTCGCCGACTACGGCATCTGGGACACCGAGGACAATTGCGGCGTGTTGATCTACGTGAACCTGGCCGACCGCAAGGTCGATATCATTGCCGACCGGGGCATCGACCGCAGGATACCGGCTGCCACCTGGCAGGGCGTGTGCGACACGATGACGCGCGGCTTCGGCCGCGGGGAATTCCGCGCCGCGACCCTGGCCGCGATCGCCCAGGTGAACCAGCTGCTGCGCAGCCATTTCCCGTCCGGCGGCGCACGGCCGAACGAATTGCCCGACCGGCCCGTGATGCTCTGACGCCCGACGCAGCGGGCCGCTACAATGGCGGCCTTTTCATTTTGCAGCAGCGAGGACAGTCATGAAACTCAGCCAGAAGGTCGCCATCGTCACCGGCGCCAGCCAGGGCATCGGCCATGCGTGCGCCGAACGCCTCGTGCGCGAGGGCGCGCGCGTGATGCTCGTCGACGTCCGTCCCGAAGGCGCGTCCGCCGCCGCGGCGCTGGGCGACGCCGCCCGCTTCTTCCGGGCGGACGTGAGCGTGAAGGCCGACGTCGATGCGATGGTGGCCGCCACGCTGGCCGTCTTCGGCCGCATCGACATCCTCGTCAACAATGCCGGCGTGACCCATGCCGCCGATTTCCTCGACCTGGTCGAGGAGGATTTCGACCGCGTGCTGCGCATCAACCTGAAATCGATGTTCCTGTGCAGCCAGGCCGTGGCCCGCGAGATGGTCAAGCGCCAGAGCGGCTGCATCATCAATATGTCGAGCGTCAATGCGGAGCTGGCGATTCCGAACCAGATTCCGTACGTCGTGTCGAAGGGCGGCGTCAACCAGCTCACGCGCGTGGCGTCGATCGGCCTGGCCCAGCATGGCATCCGCGTCAACGGTATCGGCCCCGGCACGATCCTGACGGAACTGGCGAAGCAGGCCGTTCTGGGAAGCCCGGAAGCGCGCCACACGATCCTGTCGCGCACGCCGCTGGGCCGTTGCGGCGAACCGGAAGAGATCGCCGGCATCGCCGCCTTCCTCGCCAGCGACGACGCCTCGTACATCACGGGCCAGACGCTGTATGCGGACGGCGGCCGCATGGCGCTGAATTACACGGTGCCGGTCAAGGACTGACGCCAAGCGAGCCCAGCCATTATTACGCCAGGTAATAACCGGTATCCGAATTCATCATTGGACGCACATATCGCAGTGCAGCATAATTGCACCTGTCTCCACTATTCTCCTCCAAGAAAATAGTTTGAAGCCCGCTCAATCAGCGGGCTTTTTTTTTATCGTTCTCATGCGGACCGATCCCATCCGCAAACGTTCGCGACCAAAGACGCGCTACTTTGATGGGCGTCATGGTCAAGTCACATTTTCTTCCTATACTGGGTTCATCTGCATACACGCAACCGATATGCGTGATCGCAGAAGGTGTGCTGCGAGCGGCACACCGCACCGAATTCTGCGTCTCTTGGCCCGATCTTGGGTTGTGCCCGTCATCCCTTGGCGGGCATTTTTTTTGTTCCGTATTCTTATTGTTGCGTCTGCCACGCACCGCACAATTGCATGCTGTTGTGCTTGAACCATCTTCAGATTCCGCTATGATGAATTTCACGCCTCGCGATGTTTCACATGTCGCGTGGGGACAAGACAATCCAACATGGAGCCGGTCCAATGACTTTACCTGTACCTGAGACGATGTCGCCACCCCAAGAGCAACCCCATCCATCGCGTCGCCAGCACGCGGAACCGGAAGACTGTCTGGTTCTCAGCGAGCTGAACCCGCGCATGGTGATCGACCATATCGACGATGAAGGGCAACCTCTTCACGTACTGACTTTCGGCACCGTCCGAGAGATCTGTCCCAAATGCCAGAGCGGCCACCTGAAGCTGGTCCTGCGCCAGTCGGCGGTACGCGTGGCCCATTTATTCTGCGCCGACTGCGCCAGCTGCTTCGACGCCCACTACCCGAACGGCGCGCCGGCCCTCACGATCTGAGGGCGCGCGCGCGTTTGTGCAAGCGCACAACGAGCATGGTAAGGTGAGCGTTTTTCGGCCTCACCTTGCCATGACATTGTATCTATCCACGTTCCTGCAACATCCGCGCCGGCACCTGCTGTGCCTTGCGGGCGCGGTCTTGATGTACCTGACGATCATCACGACAGGCAACATCCCCGGTGCCCGGGCCGACATCGGTGCCTACGCGCCGGGGCCGGTCCTGCACTCGATCGCCTATGCCGTGCTGGCCGCGCTGTGGTTCATCGGAAGCCGCGGCGGCGCGCTCGCCCGCGCCTGCAAGGCCGTGCTGGCGGTCGCCGTGATGGGTGCCGGCGACGAGTTCGTGCAAAGCTTCTTCCCCTATCGCGGCGCCGACGTCCGCGACTGGGCCGTCGACGTCGGCGCCGCCATCCTCGTCGGCAGCGTGCTGGCCCTGCTGGCGTCGCGCACGCCCGTCGACGCCCAACGCTGAGGCCGCGGCACGCTGCCGCTATCTGCCACGGCTTTGACGTGGCTCATGCTCAACTGGAGGCAGCTTGAACGCCGATACCGAACAGGCCTCTTACCAAAGTGGCACGCGGCATCGTCACTCATCTAACCTGACACTATCCCATCAGAAGGAGTTGATCATGAAGCAAAAACACCAGAGCGTCTTCCTGGCGGGCTTGCTGGCGCTCGCAGTCGGGCTCTCCGCGTGCAGTTCCTGGCGCGGCGGTGGCATGGGCAGCAGCGGCACGAGCGGCACCAGCGGCGAGACCGGCAGCAGCGGCACGGCCACCGGCACCTCCAGCAGCGGCATGTCGGGCACCGGCGGCGACACCGGCAGCTCGGGCACGTCCGGCAGTTCCGGCACGGCGGGCAGCACGACCGGTTATGACAGCGCCGGCACCATGACGCAGGGCCAGGGCGCCACCGCGGCGCCGATGAGTCCGAACGCCACCGTCGCCGCCATCGAAGTCGCCCCGCGTTCGAGCGGTGCCGCCACCGAAGGCGAGAACAGCGCCAGCGCGGCGATGGGCAGCAGCGCCGGTGGCGCCACCGGCAGCTCGGCCGACCGCGTCTATCGCATCACCTTGCGCATGGACGACGGCAGCACCCAGGTCGTGACGCAGCAGACGACGCCGGACTTCCGCACCGGCGACCGCGTGAGCCTGGCAGGCGGCATGATTCAACACTGAGCCGAACAGCGGCCCGGTCCGGCGCGCCAGCGGCATCCCGCGGCGCGCCCGGGCGCCTTACCTATTCCGCCCCGACCTGCTGCGCCTGCGTACGCTTGGCACGCACGATGTCCGCGCCGCGCTTGCCGGCCAGCAGGGCGTGGTCGGAGTTGTAGTATTCCCACTCGCTGTAGCGGCCGACGAGGGTGATGTCGAACTGCTTCAGCCACGCCTTGCACGTCTCCACGTTGCGGGCGCGCGCGTGGTCGTACAACACGTAGGCGTACGGCATGTCGACCTGGTTCGCGGCGAGGATCGTGTCGCCATCCCGGATCATGCCGACCTTGCGGCAATCCGCGATGGCGCGTTCGATCAGCGCGGCGCCATCGACGGGCAGCGGTTTATACGGCGAATACGAGATCTCGCACGTGAAGCCGAAGCCGCCCGGCGCATTGCATCCCGGGCTCGCATTGCCCTGCACGAAGATGCGGTGGAAGATCGTGTCTTCCGGGTAGTAGATCCAGTGCTTGTCCGTGGCGACGCGGTCGATGCCGATGTTCACGCAGCGGATCGATACGTGGCGGAGGCCTTTTGCCGCCGCCCTCACCTCTTCCGGCGCCTCGTCGCCGATCGCCTTGACCAGCTCCGGCAGCGGCATCGTGGAAATCAGGTCGTCGTAGCGGAAGCGGCGGCCGTCGCGCAGGGCGACGATGTGTTCGCGCGGCAGCACTTTCACGACGTCGGCATTCAGTTCGATCTTGCCCTTGATGTGAGGCAGGAAGCCATTCATCAGCGCCTGGAACCCGCCCTTCAACGGATAACCGAAGCGCGCGTTCGGCCCCAGCGGCGCGGGCGACGGCTCCAGCGCGCCCTGGATGATGTCTTCCAGGTTCGGCAGCGGCACCCTGCCGCCGAGCCACGACGTTTCCATCTCGGACAGCGGCACGGTCCAGATCTTGCGGTTGTACGGTATCGCGAAGTGTTTCGCGATGCCCTTGCCCCACACCTTGTAGATGAATTGCTCGAAGTTCCGCACTTCGCCTTTCACGGCGCGGTCGGTGTTGCATACGTCCGTCGTGCCGTCGGCGCAACAGTCGTCGACGGCTTGCGCGGCCGTCGTCCTGCCTTCCGCACTTTCGTAACGGGCTTCGATGGCGCCCATCACGCATTCCGTGATCACCTTCGGCGGCAGGCCGTACAACGCGCCCTGGAACGGATAGCGGGTGTAGACGCCCTTGCTGTAGATCCACGCTTCGCGATTCTGCCAGTGCACGTTATCGCCCAGCAGCACCTCGTACATCTTGAGGACGTACGGATCGTTCGAGAACATGATGTGGCCGGCGTGATCGAAGGTGAAGCCGTTGTCCTCGATCGAGCGGCACCAGCCGCCGACGGTCTCGTTGCGGTCGAGCAGCAGCGTATCCGCGCCCAGGTGGTAAGCGGCCGACAGGCCCGTCGGACCGGCGCCGATGACGATCGTCCCCACATGCGGCTCGTGCGCGCGCAGCGGGTTGACCTTCGAGCCGCGCCGGGCATCGCCACGCAGCGAGACCGCGGCCGCATCGTCCGCCGCATCGAGGCTGCGCGGGGTGGCGCGCCGGTCCGTGTGCGGCGGCGCCGTGTCGATCAGCTCGCGCATGCGCGCGGCCGTGCTGGTCCACGACGTGGCGGCGACGACGGCCTGCATCGCATCGATCATGTGGCGGCGCTGTTCCGGCGTCTGCGCCAGCGCCGCCTCGCACGCGGCGATGAATTCGTCCGCGGTCGCCGCGATGGCGACGACGTGGCCGTACGGATTGGCGACGTCTGCGATCGGCGTGCTGACGATCGGCAGCTGGGCCGCCATGTATTCGAGCACCTTGGTCGGGCTGATGTATTTCGTCGCCTCGTTGATGGCGAACGGCATCAGGCAGACGTCCCAGCCGGCGAGCAGGTCGGGCAGCGCCGCGTACGGCTGCTGGCCCAGGTAATGGATGTTGGGCCGGCGTGGCAGACGCTCCGGGTCGATCTTGACGATCGGTCCGGCCAGCACGATCTGCCACTCCGGATGGCTTTCCGCCACGGTGCCGACGAGGTCGGGATCGAAGCGCTCGTCCAGCACGCCGTAGAAGCCCAGGCGCGGATGCGGGATGTCATCCTGCTGCGGATGCGCGCGGTCGCGGTCCAGCGCCTGCTGGAAATGCACGACGTCGACGCTGCTGGAAAAGCAGTGGACGTTCGGGTGACGGTGGCGCTTCGCCTCGTACAGGCTGGGGCCGCCGGCGAACACGAGGTCGGCGATGGAGAGCAGCGCGCTTTCACGCTGCAGCAATTGCTTGGGCGGATTCTTGAACGACGCCAGTTCATCCATGCAGTCATACACGACGAGCGCGGGCCGCAGCAATTGCAGCAGCGGCAGCGCCATCGGTGTATAGAACCAGGCGATGACGTCCTCGCCCGGTGGTGCCAGCTGCGCGACCATGGGCTGGAGCAGCCGCAGCTGTTCGTCGTGGAAGCCGTTGGCGTGGATCGGGGTGTGCGCGCGGCACACGGTCACGTTCGGCGCGGGGCTGGAGCGTTCCATGAACGGGGCGCCATCGTCGTACACCGGCTCCTCGACGAACAGGACGGGAAAATGCTGGGCCAGGCGCGACAGCAGGTGCTGCGGCCGCTGGAACACGAAATCCCAGCGCAGGTGGCTGAAAACGACGATCGTGGACATGATGGGCTCCTTGTCGCCCGAGGGCGGTCGGTTGATCGAAATGCGTCGTGGACCGGACCGCCCGCACCGCGGCGCGACGGCAAACGCCGGTCGCGCGGCACGGACGGGCGTGTCCGTCCATCAGCGCGGCCATGCGCGGCCGCGCAGCGATGGGGCAGGCGCCCTGCGGGTGCCGTGCTCGCGACAGGGTTCGGAGCGCGCCGGGCGGCGCAAGACATCAGGCCGCGCCCGGCGCGTCTCCCTCCTCTTCCACGTCCTTGGGTTCGAGGGTGACGTTGCGCGTCGCCGCGCTGATCACCTCGAACGGCAGCTTGGGCGTACGGTCCGCGTTGAGCAGGCCGTTCGCTTCCTGGAACGTGTCGGCGAACTGGGTATAGCAGAAGCCGCTGAACATGAAGGTCTCGTTGACCACCTTCAGCAGGCGTTGGTACAGCGCGTGATAACTCTCGGCCGTATGGGCACGGGTATAGCCCCACGTGCCGTCCTCCGGCGTCGCGTTCGGGTCGTACGCGATGCCGCCGAATTCGGTGAGCACGATGGGCTGGCCGCGGTGTGGGAAGCCGTCCAGCGTGAGGATGCGTCCGCCGGGACGGCGTTGATCGAACAGCGTGCGCACCGGGTCGCTGACCTCGTAGCGCGCCTTCAGCTTGTCCGGGCTGCAGTCGTAGTCGTGGATGCCCAGGATGTCGGTGGCCGACGCTTCCCAGCCGTCGTTGCCGATCACCGGGCGGGTCGAATCGAGGGTGCGCGTGAGGTGGTACAGCGCCTCGACCGCGTTGCGGTGCGCCTGGGTCAGCGTCAGGTTCGGCACGCCCCAGGATTCGTTGAACGGCACCCACACGATGATGCACGGGTGGCTGTAGTCGCGCTCGATGGCCTCGGTCCATTCCTTGACCATGCGCGTGATCGCGCGCGGCGCGAAGCGGTAGGCCGAGGGCATCTCTTCCCACACGAGCAGGCCCAGCCTGTCGGCCCAGTACAGGTAGCGCGGGTCTTCGATCTTCTGGTGCTTGCGCACGCCGTTGAAGCCCATCAGCTTGGCCAGCTCGACGTCGCGCTTGAGGTGCGCGTCCGACGGCGCCGTCAGGAACGACTCGGTCCAGTAGCCCTGGTCCAGCACGAGGCGCAGCGGATACGGGCGGCCGTTCAGCAGCAGGCGGTCGCGGTTGATGTGGAACGAGCGCAGCGCCGTGTACGACTTCACGTGGTCGACGATCCGGTCGCCGCAGCGCAGGATCACCTCGGCGTCGAGCAGGGTCGGGCGTTCCGGGCTCCACAGCAACTCGTTACGCGAATCGTCGATGCCGGGGTCGGACAGCGCGATCTTGCGGTTCGCCTCGCCGGCCAGCAGCTTGTAGTTGTCGTCCGCCAGCAATTGCTTGCCGTGCCAGATCTTGACCTCGACGAACATGTCTTCCTGGATGTCGCCGCCGGCAATGACTTCGCAACCGATCTCGAAGGTTTCGAACAGCGGCGTCCAGCGCAGGTTCTGGATGAAGGTGCGCGACACCTGCTCGACCCACACGGTCTGCCAGATGCCGGTCGTGCGCGGATACCAGATCGAGTGCGGTTCCAGCAGCCAGTCCTGCTTGCCGCGGGGCTTGGCCAGGTCGGCCGGATCGTCTTCGACGAACACGGTCACGGTCTGCCTGCCGTCCGATCGCAATGCGGGGGTGATGTCGGCACGGAACGGCGTGTGGCCGCCCTCGTGCTCGGCCACGAGCTGGCCGTTGACCCACACGCGGGCGAAATAATCGATGGCGCCGAAGTGTAGGATCACACGGTTCTCGGACGGCATCACCTCGAAGTCGCGTTCGTACCAGCAGAAGCGGTGAAAGCCGGTGTCCTGGATGCCGGACATCTCGGTCTCGGGCGCGAACGGGACATTGATCTCGTGGGTCCAGCCTTTCACGCCTTCCGGCATCTTGTTGACCAGCTCATCGTCGAAACGAAAGCGCCATTTACCGTTCAGGTTGATCCAATTGTCGCGGACCAGCTGCGGGCGGGGATACTCAAACTGGCTCATTGTTTTCCTTTCCTTGGGTCGGGACCGGGATCAGGATGCGTCCCTGGCGTCCAGCTTTGTTGTAGGTGGAGAGTGCAGTTTCCGCTGCTTGTTTCGCCTGGCCGGCACGGCATAACGCGACGGTCGCGCCGCCGAATCCGGCCCCGGTCAGGCGCGCACCGAGCACGCCGGGCGCGGCGCGCAGCGCGGCGACCAGCTGGTCGAGCTCGGGAATCGACACCTCGTAGTCGACGCGCAGGCTGTCGTGCGACGCGTTCATCAGTTCGCCGAAACGTTCGGCCGACGCGCCCTGCGCCGCTTCCAGCACGCGCAGGTCTTCCAGCACGACGTGGCGGGCGCGCCGGCGCAGCGGCTCGGGCAGCGCCTCGACCGCCGCGGGGTCGGTCACGTCGCGCAGCGCGCGCACGCCCAGCTTGCGCGACGCCTCCTCGCATTCGGCGCGGCGCTCGTTGTACTTGCTGGCGGCAAGCGTGCGCGGCACGCCGGAGTCGATGACGATCAGCTCGGTACCGGCGGGCAGCGGCACCAGCCGGTGCTCCAGGGTGCGCGCGTCGATGAACAGCATGTTGCGCTCGTCGCACAGGCTGGACGCCATCTGGTCCATGATGCCGCAGTTGACGCGGGCGTATTCGATCTCGGCGCGCTGGGCTATTCGAGCCAGCTGCACGTTGTCGAGCGTGAAGCCGAGCAGGTTGCGCAGCGCGCGCAGCATCGCCACTTCGAGCGCCGCCGACGACGACAGGCCGGACCCCACGGGCAGGGTCGTCGTCACGAACACGCGCAGCGGGGGCACCGTGACGCCGGTCGCTTCCACGAGGCGGATGCAGCCTTCGATATAGCTGCCGAAGCCCTGCGGCGCGCTGCCGCCCTTCGCCGCGAACGTGACGTTGCCGTCGAGCGTGCCGGAATACAGGTGGTGCTGGTCGTCGTGGCTGTGCGCGAGCGCGACCTCGGTCCGCTGCGGCGTCGCCACGGGCAGCATGTAGCCGTCGTTGTAGTCCGTGTGCTCGCCCAGCAGGTTGACGCGGCCGGGTGCCGACGCGTGCGCCTCGGGCGCGCCGCCGAAGAAGGTCTCGGGATCATTCATGCTCTGGCACCTCCAGCCATGCGGGCCGCGCGCGGCCCTGGATTGTCGTCGCCGGCCAGGCCGGGTCCAGCGTCAGGTTTTCCAGCCCGTTCGCGCCGAGCAGGAACGTGTCTTCCACTTTCATCCCGGCGAAGCTCGGGTTGAACGCGAACGCCATGCCCGTCTCGATCCCCGTCGCGGTGCTGGGGCTGGCGACGATCTCGCGCGCCTGGTAGCCCGCGATACCGCCCTGGTGGTGCTCGCGGATCGCCTCCGGCCGGTTGGCGTGGCGATACGCGGCCTCGAACGCGTGATAGACGGCCGCCAGCGACTGGCCCGGACGCACGGCATCCAGGCCCGTCGCCTCGACCTGCAGCAGGTCGGCTTCCGCATTGCGCTCGTCGTCGGTCAACGCGCCGAAAGCAACGGCGCGCGACAGGCTCGCGACGAGGCCGTGGCGGCGCGCGCAGAACACGAGCATCGCGCGGGCGCCGAGCGTTTCGTGCGTGGGCACCGGATGGCGGAACGCCTGCAGGCGCCTGCCGCCCGCGGCCAGCACGAGCGCGGTCTGGATGCCGCGCCGCCACAACGCCTGCGCGCCCGCGGCCGCGAGGTCGAGCTCCGTCCAGTGCGGACGCGCAGCCCGCAGCGTCGCCGTCATCGCGGCGGAAGCCTCCGCACCCAGCGCGCGGTAGCGGTCGTGCTCGGACGGCTGCAGCACCATGCGGCGCAGGCGCAGGCTCGCGGGCAGCGGCTGCTCGTCGTTGCCGTTGCCGTTGCGCGGGCGGTCGGACAGCACGGCGCCGCCGCGGGCCGCGCCCAGCACGTATGTTTCGCGCAGCTCCGTCTCGGCCCACGGCGCGATGTGGAAGGTGAAGCCGGGCGGCACCTGTTCCTGGCGCAGGCGCTCGGCCTCGATGGCGTCGGTCAGGACGACGGCGTCGTCGCGCGTGACGAGCACCTCGGCCACGCCGCAGTCGGCCCCTTGCAGCACGGCGGCGTCGCCGCCGGCCGTCGCCCACGCGAACCAGTCGGCGCCGCGCAGGCGCACCGCCCCGGCCCCCGTTTCCGCCAGCGCCGCGCGCAGCAGCGCGAGCTTGTCCGCGACCTCGGTGGCCGATTGCCCCGCGCCGCTGTCCGGCAGCGCGCTCATGCCGCGACCTCCAGCCGCACGTCGACCTGCTGCAATTCGTACGCGGTCGTCTCGGGCAGCACGTCCATCGCGAACATGCCGGCGCCGATCTCCGTGCCGGCCAGGTATTTCAGGCGGTCGCGCGTGCGGTACGGCGGATAGAACTGGCAGTGCAGCTGCGTCTCGGGATGGTCCGCGCCGTCGGTCGGCGCCTGGTACCACACCATCAGGTACGGGAACGGGCGCTCCCACAGGCAGTCGAACTTGAGCAGCACCGTCTTCAGCGCGCGCGCCAGGCTTGCGCGCTGCACCGGCGTGAGCGCCGCGAAGTCGCTGCAAGGACCGGTCGGCATCGTCCACACCTCGTACGGGTAGCGCGCGCAGGCCGGCACGAACGCGATCGCGTGCTCGTCCTGGTAGAGCACGCGCTTGCCGTCCTCCGCCTCGTCGCGCACCATGTCGCCGAGCAGGCTCGTGGCGTGCTGCAGGTAGTACTCGCGCTCCTGCGCCAGCTGGCGCGCGGGCACGGGCGGCACGAACGGGTAGGCGTAGATCTGGCCGTGCGGATGGTGCAGGGTGACGCCCACTTCGGCGCCGCGGTTCTCGAACGGCAGCACGTACTGGATGTGGTTGCGGCCTGTCAGGCGCCGGGTACGGTCGGCCCACACTTCCAGCAGCAGTTCGATGCGCGCCAGCGGCAGGCGGCCCAGCGCCGCCTGCGGATCCTGCGTGAACACGACGACCTCGCACTGCCCGTTGGCGGGCGCGCTCGGCACCGTCAACGCGGGCGGGTCGTGCGCATCGGGCGCCAGCGACGGGAAGCGGTTGTCGAACACGGCGATCTCGTAGTCGCCGGCCGGCATCTCGGTCGGGTGTGCCGGGTCGCGCGTGGGCGCCAGCGGGTTGTACTGCGGCGGCGGCTGATACGTGCGGTTCTGGCGGAACGCGGCATACGCGACCCACTCGCCGCGCAGCGCATGCCAGCGCAGGTGCGGGTTGGCGTGCTGCGGCTCGGCGAAGGGACTGATCGCGACGATGCCGTCCGGGATAGGCCGGTTGCTGTACAACGTCAGATGTCTTCCGTCAGGTTTTATCAGGTCTTGGCTGTGCATGGCATCGGCAGGTCGGGCATTGCTCCTTGCGCGACTCTGGGCATCGGGTCGCGGTCAGGTTTGATCCTATCATGGCGTTTTCGCCACATTTTCCCGGAGCCAGCAATTGATTTTCCGACAATCAACGGGCCGCGCGGAGGCTTGTCCGGGGGCCGTGGCGCGGTCTGCTGTCTCTCCTAGGGAAAAGCCGCCGGACAGGCGTTTTTTCCCTATGAAGAAGGACGTCGTGTAGGTGCAAACCTACAAAATTTTTGGAAGGATTTACACATTTTGGCGAGACCAGGACCTACACGACGGTCGAGCGACCAAAATCGTGAAGCGCCTCGACAAGCGGGCGCGGCCGGCGGGCAAATGTGTCGTGGGAAGGAAGAACGCGGGCATGGCACGACCATGCCCGCGGGAGGCGTTACTTGGCCAGCTCGGCCATGACGGCCGTGTACATCTCGAGGTTCAGCAGCAACTGCTTGGTGGTGATGAACTCGTGTTCCGAATGGCCCGTGTAGACCGTGTGCGGCATGGCCGGGCCGAAGCTGACGGCGTGCGGGAACAGGCGCGAATTGGTGCCGCCGCCGATGGCGACCGGCTTCGGGTCCTTGATGCCCGTGAAGTACGCGAACGTCTTCATCAGCACCGGCAGCTGGGGCGCATCCTTCTGCACCCACGGGTCGCCGATCTGCGCCGAGATGTTCGCCAGCTGCACGTGCGCACCCTGCCACTGCGCCAGCGCGGCATTGATCTCGTTGGTCAACTGCTCCTTGGTCTTGCCCTGCGGGCGGCGGATGTTGATCGACAGTTCGATGGCGCCGTCGTCGTGCTGGCGGATCACCGTCGGCGCGAACGTCATCGGGCCCATGAAGGCGTCGCGGTACGCGATGCTGCCGAATTTTTCGCCGAAGTAGCCGGTGCCCACCATCTCGTTGAGGAAGTTCACCAGGGCGCCCGCCGTCGTGTCCGGCCACGGTTGCACGGCCAGCGCGTCGGCCAGCATGCTGATGGCGTTGACGCCGTCTTCCGGCTTGGACGAGTGCGCCGACAGGCCCTTGGCCGTGACGAGCAGGTCCTTGCCCTTCCATTCGAACTGGTAGTGCATGCCGACCTGCTTGCCGGCGCGCGCGCGGACCTGCGCCTCCAGTGCCGGCGTCGCGTCGGCGACGAGGGCCTGCGCGTCCTCGGGGATCTGGCTGCCGAAGAACCCGCCGCGGAATTCCTTCACGAAAGGCGCGCCCGCGGGCGGCGCGGCGGCCGTTTTCGGCATCGTGACGGCCAGCGTGCCATAGCCCTTCTCCGCCGTGACGGCCGGGTATTCGGCGTCGAGCGTGATGTTCATCTGCGGCAGCGTGTGCCCCTTGATGAAGGCTTCCAGCGGGCCCCAGTCCGATTCCTCGGCCATGTAGACGTACAGCTCGATGCGCTTGGACAGCGGCACCTGCAGGTCCTTCAGCGACTTCATCGCGTACAGCGCGGTGGCGATGGGGCCTTTATCGTCCTCGGCGCCGCGCGCCAGCAGGCGGCCCGGTTCGCTCGTGCCGTCCAGTTCGAACGGCGACTTCTTCCACTTGCTCGCATCGACGGGCTGCACGTCGCCATGCGCGACCAGGCCCACGCGCTCCGTCCCCTTGCCCAGCCCGACGACGGCCACGCAGCCGTAATCGGTAAAGTCCAGCCCCAGCCGCTCCGCTTCCTGCTTCAGGTAGGCCTTGAACGCGATGTGGCGCGGATTGCGTTCGCACGGGATGGCCTTGTCGGCCACCGTGTTGTAGCTGACGAGCCTGGACAGCGTGTCGACCACGTCGTCGCGGTACGCCGTGACGGCATGTTTGGCGGCCTTGATCGCGGCGTCGCCGGGCACGGCCGGGGTCGCGGTCGGCGCCCCCATCGCGCTTGCCGCCCAGGCCAGGCTGATGGCCGCGGCCAGGTTGCGTGCGCATGTTTTCGTTTTCATCGTTATCGTCTCCATGATTGCAAAAGCGCAACGAGTCTAGCAGGGATGCGGGAAGTGCGTGCGATGGGGTATCGTATTGGTTCGAACCATCGGAGAAGCGGAGAAACGAGCATGGCCCACAAGATCATCCGGCGCGTGCATGCCGCGCTGCGCGACGATATCGGCGACCTGATCACCCGGCGTCCCGTGCCGGGTCCGCACCTCGACCAGATCGATCCCTTCCTGTTCCTCAACCACCACGGACCGCAGGTCTACCCGCCGCACAACCGCGGCCTGCCGTTCGGGCCGCATCCGCACCGCGGCTTCGAGACCGTCACCTTCATCCTCGACGGCCTGCTGGCCCACCGCGACAGCGCCGGCCACGAAAGCGTGATCGGCCCCGGCGGCGTGCAATGGATGACGGCCGGCCGCGGCATCGTGCACGCGGAAGTGTCGCCGCGCGAATTCATGGAGCGTGGCGGTCCGCTGGAGATCCTGCAACTGTGGGTCAACCTGCCGCCCGCGCTCAAGATGACGGCGCCGCGCTACGTCGGATTGCAGGCGGACGGGATTCCGGTCGTGGACAAGGGCGACGGCGTGCGCGTGCACCTCGTGTCGGGAACGGTCGGCGGCGTGACGGGTCCGGTCGCATCGCTGACGGGCGTCGCGCTGTGCACGGTGGAGATGAAGGCGGGCGCGCGCCTGCACCTGGACGGCCTGCTCGACCGCAATGTATTCCTGTACGTCGTGCGCGGCGTGATCCAGTGCATGCCGGAGACGGTCGGCGCCTGCCACCTGGCCGAGTTCGAACCGCAGGGCGACGAGATCGAGATCCTGGCCGACCACGACAGCCTGCTGCTGCTGGGCCATGCCGAGCCGATCCGCGAACCGGTCGTGGCGCACGGGCCGTTCGTGATGAATACGCGCGCGGAAATCCAGCAGGCGATCGCCGATTACCAGGCCGGGCGCTTCGGCGCGCCGATCTGAGCGGTCAATCGCGCACCTGGCGGGCGGGGTGCGGCGCCGGGGCGTGGCCGCCCCGTGCGCGCCGCAGTGAAAGGCGCCGGCCCGGGCCATATCGGCCAGGCCGGCCGTGTTCGGCGCCGCGCATCAGCGCGCGGCCTGGTTGACGACGACCTCGTCGGGGTACGGCACCTGGTTGAACGCGACGATGGTGCCCGTCTCGCGCGTGACGAATTTCTTCGGACCGACCGGCACCAGTTCTTCGTGCTTGCCGTCGATGTCGATGTACAGCCGGTTCATCCGGTTCGTCACTTTCATCGTGCGGCCGTCGGTGAGGAGGAACGCACCGCGCATGTGCCGGGCTTCGTCCTCGTCCAGGCGGTACGAGTGCGATGTGCCCGGCAGCTGCACGGCGCTGGCGCTGGCCGACGAGGGCGCGATGGACGGGTCGGCGAACGCCGACAGCGACAGGGTGGCGGCGCCGATGAAGGCCAGGGCTTGTTGAATACGCATGATTGCTCCGAAGTCAAGATACGAAATATAGAACGGACCACGAGCGCGATTTCAAAATGATCGCCGGATGCTCAATGGGTCCACCGTTTTTCATATCGCCGCATCGATAATGTGCGGCGAGTGATGACAGTGTAGGAAGCGCTTGCGCCGGCGTCATCGGCGAACGGCCGAAGTGTCGAAAACAGGGGTTGAACCGTCGAAAAGCCGGGCCGGAATGCTGAGGATGCATATAGTTTTTGACATCGTCCGCGCCGGCTCGGGGGCGCGCCGCGCGGCCGATATCCGTTACAGTGTCGGCGTCGAGAAGCCCATCCGGACGAAGGAGAGACCGATGCACCCAGCGCCCCTGGTGGCCACGACGCGTGGCTATCCGCAAGACCGTGACCTGGCCGGCGGCTATGCGGTCGAGAACATCCACCATGGTTCGATCGCCGTCGTCGACGTGGCCGGCCACCTGCTGTGGTCGGCAGGCGATCCCGACGTCATGACGTTCACCCGTTCGGCCCTGAAGCCGTTCCAGGCCCTGCCCTTCGTGCTGGACGACGGCCCCGCCCGCTTCGGCTTCACCCGCGCCGAACTGGCCCTGCTGTGCGCCAGCCACTCGGGCGAGGAAAAGCACCTGGTGGGCGTGACAGCTATCCTCGACAAGATCGGCGTGGACGAAAGCCAGCTCGCCTGCGGCTGCGCGGCGCCGCTGTACTACGACGCCGTCGGCCTGCCCGTGCCGGCCGGGCGGCGCTGGCGCACGGTCCACCACAATTGCTCGGGCAAGCACAGCGGCTTCCTCGCCTGGTGCCGCCTGCACGGCGCGCCGACGGCGGACTACGTCGATCCCGCGCACCCGCTGCAGCGCGCGATCCGCGCCACCCTGGCCGATTGCGTGCGGATGACGGAGGACACGCTGCCGATGGGCATCGACGGCTGCTCGGCGCCGAACTACGCGATGCCGCTGGCGCGCCTCGCGCACCTGTACGCGCGCCTGGCGCAACCGGGCCCGGACCCCCGCCTCGGCGGCGCGCTGGGCGAGCTGTTCGACGCGATGACGGCGCACCCGGACATGGTGTCGGGCGATTCGCGTACCGACCTCGCGTGGATGCAGGCCGGCGGCGGCGACTGGGTCGCCAAGATCGGCGCGGACGCCGTGCAGGCGATCGGCATCCGTTCGGCCGGCATCGGCATCGCGATCAAGGTAGCGGACGGCGCCCCGCGCGCCCTGCACCCGGCCACGTTCTCCGTGCTCGATCAACTGGGCCTGCTGGACGCCACGCGCCGCGCCCACCTCGACCCGTACCGCGCACCGCCGCTCAAGAACGCGCGCGGCATCGTCGCCGGCGACGTCCACGCCGTGTTCACGCTCGACAAGGCCGAGCCGCCCGCCTGAATCGACAATTCGGGGTCAGAGCCCGGTTTTAGGAAATTGATCTCGATTTCATTGCCAGCTTGCACAGTTCGCCGGCGTCGCATAAAATCGATAGGTTCCTATCTATTTTATGACTAATGATGAGTAGCCTACCCGAACCGTTCGAAGAACGCTTCTCGGCAGCCCTGCACACGAGCGCGCGGCTGTGGCGGCTCGCGCTGGACAAGCGCCTCAAGCACCTGGGCATCGGCCAGTCCGGCTGGATGACGATCGCGATGATCGCCAAGTCGGGCGAACCGATGTCGCAGCGGGCGCTGGCCGACCTGGTCGGCGTCGAGGGGCCGTCGATGGTGTCGATGCTGGACCGCCTGGAGCGCGACGGCTTCGTCGCGCGCGCGCCCTCGCCGCTCGACCGCCGCGTCAAGCTCGTGCACCTGACCGACACCGGCAAGACCGTCTACGCCGAAGTCGTCGGGGAAGCGGCGCCGTTCCGCGCCGACCTGCTGGCCGGCCTCGACCCGCAGGCGCTGGCTACCGCGACCGTCCTGCTGGAGACCTTGAAGAAGCGCCTCGAGGACACCCTGTGACGACGGCCGCGCCCATCAACCGCACCATGATCACGATCTCGATCATGCTGGCGACGATCATCCAGGCGCTGGACGGCACCATCGCCAACGTCGCCCTGCCGCACATGCAGGGGTCGCTGTCGGCGTCGCAGGACCAGATCACGTGGGTGCTGACGTCGTTCATCGTGGCGGCCGCCATCGCGACGCCGCTCAACGGCTGGCTCGTCGACCGCTTCGGCTTGAAAAAGGTATTCCTCGTGTCCGTCGCGGGGTTCACGCTCGCCTCGGTGCTGTGCGGGATTTCGGCCACGCTGACGGAAATCGTCGTCGCGCGCATGCTGCAGGGCGTGTTCGGCGCGGCGCTCGTGCCGCTGTCGCAGTCGGTCCTCCTCGACATCAACCCGCGCGAAAAGCACGGGTCCGCGATGGCCGTGTGGGGCATGGGCGTGATGATCGGCCCGATCCTGGGCCCGACGCTGGGAGGCTGGCTGACCGACAGCTACAGCTGGCGCTGGGTCTTCTTCATCAACGTGCCGATCGGCGCGCTGGCGTTCTGGGGCATCTGGCGCTACATCCACCATACCGACGCGGCGCGGCGCGTCCGCTTCGACACGTTCGGCTTCGTCACACTGTCGGTCGCCATCGGCGCGCTGCAGATGCTGCTCGACCGCGGCGAGCAGAACGACTGGTTCGCCTCGACCGAGACGTGGGTCGAACTGATCCTGACGACGCTCGCCTTCGCGTACTTCATCGGCCACACGCTGACGCGCCCGGCCGGCCAGTCGTTCGTCGACTTCCGCCTGCTGAAGAACGCCAACTACGTCACGGGCCTGCTCCTGATCTTCATCGTCGGCATGGTGCTGTTCGCGACGCGCGCGCTGATGCCGACGATGCTGCAGGGCCTCATGGGTTATCCGGCCAAGCTGGCGGGCCTCGTCACGGCGCCGTCGGGCCTCGGGACGATGGCCGCGATGATGATCGTCGGGCGCCTCACGGGCAAGGTCGATTTCCGCCTGCTGCTGGGCGTCGGCTTCGCCATCACCGCGTTCTCGCTGTGGCAGATGACGCACTACACGCTCGTGCTGTCGCAGTCCGACATCGTGTGGCCGGGCGTGATCCAGGGCGTGGGCCTGGGCCTCGTGTTCGTGCCGCTGTCGGCCGCCACGTTCGCGACCCTGTCGCCGCAGATGCGCGCGGAAGGCACGGCGCTGTACAGCCTCGTACGCAATATCGGCTCGTCGATCGGCATCGCGCTCGTGCAGGCCCTCCTCGTGCGCAACACGCAGATCGCGCACGCGTCCTTGGCCACGCAGGTGAACGCCGCGAATCCGGCCGTGCACGATCCGATGAGCCTCTACGACATGGCGACGCAGGCCGGCCCCGCCCTCATCAACAACGAAATCACGCGCCAGGCGTCGATGATCGCCTACGTCGACGACTACTGGCTGATGATGCTCCTGACCCTGGCCGTGATCCCGACGCTGCTGCTGATCCGCCCGCCCAAGGCAGCCGCCGCGCCGGCGCAGATCGACCACGCCGCCCTCGAATAAGCGAAAGACCCGAACAACGTGCGACACTTCAAACTCATCCCCATCGCGGCCGCCGCGCTGGCCCTGCTGTCAGGCTGTATCAGCGTCCCGCCCGACACGAACAAGGCGCCGGGCCCCGACTTCGCCAAGGCGCAGCATGCGTCGGCCATTCAGCTGCCGGCCGACGCCTGGCCCGCCGAGCAGTGGTGGCTCGACTACCACGACCCGCAGCTGAACGGCCTCGTGGCGCGCGCCCTGCGCGACAATCCGTCGCTGGCGGTGGCCGCCGCGCGCGTCGCCAGCGCGCGCGCGGCGTTCGGCGTGGAAGTCGCCAACGAAGGCGGCAAGGTCGATCTCGCATCGGGCCTGAACCGCCAGCGCTATTCGTCGAACGGCTTCTTCCCGCCGCCGATCGGCGGGGCGTGGTTCAACGACGCGTCCGTGTCGCTGCGCGCATCGTACGACTTCGACTGGTGGGGCAAGCACCGCGCCCTGATCGCCGCCGCGCTGGGCGAGACCAATGCGGCCGCCGCCGAAGCCGCGCAGGTGCGCCAGACCCTCGCCGCATCCGTCGTGCAAAGCTATCTGCGCCTGCAGATGCTGTGGGCGCGCCAGGACAACACGAACGCCCTGATCGCCGTGCAGCGCGACGTCATCGCCGGCCGCAAGACGCGCATGGCGCATGGCCTGATCAGCGCCGACGGCTTGCTAAGCGCGGAGCAGGACCTCGCGAGCCTGCAGGAACAGGCGGCCCATTACGACACGGACGCCGCGCGCGAACGCGAAGGCCTGCGCGCCCTGGTCAACGGCGACGCCACCGCGCTGAACGATCTCGCGCGCTTCCAGAGCGCACCTGCGATCGATGCCGTGCCGCGCGAGCTGGGCATGGAACTGCTCGCGCGCCGCCCCGACCTGCAGGCCGCGCGCTGGCGCGTCGAGGCGCAGCTGGGGCGCGTGGCCGCCAGCGAAGCCGCGTTCCGGCCCGACATCAACCTCGCGGCCGCCATCGGCCTCGATGCGACGTCGCTGGGCAAGCTGCTGCGCTATCCGAGCCGCACGCCGCTGCTCGGCGCCACGCTGGACCTGCCCCTGTTCGATAGCGGCCGCCTGCATGCCCAACTGGGCAGCGCGAGAACGAGCCGCGACGAACTGCTGGCCGAGTACAACGAGGCCGTCCTGACCGCCGTGCACGACGTCGCGCGCGAAGCGGCCACCCTGCAAGGCATCGAGAAAGAGACACGGGCGCACGCCGTCACGCTTGACGCGAGCCGCAAGCTGGCCGCGAACGCCGAGGCCCGCATGCAGCGCGGCCTCGCCGACCGCAGCGCCGTGCAGCAGGCACGCATGGCCGTGCTGCGCCAGCGCGACGTCGGCCTGCAATTGACGGACGCACGCCTGCAGACGCAGGTCGCCCTCGCGCGCGCGCTCGGCGGCGGCTACCACGCGACGCCGCCCGCCGCCCTCACCCAATCGAACACCAGGTAAAGCCATGAGCACCGAGACCCAAGCCACCTCCAATAAAAAACGCCGCGTCGTCCTGGCCGGCATCACCGTCGCCTTCCTCGCCGCCGGCGCGGCCTACGCCGCCTGGTATGCGCTGGTCGCATCGAAACGCGTCGAGACGGACAACGCCTACGTGGGCGGCAACCTCGTGAACGTGTCGTCGCAGGTGACGGGCAGCGTCATCGAGATCCGCGCCGACGAGACCCAGCTGGTGCAGGCCGGCACCGAGATCGTCCGCCTCGATCCGTCCGACGCGGAAGTCGCGCTGGCCCAGGCCGAGGCGCGCCTCGGCACGGCCGTGCGCCAGCAGCGCGAGCGCTACACGAGCGTGGCGCAATACGAGGCCGTCGTCGACCAGCGCCGCGTGGAACTCAAGGCCAAGCAGGAAGACCTGGCGCGGCGCGCGCCGCTGGCGGCCGACAACCTCGTCTCCGGCGAAGACGTGGCGCACGCCCGCCGCGCCGTCGACGACGCCCGGGCGCTACTTACAGTCGCGCAGAAGCAGCTGGCGGCCGCGCGCGTGACGGTGGCGGGCGTGTCGCCCGCCGAACACCCGAACGTGCTGGCCGCGAAGGCCGACTACCTGTCCGCGTGGCTGGCCGCGCGCCGCAACGCGATCGTCGCGCCGGTGTCGGGCTATGTGGCCAAGCGCAGCGTGCAGGTGGGCAGCCGCATCGCGCCGGGCGCGCCGTTGCTGTCGATCGTGCCGCTGGACCAGCTATGGGTTGAGGCCAACTTCAAGGAATCGGAACTGCGCGACATCCGCGTGGGCCAGGCGGCCACCGTCGAAGCCGACATCTACGGCAGCAAGGTGGTCTACCACGGCAAGGTCGTGGGCCTCGGCGCGGGCACGGGCAGCGCGTTCTCGCTGCTGCCGGCGCAGAACGCCACGGGCAACTGGATCAAGGTCGTGCAGCGCGTGCCGGTGCGCATCTCGCTCGACCCGAAGGAACTGGCGGCGCATCCGCTGCGCGTGGGCCTGTCGGCCACGGTCGACGTGGACATCAGCCACAAGGGCGGCAGCGCGCTCGGCACGGTCGCCGCACCGGCGCCGGCGTACGCGACCACCGTGTTGAACCAGCCGTTGCAGCAGGCGAAGGCGGCGACGGATGCCATCGTTGCCAGGAACATGGCCAACTGAGAGGCCGTGCCGCGTTACGTTCGTTCGATGAATTCGACCAGTTCCCGCAACGCCGGCGGCGCCGCGTCGAGGTGAAAGCGCACCTGGCGCGGCGTACCGTCGTCGATCGTCAGCGTGTACGTGAAATCCCACGACTGCGGCCGCGCCTTCAGCAAGGTCGGCGGCAGTTGCGCCAGGTCGAGCGCCCGCACGAGCCTGCGCGCGCGCGCGGCGTCGCTGGCCGTCAGGCTGTCGACGTCCACGTCGCGCGTCTGCGCGCCCGCCGGCCCCGTGAAGCCACCCACGCAATGCAGCGACAGGCGCATCACACGACGCCCACCTCATGCCACGCGCCCCGCACGGCCGCGGCCTCGGCGGAGCCCACGCCGTGGCGCAGCTCGGCCGCCTTGGCGGTGGCCTGGGCGGCGTCCGCGAACGTCGCGTCCGGATGCAGCAGCGGCAGCGCCTGGTACCAGATCGGCCCCGCCTTGTCCCAGCTGTGCCCGCCCAGCTTCATCGCGGCGAGATAGAACGCGTGGTTGGAGATGCCGGAATTCGTGTGCACGTCCCCGCCGTCCACATACCCCGCCATCGTGCCCGGCTGGTCGTCGCCCGACCACGTGAGGGCCGTGTTGCCCGGATCGGCCATCGAACGCAGCGCCTTGCCGACGGCGGGCGTCATGATGCCCGCACCGATCAGCCAGTCGGCCTTCCTGACCGTCTGCTTGAGGTGCCATTGCTTGACGATAGAGCCGAACACGTCGGACACGGATTCGTTCAGCGCCCCGCTCTGGCCATCGTAGACGAGGCCCCCGCCCGGCACCGTGTACTGCGTGACGCCGTGGGTCAGCTCGTGCGCGATCACGTCGAGCGCGTGCGTGAAGCCGGTGAACAGCTTGCCGTCGCCGTCGCCGTAGACCATCTGGCGGCCGTTCCAGAACGCGTTGTTGAAGCTCTTGCTGTAATGGACGCTCGAATCGATGCCCAGGCCGCGGCCGTCGATGGAATTACGGTGCAGGATCTGCAGGTAGAAGTCGTAGGTGGCGCCGGCGCCGTCGAATGCCTCGTTGACGGCCGTGTCGGCCACGGGCGCCGCCGTCTCGGTGCGGACCAGCTTGCCGGGCAGGCGCGTCTTGTGGTGCGCGTCGTACACGGTGCGGTGCTTGACGCCGGGCGCCACCTGCAGGCCCGGCGCGGCGAGGCCGCTGGCCGCGCGCTGGCCGCGCAGGAAGGCCGAGCGTTCCATCTGCTCGAGCAGGTGCTGGCGCTCCGCCTCGTCGGCCTGGACGGCCAGCTTGCGCAGCATCGAAGACGGGATGATGAAACAGGTGCACGCGGGCGTGTGGATGTGCATAGGACCTCCATGGCGGTTTGCGCTGGTCTTGATGAGCGTAATCCACACGGCCGCGCTGCGGCGCACAATAGCCGCCCTGCGGCGCGGCCCTTGCCTCAGTCCGGCTCGACCGGCGTCAGCGCCCTGCCGCTGCGGAACCAGGTGCGCACATTGTCCAGCATGAGCTGCGCCATCGCGGCGCGCGTCTCGTGCGTGGCGCTGCCCACGTGCGGCGTGAGCATCACGTTGTCCAGCGCGAAGAAACGCGGGTCGATGTCCGGCTCGTTGTCGAACACGTCCAGCGCCGCGCCGGCGATGTCGCCCCGCTCCAGCGCCGCGAGCAGCGCCTGCTCGTCGACGAGCGAGCCGCGCGCCACGTTCACGAAGTAGCCGGCGGGGCCCAGCGCGTCCAGCACGCGCCCGTCGATCAGGTGCTTCGTCTCCGCGCCGCCGGGCGCGACGGCGATGAGGATGTCGCTGTCGCGCGCGAGCGTGGCCAGGTCGGCCTCGTAGCGCCATGCCAGGTTCTGGTCCGTCCGGCCGTGGTAGGCGAGCGCGACGCCGAACATCTCCAGCCGGCGCGCGATCTCCTTGCCGATGCGGCCCATGCCGGCGATGCCCACGTGCTTGCCCGCCAGGCTCGTCGCCAGCGGGAAACCGGCCGCCGTCCAGCGGCCCATGCGCACGTAGCGGTCGGCCTGCGGCAGGCGGCGCAGCAGCGCCAGCAGGGAGCCGATGCACAACTCGGCCACGGCGGCGTTCAGCACGTCCGGCGTGTTGGCCACGACGATGCCGCGGCTGGCCGCCAGAGCGCGCGGGATCAGGTCGTAGCCGACGCCGCAGGTGGCGATGATCTCGAGCGCCGGCAGGCGCCGCACGACGTCTTCCGGCACCTCCTGGTTGCTGCGCGTGACGATGGCGCCGACGTCGTTCGCCAGGTGCGGCTCGCGTTCGAGGTCGGCGAGGCCCAGGCAGCGGAATTCGGCGTCGAGCTGGGCCTGGATCTCGGGTGCGAAGCCCCCGATCTGCAGGACCGTCTTCATGCCCCCGCGCCGATCCGGAGTTCGAACGTGGTCACGCCGTCCACGCCGCCGCGCACGTGGTCGCCCGGGTTCAGCGCCGCGACGCCGGCCGGCGTGCCCGTGTAGATCAGGTCACCCGGCGCCAGCGCGACGAGGCGCGACAGCGCGGCGATCACGTCCGCCACGGGCCAGATCATCTCGTTCAGGTTGCCTTCCTGTTTCACCTGCCCGTTCACCTCGAGCCAGATGCGCGCATCCTGCGGGTGGCCGGTGCGCACGACCGGCACGAGCGGGCTGCACGGCGCGGAGGCGTCGAAGCCCTTCGCCATGTCCCACGGGCGGCCATCCTTCTTGGCGACGGCCTGCAGGTCGCGCCGTGTCAGGTCCAGGCCCACGCCGTAACCCCACACGAGGTCCAGCGCGCGCTCGGGCGCGATGTCGGTACCGCCGCCCTGCAATGCGACGACGAGTTCGACTTCATGGTGCAGATCGCGCGTGGCCGACGGATACGGCACGGTGCCGCCGGCCGGCACGACGGCGTCGGCGGGCTTGGTGAAGAAGAACGGCGGTTCGCGGTTCGGATCGGCGCCCATCTCGCGCGCGTGGGCGGCGTAGTTGCGGCCGACGCAGAACACGCGGCGCAGCGGGAATACCTGGTCGGAACCGGCCACGGCGAGGGCCGGGACGGCGGGAGGCGGGATGACGAAGCCAGTCATGCGGATCCTTGTAAAGTCTTTACGGTAGCACCGGGCCAGCCGGATGCGCCGGACAGCCTAACACAATCGCGCTGTGGACGAAGGAGCAACGGCGGCAGGGTGGGCACCACGTGCCCGCGCGCGACGCATGCGGTGTGTCGACGATGGTCCCGATGCCGCCATCGACGTATGCGCGATGCCGGCGTCCGGCAGGCACGCGCCTAGTAGATCTCCTTGGCCGCTGCCCGCACCGCGCGCAGCAGCAGGTCGGCACCCGGCGACAGCAGGTGGTCCTGGTGGCGGATGATGCCGAACGCGTCCATCTTGCACGGCAGTTCGATCGGCAGGATGCGCATCACGTTCAGCGATGCGTAATACTGCGCGACCTCGATCGGCATCACGTGCAGCGAATCGGTCTGCTGCAGCAGCGCCGTGATCATCAGCATGGCGGTCGTGTCGACGTTGTTGGACGGCGGCTCCAGGCCGGCGCGGCGGAACATCATGTCGAAGCGGTAGCGCAGGATGCTGCCGTGCGGCGGCACGATCCACGGCAGCGGCGCGATGTCCTGCAAGGCCAGGTCCTTGCGCTCCAGCAGCGGATGGCCGGGACGGACGACGGCGCAGGCCGGCTCCTCGGTCAGCTCTTCGTAGATCAGGCCGGACGTGTCGCCCGTGTCGAAGATGCGGCCGATCATGAAGTCCAGCATGCCGTGCTGCAGTTTGTCGAGCAGCAGGTTGCTGGTCTCCAGCTGCACGCCGATGCGCAGCAGCGGGGCGTCTTCCTTCACGCGGGCGATGGCGCGCGGCAGCAGCGCCATCGCGGGCGTCATGATCACGCCGACCTCGACCTGGCCCGTGAGGCCCGCCTTGAGCGTGACGATGTCGTCGTGCGCCAGCGCGAGGCTCGTCAGGGCCATGCGCGCGTGGCGGATCATCGTCTCGCCGTAGATCGTCGGCTCCATGCCGCGCGGCAGGCGCTCGAACAGCTTGACGTCCAGCATCTCCTCGAGATCCTTGATCTGCTTGGAGGCGGCCGGTTGCGTCATGTGCAGCTCGTCCGCGGCGCGGTGGATGTTGCGGTAGTCGTCAAGCGCGATCAAGAGCAGCAGCTGGCGCGTCTTGAGCCGGGCCTTGAGAAACCAGTTCGGGTTGGTCGTATCCATCAATACATCATATCATTATAGATATTGCTTCAACGAGAATTCAGACATAACCGTCATCACTTGCACGCGGCGGACGGGTTCGCGGCCGGACCCTGTGCGGTCTGCGCCACGGGCAGGATCTTGCCGTCCGGACCGTAGTGCAATTCCTCGACTGCGACCGAGCGGCGGTACTCGCCGCCGGTCGGCAGCTTGCCGTTGTGGTAAATGATGTAGGACTTGCCGTTGAAGTCGATGATCGCGTGGTGGATCGTGCCGAGGTTCGTGTTCTTCTCCATGATCACGCCGCCGTAGGACCACGGGCCGGTGGCCGTGGGGCCCGTCATGTACGCGGTCTCCTCCGGCCACTTGCGCGAGTACGACAGGTAGTACTTGCCGGCGTGCTTGTGCAGGTACGACGCTTCCGTGAACGCTTCCAGGCCCACCGTGTGGATCGGGCCGTCCAGCTCCGTCATGTCGGCTTTCAGCTTCGCGTACTTCATGACCGTATTGCCCCAGTACAGATAGGCCTGGCCGTCGTCGTCGACGAAGATGGCGGGGTCGATGTCGTCCCAGCCGATCGGCGTCTCGTGCGTCATGTCGTTGGTGACGAGGGCCGAACCGCGCGCGTCGACGAACGGGCCGGTCGGGCTGTCCGACACCGCCACGCCGATCGCCTTGCCGGGGATCGTCCTGTGCTCGACCGTCACGTACAGGTAGTACTTGCCGTTGCGCTTGGTGATGTCGCTGGCCCAGGCGTCCTTGGCGGCCCATTTGAACGTGGAGAACGGCACGCCCTTCGGATGCTCGGTCCAGTGCTGCATGTCGCAGCTGGAGAACACCTTCCACTCGTTCATCAGGTAGTCCTTGCCGCCGACGGGGGCCTCGTCATGGCCGACGTACAGGTACACGCGGCCGTTGTCGACGAGGGCGGCCGGGTCGGCCGTGAAGATCCTGCTGGTGATGGGATTGGCGGCATGGGCGAGCGCCGCCGTCGCGACCAGGGCCGCGGCGAGCGTGGGTTTGAGCATGTAGTCTCCGTTATTGTACGATCACCGGCGTTGGCGACGCCGGGTACAGCAGGGGCTGCGCGCGCCTCCGTGTGGCCGGAGGTCGTGCGCGGGAACCGCCTTTATTCTTTCGAACGCCCGCCCATCACGCGCTGCACGACGCAGAAGATGAACAACAGCGCCCCGATGACGATCCGGGTCCACCACGAGCTGAGCGTGCCGTCGAAGGCGATCAGCGTCTGGATGGCGCCCAGCACCAGCACGCCGGACAGCGCGCCGGCGATGTAACCGTAGCCGCCCGTGAGCAGCGTGCCGCCGATGACGACGGCGGCGATGGCATCGAGCTCCGTGCCCTGGCCGTGCAGGCCGTAGCCGGACAACATGTAGAACGAGAACAGCACGCCGGCCAGCGCTGCGCAGAAGCCCGACAGCGCATACACGAGGACCTTGGTGCGGCCGACGTTCAGGCCCATCATCGCGGCCGACTGCTCGTTGCCGCCGACGGCGTACACGGCGCGGCCGAACGCCGTGTAGTGCGCGAGCCAGATGGCGACGAGCAGCACGACGACGGCAATGATGGCGCTCGGCGACAGGAACGCGCCGAAGATGGGCACCTGCGTCTGCGACATCGCGGTGAACATCGGATTGTCGATCGTGATCGACTCCACGCTGATCAGGTAGCACAGGCCGCGCGCGAGGAACATCCCGGCCAGCGTGACGATGAACGGCTGCAGCTTGAACAGGTGGATGATCGCGCCCATCGCGCCGCCGAAGCACGCGCCCAGCAGCAGCACGAGCGCGATGACGGCGAGCGGCGGCCAGTGGGCGTTCTGCAGCAGCCAGGCCGAGATCATCGTCGACAGCGCCAGCACGGAACCGACCGAGAGGTCGATGCCGCCGGACAGGATCACGAAGCCCATGCCCACCGCGATCACGAGCAGGAAGGCGTTGTCGATCAGGAGGTTGAAGATCACCTGCAGCGACAGGAAGCCCGGATACACGGCCCCGCCGATGCCGAGCATCGCCAGCAGCAGGACCACGGTGACGATGGACGTGAACCACGGCGCGCTGGAGATTGCACTGCGGCCGCGGGCATTCGTTGCGACCGCGCTCATGCGGACCTCCGCAGGATGTTCTTGAATTCGCTCGACTGCGAGATGCAGACGGCGAAGACGACGATGGATTTGACGACCATGTTCACTTCGGGCGGCACGCCCAGCGAGTAGATGGTGGAGGTGAGCGTCTGGATGATCAGCGCGCCGATCACGCTGCCCACCAGGCTGAATTTGCCGCCGGCCAGCGAGGTGCCGCCCAGCGTGACGGCGAGGATCGCGTCCAGCTCCAGCAGCAGGCCCGCATTGTTGGCGTCCGCGCTCTTGATGTTCGACGTGATCAGCATGCCGGCCAGGCCCGCGCAGGCGCTGCAGAACACGTACACGAACGTGATGAGCGTCGCGGTGCGCAGGCCCGCGAGGCGCGCCGCCACCGGATTGATGCCGACGGCCTGGATGAACAGGCCGAGGGCCGTCTTCTTCACCAGCAGCAGCGTCGCCGCGAACACCGCGGCCACGACGAACAGCGAGAACGGCAGGCCGGCCAGGTAGCCGCTGCCCAGGAAGAAGAACGGCTGGTAATACACGGTGACGATCTGGCCGTCGGTCAGCAGCTGCGCGAGACCGCGCCCCGCCACCATCAGGATCAGGGTCGCGACGATGGGCTGCAGCTTGATCCCGGCGACGAGCACGCCGTTCCACAGCCCGCACAGCAGCGCGACGCCGAGCGCCGCCGCCAGCGCGAGGGCCATCGGCGTTTCGGGCGTGCTGCCGCCGATGAGCATCGCCGACACGGTGCCGGACAGCGCGACGACGGCGCCGACGGAGATATCGATACCACGCGTGGCAATGACAAGCGTCATGCCGAGCGCCGCCAGCATCAGCGGCGCGGCGCGGTTGAGGATGTCGATGATCGCGCCGTACAGGTGCCCTTCCTTGACTTCGAGGTGGAAGAAGCCGGGCACGAGGAACGCGTCGACGAGCAGCAGCGCGACGAGCGCGCCGATCGGACGCACGAGCGGATGCAGCAGCCAGGCGGTGCGCGATGCCCCCGCCCGCGCGGCCGGTTTGACGGTGGCGCCGGTGGTGCTCATGCCGTCTCCCCCGCGATCACGTGCAGGACGGACGTCTCGTCGAGATCGCCGCGCCGGTACTCGCCGCACGCCTTGCGGTCGCGCATGACGACCATGCGGTCGGACACGCGCAGCACTTCCGGCAGTTCGGACGAGATGAAGAGAATGGACATGCCTTTGCGGCACAGGTTGCTGACGTAATCCATGATTTCCTGCTTGGCGCGCACGTCGATGCCGCGCGTCGGTTCGTCGAGAATCATCAGGCGCGGATCGGTCGCGAGCCAGCGCGCCAGCAAGACCTTCTGCTGGTTGCCGCCGGAGAGCGTGCCGATGGGCGTCTCGATGCTGGCCGTCTTGATGCCCAGCCACTTGACGTAGTCCAGCGCCAGCTGCTGCTGGCGCTTGAAGGGAATGGCGCGGAAGATGCCCTGGCGCGCCTGCAGCGCGAGGATCAGGTTTTCGCGCACGGACAGCGCGAGGATCGCGCCTTCGTGCTTGCGGTCTTCCGAACAGAAGCCGATGCCCGCGCGAATCGCGTCGCGCGGATTCGCGAAACTCACCTGCTTGCCGTCGATGTCGATGGTGCCGCTGTCCGCCTTGTCGGCGCCGAACAGCAGGCGCGCGGTTTCGGTGCGGCCGGAGCCCAGCAGGCCGGCAAGGCCCAGCAGCTCGCCGCGGCGCAGTTCCAGGTCGACCGGCGACAGCACGCCCTTGCGCGCGATGCCGCGTGCGCGCAGGAAGACGTCGCCGGGTTCGGACACCGCGCCCTGCTGCGCCGCGTCCGTCGCGTGTTCGGCGTCGGCGGGCGCGCCGATCATCTTGTTGACGAGGGCCAGGCGCGACAGGCTTGCCACCGCATACTCGCCTTCGCGCTCGCCGTTGCGCATGACCGTGATGCGGTCCGAGATCGCATACGTCTGGTCGAGGAAGTGGGTGACGAACAGGATCGCCATGCCCTCTTCGCGCAGGCGGCGCAGCACCGAGAACAGCATCTGCACTTCCGCCTCGTCCAGGCTGGACGTCGGCTCGTCGAGGATCAGCACGCGCGAATCCGTGTTCAGCGCCCGCGCGATGGCGACCATCTGCTGGATCGCGAGCGGATAGTCCGCCAGCGGCTTGCTGACGTCGACGTGGATCTCCAGGCGGGCCAGCAGCGCCGCGGCCTGCGTGCGCATGCTGCGCCAGTCGACCATGCCGAAGCGGCGCGGATAGCGGCCGATGAAGATGTTTTCCGCGACCGACAGATTCGGGCACAGATTGACTTCCTGGTAGACGGTGCTGATGCCGAGGTTCTGCGCATCCTGCGTGGAGCGCGGCTGGATCGCCCGGCCGTTCAGCACGATGCCGCCGGCATCCGGCTGATAGACGCCGGTGAGGACCTTGATCAGCGTGGACTTGCCCGCGCCGTTCTGGCCCATCAGCGTATGGACTTCGCCGGGGAACAGGCGCAGTCCCGCTTCGGACAGCGCCTTCACCCCGGGAAAAGCTTTGTGGATGCCGGTGACTTCCAACACCGGCTGCTTCGAATCGACCATCATCGACTCAATACTTACGGTTCGGGAGTTCCTTCGCCGCCACCTCAGCCGGGAACACGCCCTCGTTCACGACGATGCGTTTCGGGACCGGCTTGCCGGCCACGACAGCCTGCGCCGTCTGGATCAGGGTCGGTCCGAGCAGCGGATTGCACTCGACCGTCACGTTCAGCTTCCCGGCCTTCATGGCCTCGAACGCGCCTTTCACGCCGTCGATCGAGATGACGATGATGTCCTTGCCCGGTTTCAGGCCCGCTTCCTCGATCGCCTGGATCGCGCCGATGGCCATGTCGTCGTTGTGCGCGTACAGCACGTTGATGTTCTTGCCTTCGGACTTCAGGAAGGCTTCCATGACTTCCTTGCCCTTGGCGCGGGTGAAATCGCCGGTCTGCGAACGGATGATCTTCAGCTTCGGATTCGCCGCGATGACTTCGGCGAAACCGGCCTTGCGGTCCAGCGCCGGCGCGGCACCGGTCGTGCCTTGCAGTTCGACGATGTTGAGCGGCTTGCCGCCGATCTTCTTGTCGTAGTCGAGCAGCCAGCGGCCGGCGCGGCGGCCCTCTTCCACGAAGTCGGAACCGATGAAGCTGACGAACAGCGACGGATCGCTGACCTTGACGGCGCGGTCGGTCAGGATCACGGGGATCTTCGCGTTCTTCGCTTCGCGCAGCACGGTCTCCCAACCGGTCTCCACGACCGGCGAGAACGCGATCACGTCGACGCGCTGGGCGATGAAGGAACGGATGGCCTTGACCTGGTTCTGCTGTTGCTGCTGGGCGTCGGCGAACTTGAGGATAACGCCGGCCTTCTTGGCGGCTTCCTTGATCGAGGCGGTATTCGCCGTGCGCCACTCGCTTTCGGCGCCGACTTGCGAGAAGCCGATCGTAAGGGGTTTGGCGGCAAATGCCGGGATGGCGGTTGCGCACGCGACAGCGGCGGCAACGCCCAGGAGGGTTCTACGGGTGACGGTCATCACTTTGTCTCCGGAATTGTTGTGCATGGATACTATGACAGAAGTGACATATTCATCCAATCATTTTTTTCACCCTATCAATACCGAATTCAGTATCAGATCCATGAAACGTCGCAACTTGATGACACGAGGTGAAATTCCGTCGGTCTCGGTCACCTACTCTTCCGGCATTGCACAAAAGTGTTAAAGATTTTCCTCGCGAGCTCAACAAACGTATATAGTACGTGCCGTTATTGTTTTAAAAATAACATTTTGTTGAGTACAGGAAAAAGGCATGGGCAATGCACTCCGTAATCTCCAAGAACTTCTCATCGACCGCCAGTACGCGCGCATCCTGCGGCTGACGTTTCCGCATCACGACGGCCCCCGATCCGAGCTCCTGGTCAACAAGCTGGAAGCCGACGAAGGACTCTCGCGCGATTTCGAATTCACCGTCGAACTGCTGTCGAACGATGCCTCGCTCGACCTCAAGGACCTGCAGGGCAAACTGCTGTCGGTGGAACTGGTGCGCAACGACGGCGAGATCCGCTATTTCACGGGCTACGTCTTCAGCTTCCGCTTCGTCAAGACCGACGGCGACGTCGCGTTCTACGAAGCCGCGCTCGGGCCATGGCTGAAGTATCTGGACCTGCGCAGGAACTGCTTCCTGTTCCATGACGCGACCCTGTACGACCAGACGCGGCGTATCTTCGGCGATTACCAGGCGCTCCCCGCATGGGATTTCCGCGGCCACGGCGACCACCCGCCGATGACCGAAGCGTGCCAGTTCAACGAGTCCGACTACAACTACCTGAGCAGACGCTGGGAAGCGGCGGGCTGGCACTACGCGTACGAACACACGGCCAAGGGCCACAAACTGATCCTGGGCGACGATTCGACCGGCTCGGAGCCGATCGACGGCGTGACCATCGACCTCCAGCGCCACACCGGCTCGCAGGAAGAAAACAGCATCGGCGAATGGTCGGCCCGGCGCCACATCGTGCCAGCGAGCGTGGCGCTGTCCTCGTTCGATTTCAAGGCGCCGCGGCCCCGGCACGTCGACGTGCCGACGCGGCACGAGCAAGGCATGGTGTTGCGCAAGGAATCCCACGATTACGCGGGCGCTTATGGTTTCAAGGACCGGCGCGACGGCGAACGCCTTGCCGCGCTGCGCATGGAAGAACTGGAACACGCGGGCAAGATCTTCGAGGGGACCGGGAACAATCGCAACGTGGTCCCCGGCCGCTGGTTCCGGCTCACGGGCCGCTTCTACGGCGGCAATAACGAAGACCGCGAATTCCTCATCATCAGCGTGCGCCACAGCGCCAGCAACAATTATCACGTGAACGATGCCGGTCCGCCGCACTACGAGAACCGGATCACCTGCATCCGCAAGGTCATCTCATGGCGTCCCGGGCCGGGCTTCAACAGCGTCGAGCCGAAAATCTACGGGCTGCAGACGGCCATCGTGGTCGGCCCCAAGGGCGAAGAAATCCACACCGATGAATACGGGCGCGTCCGGGTCCAGTTCCATTGGGATCGCGAGGGCCGGTTCGACGAACGGAGCTCGGCGTGGCTGCGCGTCGCCACTGCCTGGGCCGGCCCGAATTTCGGCATGACGTCGATCCCGCGCATCGGCGCCGAAGTGATCGTCCAGTTCCTGGATGGGAATCCCGACCGCGGCCTCATCACCGGCATGGTACCGAACGCCGACAACATGCCGCCGTGGCCCCTGCCTGCGAACAAGACCCAGAGCGGCATCCTGTCCCGCTCGACGCCGAACGGCAGCTACGGCAACGCCAATGCCCTGCGCTTCGAGGACATGAAGGGCAAAGAGCAGCTCTGGCTCCACGCCGAGCGCGATCAACTGACCGAAGTCGAGCACGACGAGGACAAATGGGTCGGCAACGACCGCCGCAAGACCATCGACCGCGACGAGACCTCGCACATCGGGCACGACCGCACCGAAACGGTCGGCAACGACGAGACGATCGCCGTCCACAATGACCGCAAGGAGACGGTCGACCGCAACGAAACGATCGCCATCGGCGGCAACCGCGTCAAGTCGATCGGCAGGAACCGCAAGGACGATATCGGCAAAAACTGGTCCACCTACGTGGCCAGGATGAAGACGGAAACCGTCGGCATGGCCTATCTGCAGAACGTCGGCATGGGCCGCATGGAGAACGTGGGCCTCGCCTACAACCTCAACGTCGGCACGATCATGGCGACCGTCGTCGGCATCAACCAGATCACCAAGGTCGGCAAGGCGATCTCGATCACGGCGGGCGAAGAGCTGTCCATCACGGTCGGCCTGGCGACACTGAAAATGACGGCGGACGGCAAGATATTCATCAACGGTTCCCAGATCAGCGTCGATGCGACCGGGCCGTTGCAGATATCGGGCAAGGACGTCGACATCAACTGACGGAACCCGCGCATGGAATTTCGCAACCTGACGCCCTTCCCGGCGATGGCGTTCGATGCCCTGGACCAGCACGACCAGCGCTTCCACGTCGTCGTGATGCGGCTGACCTTCGAATTGCGGCACGACGGCGCGCTGCTGCTCGCGCCCGCGCAGACGCCGCTCGTCACGACCGACGACTATTACGGTGACATGAACCACTCCAGCGTCAGGCAGGAGTCGGACCTGGCACCGTACAAGCCGCACACCGACGTGATCGTGATCGCCGACGCATGCGCGCCGCAGGGCCGCGCGACCGGCGAGTTCGCGGTCGCGCTCAAGATCAACGGTGCGCCAACCGAGCCGGATTTGCCGCCCGAACCGCACGGCCTGAATCCGGCATCTCATGCATCCGCGGAGCGAATGGCCGAATGGAGGCAGGCGTGCGCCCGTCTGACGGCGTGGGCCAAGGAGGGCCCCGTCATCCTGTCCAAGACACTGACGATCACGGGCGCGCGCGACTGGCGCAGACGCCACGTCTTGATGCGGGCCCTGAGCCTGTTCACGCTTCCGACATGGAAGCTGACAGCGCCGCAACCGATCACGACCCTGCCGCTGCGCTACGAATACGCCTACGGCGGCGAGAACAAAATACTCGTCACCGAGCCGGCGGCCAGGCGGGTGGATAAAAAATATCGATTGCCGGACCGCGTACCGCGACCCGAAAACACGACCACGGGCGACGCGCCACAAGCCATCGCCCACACGGTCTGCGAGCAAAACCCGGTAGGCCGCGGCTTCGCCGAGGACTGGTATCTTCGCGCGACAAAACTCACGCGCGTGCCCGCGCCGCAAATCGAAGCGTCCGACCAGCCCATGACACGCTTCGGCGACGCGTACACCCCGGACGGCTTTGGCATCGTCGGACGCGCCTGGCGACCGCGCCTCGGCCTGGCAGGCACCTACGGCGAGGACTGGCTGGAAAACCGCCATCCCGGCCTGCCCGCCGATTTTAATTTTGCGTACTGGAACGGTGCGCCCGCCGACCAGCAAGTGGTCCCCCACCTGGACGGCGACGAAACCATCACGCTGTACAACCTCAGTCCAGCGGGCCCGGGAACAGCGCAGGACGCCGCGGGCAATACCCTGCTGTCGTTCGCCCTGCCGGGGCATCTGCCGTTCACCGTGGTTCGCTTTGAAGACGGACGAATCGGCGAACTCGCGGCCAGGCTCGATACGTTGATCATCGACGTGGCCCCCGACGCGAACGACCCGGACAAAAAACCTTCCGTCGTATGCGTCTGGCGCGCCACCGTCGCCTCCGAACCCGCCGTACGCGTGCTCGAAGCGCGGATGCTGTCACGTGCGGATGTCGTGGCGTTGCGCGAGCAGGCTCAGAGCGCCGAGGCTGCGGCAATCGAGCCTGACAACAATGTTGCAACGATCGTTTGAAAGGAAGGTATGCCAACGGGTGCCCGCAAGAACAGTATCTTCAAGGCCGTCAGCCTCGTCCCCAACGTGTGCAAGACGCCCATGGGGCCGAATATGGTGCCTGTGCCCTACCCCATCATTGCCGACCTGAGCGACAGCGTCGAGGTCGCGCAGACAGTCAGGTTCAACGGCGACCCCGTTTTCCTGCTCAGCGAAAGTGTGGTGACGCACGTGACCGGCAACGAGGCGGGAACGGGCGGCGGCATGAAGTCGGGCGTCAACCAAGGCAAGGTTCGTGCGACGCAGAGCGCAAACGCCGTTCGGGCAGAGAAGAAATATGTCGTACGCCATGGCGACGAGTGCGATATGAATCTGGCGAGTTAAGCCATGAGCACGAAAGGCGTGATCCTGGAGCAGGCGGAAAAATCGGTAACGCACGTCGAACCGCAAGGCGGCGGTGCCAATCCGGCGCTGACGCTCGAGACCGAGGGTGAAAAGACCATGTGGCAAAAGTCCAGCCCATGGGTGCACGGCGTGCTGGGTGTGGCCAGCTTCGTTCCCGGCTTGTCGGTCGTGACAGGTGCGGCGGATGCCGCGCTCTATGCGGCCGAGGGTGATTTTGTCGAAGCGGGTATCGCTGCGGCAAGCATGATCCCGGGCGGCAAGGTCGTCACGACGGTGGGCAAGGTCGCCAAAGGCGCGGTCGGCATGGCGAAAGGCGCGGGAACGGCCGCGCGAATCGCCAAGGGCGCGCACGAAGCGGAAGAAGTCGCCAAAGCCGCGAAGGCAGCCAAGGAAGCGGAAGAAGCCGCCCGGGTTGCCCGCGAAGCCAAGGCGGCAAAGGAAGCGCGGGAAGCGGCGTCCGGGCCAAGGAAACCCAAAAAAGAGGTGACGGTCAAGGGCCGCGAGCATAAAGTGCCTTGCTTTCATCCGTTTGATAAGAAGAAGTTCATGCGGATGAGTAAGGATGAGCAGAAGGCTTATCTGAAGGAGATGGCCTTGCAACTCAAGCGGCAGGAAGAGGCAATCAACAGCCTCACCGTTAGACAATATAATCAGGCCAGAGATTTGTTTAAGACGATGAATCGCAATCCCGCCGCAGACGCAGCGCAGGCCGAATTGAGGGACCGTGTTACCGCCGATATAAAAAAGAGTATTGGCGAAAGTTTGCTTAAAAAAGGGATGAGCCCGGCACAGGCCAAGAAAATAGCAAGCAGTAGCACTCAAGAAGTGATGAGTAAGCTTGCCGCGCTACATGAACCGGACATGGTTTCGGGTGGCTGGCTGACCCATGAGCCGAAAGGAATGGGCCGTGCCGACGTAAACTCCTCCATCGGCGCGAGTTGGAAGCAAAGTGATAGGATAGCTGGAATGGATCGAGAAGCGAACAAAGCCATCGAAAGTGGCCGCGGGGATCAAAAAATGAACGTTAAACTAGAGCCGTGCCGTGGAAAGGGGATGCGATGAGAGACGAGGATTTTGAAGTCTTTATAGACGAGTTTGGGGAAGCCACGCATCGTTTCGAGGTACCAGCATCCAGTATTGAGAAATGGCGCGATAAGTTGCCTGATCAGTTACTGACCTATTGGAAAAACGAAGGGTGGTGTGGATATGCAAACGGTCTATTTTGGACCGTAGATCCTGACGAGTACGAAGACTTGATTGATGAATGGCTCGAAGACACAAAATTGGAAGAAATTGATTCCTTTCACGTAATCGCAAGATCTGCGTTTGGTGATCTATATGCATGCGGTGAAAATACTGGTCGAAGCGTAACAATTGCATGCCCACTTAACAATATCATCGCATTTAAAAACAAGTTAAAACCCAAGCCGAAAGATGATCTCGACTTATCCATTCGCGCTTTTTTTTCCCTTAGTGAGCCAAAAGATTTTGATTTAAAAGACGAGAATAGCCAACCACTTTTCAAGCGCGCATCCGAAAAACTAGGTCAACTCGCGCCAGATGAAATGTACGGATTCGAGCCCGCCTTAGTGCTCGGCGGAAAGATCCGACTGGAGAATTTATTCAAGGTAAAGACAGATGTCCATTTGACTATCCTTCGCCAACTTGCTTCGCCGGCTCTGCCATTCTCGAATGTCGACATCGATAATTTACTCAATCCATAAGATTCGATGAGAGACGAGGACTTGAAGTTTTTATTGACGATTTTGATAAGGCGCCTCATAAAATCGATGCCCCAACAGAAGCCATCCAAAAACGGCGAGGCAGCGAGGGAAGCACTGAACAATTGACTTTCGCGCGCGAAAGTCAGCCCGATCGTGGCGCGGAGTTTCGCGCTGCGGTTCTTGATCCGATCTGGCGCCCTGGTGTTCCAGATCGGCCGTTTGCGGTGCCATTTCCAGCCGATTTCCAGCCTCAGGACACGTCGTGGGCGCGCGCCGCCCCAAAAAACTGCGAGTTCACTCGTATTGGCGCGCTCATCAAAAAGCGGACGAACGCGCTATACTTGCCTTTCCATTCACCAGACGAGGAGCACCCCATGAAGCACCCGGATATTGCCCACCTGTCGGCTGCCTGATCTCCCCGCCCCGTCGATCACCGACGTCGTGAACGGGCGCGCCAGGCGCGCCGACCTCCTTGCCCGAATCCATCGCGGCCGCGCCATGCGGCTGCGTGCCCGTGCGCGCTCGCGTACTTCGACACAGGAACACAACGATCATGATCGACTTCGACTTCGATTTCGCGGCGCTGCGCCGCATCGGACTGACCAACCCCATCGCCGCGCGCCTGGCCGCGCATGACGGCGGCCTGCCCGCGCGCATCGCGAGCGTGCACCGCGGCGCGCTCGTGCTGCACGACGGTTTGCACGAATTCCCGGCCCGCCTGCCGGGCGCCCGGTCGGTCGCACCGGCCGTCGGCGACTGGGCGCTGTTCGGCCACGACGACCACGGCGACGCCTGGGTCCGCGCCCTCGTCGAGCCGATGAACGACCTGGTACGGCGCACCGCCAGCGGCTGGCGGCGAACGTCGACACCGCGCTGCTGGTGATGGGCCTCGATGGCGACTTCAACCTGCGCCGGCTGGAGCGTTACCTCATGCTGGCACAGTCGTGCGGCGTGGCACCGGTGGTCGTGCTGACCAAGGGCGACCTCGTTCACGATGCCGACGCCAAGGCGGCGCAACTCGTCGCGCGCATCCCGGCATCGATCCCGGTCGTGCGCGTGCACGCGCTGGAAAGCCGCGCCGCCGACGTGCTGGCGCCGTGGACCACGGCCGGCCAGACGCTGGTGCTGCTCGGTTCATCGGGCGTGGGCAAGTCGACGCTCACCAACACGCTGGCGGATGCGCACCAGGACACGGGCCGCGTGCGCAAGGGCGACGACCGCGGCCGCCACACGACGACGTCACGCTCGCTGCACCTGTGCGCGGGCGGCGCCTGCGTGATCGACACGCCCGGACTGCGCGCCTGGCAGCCGGACGCCGACGAGGAGGACGTCGGCGCGGCATTCGGGGATATCGACGCGCTGGCCGCGCATTGCCGCTTTCACGACTGCACGCACGGCGAGGAGCCGGGATGCGCGGTGCGCGGCGTCGTCGATGCGGACCGCCTGCGCAACTACCACAAGCTGCTGCGCGAGGTGCGGCATGCGGCGGCAACGCCGCTCGACCGCATCGCGGAGCGTTCGAAATGGAAGGTGCTGAACCGGATGGCGAAGGCGCGGGCGCAGGCGAAGCGCTAGCGTTCACCTGCAGCATGAGCACGTCGTCCCCGCGCAGGCGGGGACCCAAGTTGCGCGCGTTATCGCGACATGTATAACTTAGATTCCCGCCTGCGCGGGAATGACGGTCTTTCGGTCAACGCAACGCCCTTTAGGTCAACGTAATAATCGCAGTCCATACAGGCCGCCCGCCATCGAGCCTTCCTTCGCGACGAACTTCACTTCCAGCTTGCCGTTCGCGCCCTGCACGAGCGCGGGCGGCAAGGCGAAATCGCGCGTATAGAATTCCTGCGCCTCGCCGGCCGCCAGTTCGACTTCCGCGATGCGCTGGCCGTCGACGACGATGTCGAACCTGCGGCCCGCGTCGGCGCGCGCGAACGTGAGGCGCAAGGCCTTCGCCTCGTGCTTCGGATCGTTCAACAGGTAGCTGAACCACTTGCTCGCATGGCGCCAGTGGCGGCCGTTGTTGAGGCCCGCGTCCGCGCCCTCGCCCTTGAAGCCGTGGTCCGATTCCGGCTGCTGCTCGCCCGGCGCCACCTGGTCGACGGTCTGCGCGTCCAGGGCCAGCCGCTCGGATTCCTTCGCGGCGTCGTCCAGCTTCATGCGCGCGTACTCGCCCGGGGTGCTCTGCTGCCAGTAGATCATGTAGCGCGAGTCGTGCAGGCGGAAGAAGGGAATGAACTCGGTCGACGATCCCGCCCCGCCCTGCACGACGCCCGGCGCCGTGAACGTCAGCGGCTTGCCTTTCACGGGCTTGAAGCGGCGCGTGAAATCCCCGCTGTCCGCGACGAACGTGGGCGCGGCCTCCAGCGGGCAGACCTGGCCCGACGGGATGTGGCCCATGCGCGAATCGTCCGCGAAGAAGTTCAGGTGCTCCGTCGGGAACGGGTTCGTCTTCGCGGCCAGCACGACGGGGCCGTACAGCACCGCGTAGTAATTCGACTTGTCCGGCATCTGCTCGAGATGCATCGCCATCGGCAAGCTGACGTCGACGCGATCGCCCGTCTTCCACGCGCGCTCGATGTTCACGTAGCTGCCCGGCTGCGCATCGACTTTCACGCGCTTGCCGTTCACCTTCACCGCGAGCTTGCCCGGGGCGACCCAGGCCGGATAGCGGATCTTCAGCGCGAACTTCGCATCGCCGTCGACGGTGATGCGCGTGCTGGCCTGGTCCGGGAAGTCGTTCGCCTGCGTGATGCGCACGTTCTTCTCGCGCCAGTTCAGCGTCGACGGGATGAACAGGTTCACGAACAGCGCCGCGTTGCCGTCCTTCTCTTCGTGCGCGTAGATGAATTCGCCGTACTTCGCGTGGCTCTCGATGCCGGAGCCCACGCAGCACCACATGGCCTTGTCCACCTGCGAATACACGCGGTAGTGGTTCGGACGCATCGGCGTGAAGTAGACGAAGCCGCCCGTGCCCGGACGTTCCGACGCGAGGATGTGGTTGTACAGCGCGCGCTCGTAGTAATCCGCATAGCCGGCGTTGTCCGAGGTCTCGAACAGCATCTCGGTCAGCTTCAGCATGTTGTAGGTGTTGCAGGTCTCCGGCCCCTCGACCTCCTCGATCATCGGGCTGAAGTCCTTGTCGTCATGGAAGTGCTCCTTGACGCTGTTGCCGCCGATGGCCACGGTGCGGTGGTCGACGACGGTCTCCCAGAAGAACGCGGCGGCATCCGCCATGTCCTTGCGGCCCGTGAGTTCGCCGATGCGCTTGAAGCCGATGACCTTGGGGATCTGCGTGTTGGCGTGCAGGCCCGTGAGCTTGTCCTCGTGTCTTTCCAGCGGCTGCAGGAGGGCCTGGTGCGAGAAGCGCAGCGCCAGGTCCATGTAACGCCGGTCGCCGGTCATCTGGGACACGTCGGCCAGCACTTCGTTCATGCCGCCCTGCTCGGCCCTGAGCATCTGTTGCATCTGCTCGTCCGTGAGGTGGTTGGTCAGCCGCAGCGCCCAGTCGGACAGGGCGATCAGGATCGTCTTCGCATCCTCGTTGCCGGCGTAGCGGTACGCGTCGCGCAGGCCCGCGAAGATCTTGTGCAGGTTGTACCACGGGACCCATTTGCCGTTGACGGAAAAGTTATCGGCATGGAGCTTGCCCGCGGCGACGTCGCGCCACGCGGCGCGGCCGCCCGGAATGCCGCCCAGGTAGCCGTCGCCGTTGGCCGCCTGCGCGCGTTTCAGCTCCGCGACGAAGTAATCCAGGCGCCGCTTGACCTCCGCATCGCCGGTCGACGCATACATCAACGCCAGCGCCGACAGGTAGTGCCCGCCCATGTGGCCGTCCAGGCCGGACGACTCCCAGTTGCCGTAGCTGGGCTGCTTGGGCGTGAGACCCGCTTCGCGCAGGAACGGCGCCAGCAGCCGGTCCGGCTCCATCGCCATCAGGTAGTTCAGGTCCGTGGTCTGGGCGTCGAGGAAGGGGCTCGCGCCCAGGCGCACGTCCTGCAGCGGGAACAGGTCGGCGGCCTGGGACGTCGTAGCGCCCAGGGCGAGGAGCAGTGCGGCGATGCGGGTAAGCTTCATTTGACTTCTTCGCTCACATAGTTGTTGAGGTCTTTCGGATCGACCGTCGGCCAGCCGCCCTTGTCCCAGTGGATGTCCATCACCTTCAGCTTCTGCCTGTAGTGATCCGCCGTCTCGTACGCGTGCAGCACGAGATAATCCTTGCCGTCGAAGGTGTAGGCGCTGTTGTGGCCCAGCGCCTTCCAGTCCTTGTCGCCCTGGATCACGAGCGAGCCGCCGCCCTGCGCCATGTCCTTGCCCTGGCGGTCGAGGTACGGCCCGGCGACGTCCCGCGCGCGGCCGACGACGACGTGGTAGGTGCTCTTCGGCCCCTGGCAGCACAGGCCCCACGACACGAACAGGTAATAATAGCCGTTCTTCTTGAAGATGAACGGCCCTTCGATCTCGGCCGGCGCCGCCTGCTCGTCCGGCGTGAACGCGGGCCGCTCGCGCCGGGCGATCGTGTGCCATTCCTGCGGCTCGGCGATCTTCGTCCAGCTGTCGTCCAGTTTCACGAGCTTGATGCCGCCCCAGAACGAACCGAAGGTCATCCAGCCTTGCCCCTTGTCGTCCTCGACCACGTTCGGGTCGATCGCGTTCCACATGTCGCGGCCCGGCACCGACTGCACGACCATGCCCTGGTCTTCCCAGCGGTAGTTCGGGGCGCGCGGGTCGAGCGTGGCGTTGGTCGTCACGCCGATGCCCGACGTGTTCTTGCCGAAGCCGGACACCGAGTAGTACAGCAGCCAGCGGCCGTTGTGCCGGTGGACGTCCGGAGCCCAGATATGGCCGTTGAACGTCGGTGCCGCACGTTTCGCCCACGCCGGCTCGCCCGCGAACACGCGGCCTTCCGGCTTCCAGTGCAGCATGTCCGACGACGAATAGAACGTGATGCCGGGGCCGGTGCTGTACAGGTAGTACGTGTTGCCGTCCCTGGCCATCACCGGGTCGTGCACGCCGACCTGGGACGCCTGCGCCGTCAACGCCGCGGCCAGCGCCAGCATGCCGGCGCCGAGTGCGGCCGCGATTTTCGTCGCTTTACGCATGGTTCATCCTTTCGATTACGAGCCGGTGCGGATGCCCCACAACGACACGCCGGCCTTCGACTGCGCCGTGAACGTCACCGCGAAGGCGTTCGCGTTCGGGTTCCACTGGCGCGACAGCACGCCGCTGTAGGTGACCCCGTCGATCACGATGGCGACGTTGTTGTTGCCCTTGTGCGTCCAGGTGCCGCCGGTGTTGCCCGATCCTGCGCCGGTCACCGTACCGTTGGCGTCGAGCCGGATCGCGACCGACGGCTTGACCGTGGCCGAGATGTCCTTGCCGTGGTTGACCATCTTGTACGCACCGGCCGTGTCCGCGCTCGTGACGGTCGCGGAGATCGTCGTCGCGCTCTTCGACAGCGGCACGTAGCGCAGCGGCGCCGCCACCGGCCAGCCGTCGTCGTTGATGAACATCTCGTGCACGCGCACTTCGTGGTATTCGCCCTGGCCCGGGAAGCGGGTGTGGAAGATCAGGAAGTACTGGTTCGTCGCCGCTTCGTAGCGCGCCGAGTTGTGGCCGGGCGAGACGTAGCCGACCGGCGTCCCCGTCTCCCCGCTCGCCAGCGCGAACTGGTAGTTGCCGACCAGCTTCTGGCCGTACGGCGCGATGCTGACGTCGTCGAACAGGGGCTTGGTCGGATCGGCCTTGACGTCGGCCATGTCCTTGCCGGTGGCGTCGAGGTAGGGGCCGTCCGGGCTGGTCGCGCGCGCCACGCGCATGTTGTAGCCGCCGTTCGCATCGAGGCCGCCGAACGACGTGAACAGGTAGTAGTACTTCGTGGCCGGGCTGTACATCACGTAGGCGCCCTCGATGCGCGCGTGGTTGCCGCCCATGAGGTGCTTGCCGTAGCCCTGGCCCGCGACCGGCAGGCCGGTGGCCGGGTCCATCGCCATGATGAAGATGCCGCCCGAGTAGGAGCCGTAGATCATCCACAGCTTGCCGGCGGCGTCGCGGAACGTGTTCGGGTCCACGACGTTCGGATGCTTCAGCGCGTCGTAGACGGTGCCGTCGGGACTGACCTCGCCCCACATGCCGGACTTGAGGAACACCTGCTTGTTGACGTACGGGCCTTCGATCTTGTCGGCGACGGCCACGCCCAGCGCGGAGCGCGGCGAATCGCCCTTGCAGGCATCGTAGTACATGTAGAACTTGCCGTCGTCGAGCTGGATGACGTCCGGCGCCCACAGGTCCGTGACCTGGGCCCACGCGAACGTGTCGGCCAGCGCCGTCGTCACTTTCGAGAACAGCGGATTGGCGTCGGTGACGCCGTCGGCGATCTTCGTCCAGTTCATCAGGTCCGTGGTCTTGGCGGCCGCCAGGTGCGAGCCGAACGCGTACCACGTGTCGCCGACCTTGATGACGGCCGGGTCGTGCACGGACACGTTGGCGAACGTGATCGCGGCCTGGGCCGGCGTGTCGGTCGTGGCCGGGGCTGGCGTCGTGGCTGGCGTCGACGGCGTGGCGGCGACCGGCGCGGTCACCGGCGCGGCAGCGCCACCGCCGCCGCCCCCGCCGCATCCGGCGAGGACGAGTGCGGCGGCGACGGCCAGCGCACGCGGGGTCAGGGCGTGCGCCATCGGTCAGCCTTCCACGGCCACGACCAGCACCGACTTGGCCGGCACCTTGATCGTCAGCTTGCCGCCGCTGGCGCTGGCGCTGAACGGCACCGGCTTGACGGCGTCCTTGTGCTCGAAGGTGTTGTGGGCATCCATCGAATCCGCGGTCAGCAGCTGGCCGCGCACGGCGCCGACGTTCTGGCCGGCCACGTTCAGGACGACGTCGGTGGCGTCATGCGGGTTGGTGTTGACCAGCGCGACATAGGTCTTGCCGTCCTTGCCCTTCGCCGCCGAGGCGCTGATGCCCGGCACGCCCTCGCCGTTCGAGCCGTAGGTCGTGTTGTTCGACAGCGTGACCGGCAGCGAGGTCGCGTCCTGGAACGGCACGTACATCTTGAATGCGTAGTACGTCGGCGTCAGCAGCATCTTGTCGTTGTCGGTGATGATCATGGCCTGCAGCACGTTGACCATCTGCGCGATGTTCGTCATGCGCACGCGGTCGGCGTGGGCATGGAAGATATTGAAGTTGAGCGCGGCCACGACGGCGTCGCGGATCGTATTACGCTGGAACAGGAAACCCGGGTTGGTGCCCTTCTCGACGTCGTACCAGGTGCCCCACTCGTCCACGTCGAAGCCGATCTTCTTCTCCGGGTCGTTCTTGTCGAGGATGGCCACGTTCTTGCGCACGAAGTCTTCCATGCGCAGGGTCTGGCTCATGGTCGAGAACCATTCCGATTCCGGGAAGCCGGTGGCGGCACCCTTGTGGTGCCAGTCGCCGGTCGGCAGCGTGTAGTAGTGGAAGCTGATGCCGTCCGTGCGGCCTTTCAGGTCGCGCGAGAGGATGTCGGTCCAGGAGGTGTCGTCGGCGGTGCCGCCGCTGGCGATCATCTTCGGGCGCAGGTGCTGCGGCGCCTTCAGGAAGGTGTTCCACTGGCGGTACAGGTCGGCGTAGTACTCCGGACGCATATTGCCGCCGCAGCCCCACGACTCGTTGCCGATGGCGAAATAGGCGACCTTGAACGGCGCCGGGTGGCCGTTCTTCGCGCGCAGTTCGGCCAGCGACGACTTGCCTTCCGACGTCATGTACTCGATCCACTCGGCCGCTTCCTGCGGGGTGCCGGTGCCCAGGTTGCCGTTGACGTAGGCGTCCGCGCCCAGCATCTCGACGAGGTCGAAGAATTCATGCGTACCCACCGCGTTCGATTCCGGCACGCCGCCCCAGTTCGTGTTGACCTTCACCGGACGCTTGCTGCGCGGGCCGATGCCTTCGCGCCAGTGGTACTCGTCGGCGAAGCAGCCGCCCGGCCAGCGCACCAGCGGCACGTGCATGGCTTTCAGGGCGCCGACCACGTCGTTGCGCCAGCCGCGCGTATTCGGGATCTTCGAATCCGGACCGACCCACAGGCCGCCGTAGATGCCGGTGCCGAGGTGTTCGGCGAACTGGCCGTAGACGTCCTTGTCGATCACTGCGCCCGGCTTGTTCGCGTCGACGGTGACGTTGACTTGTGCGAATGCGGCGCCGGCGCAGAACGCGGCGGCGATGCCGAGGGCGAGGATGGTGGGTTGGAATGCCTTCATGTAGTCTCCGTTGTTTTGGTCGTTGAGGTGGTTATGTTAATGACGAGCGGAATGGCAAATGCCGCGTGTGCGGCAGATATCCTTCGATCCGTCGTCCCCGCGGGCGGGGATCCAAGTTGTGCGAATCCTGAGACAACGCTTGGATTCCCGCCTCCGCGGGAACGACGGTGTTCGGGCTAGCGGGACAAACGCGGCAGGCGCGTCACACCCAGCCGGCATCCACGATGAATTCCTGCCCCGTGCACATCTTGCTGTCGTCGGCGGACAGGAACAGCACCATCGCGGCGATATCCTCGGGCATCAGCTTGCCCGGCAGGCATTGCGAGCGCGCGATCTCGGCTTCGCCCGACTCGTCCAGCCACAGGTCGATCTGGCGCTGGGTCATCACCCAGCCCGGCGTGACCGTGTTGACGCGGATGTTGAACTTGCCCAGGTCGCGCGCCAGGCAGCGCGTGAGGCCGATGACGGACGCCTTCGTCGTCGCGTAGATCGGGTAGTTCGGGTTCTTGGCGTGCCACGACATCGAACTGAAGTTGATGACGGAACCGCCGCCGCGGCGCTTCATGCCTTCCAGCGCGGCCTGCACGGTGAAGAACATCGGGCGCTGGTTGATGGCGATGCGTTCGTCCCAGTACTCGACCGAGACCTTGCCGATCTCGTGGCGCTGGTCGTTGGCGGCGTTGTTGACGATGACGTCGAAGTCACCCAGCTTGGCGGCCATCTCGGCCATCACGGCCTGCAGGCTGGCGATGTCGGTGATGTCGCAGTAGCGGTAGATCGGCGCCTTGTGGCCGGCCTGCGCCAGCCGCTCGACCAGCGCCTCGCTGGCGTCGCGCATGATGTCGACAAAGCCCACCAGCGCGCCCTGCTCCACCAGCGCAGCCACGATCGCTTCGCCGATCCCGCTGCCGCCACCCGTCACGAACACCCGTTTGCCTTCAAGGCTGCCGTAGCTGGCTAAAGTACTCATCGTCGTCTCCATCCGATAATCTTGTTCTAAGCGGCGCCACGAAAACCGGGCGCCGTATCCTGCTTGGCGTTGCGCGTGGGCTCGGGGAGCCCACCCTACCGCTGTATCCTGCTTGGCGTGTTGGCCTGTTGGCGTGTCAGTCCTTGCCCAGCGCGCCGTCGCGGCGGCGCCAGATGCCGCGCGGGTTCTCGTCGCGCAGCACCGCCGGCAGCAGCGCCTGCGGCAGGTTCTGGTACGCCACGGGGCGCAGGAAGCGGAAGATCGCGCCCGTGCCCACCGAGGTGCTGCGGCCGTCGGCCGTGGCCGGGAACGGACCGCCGTGCACCATCGCGTGCGCCACTTCCACGCCGGTGCCGAAGCCGTTGGCCAGGATGCGGCCGACCTTGCGCTCCAGCGTCGGCAGCAGCACTTGCGCCGCCTCGATATCGCCTTCTTCAAGGTGGATCGCGGCGGTCAGCTGGCCTTCCAGGTGCTCCACGATGGCGCGCATCTGCTCGACGTCCTTGCATACGACCAGCAGCGAGGCCGGGCCGAACACTTCTTCGTGCAGCTCCTTGCGGGCCAGGAACGCGTCGGCTTCGACGCGGAACAGCGCGGCGTGGCCCTGGTTGTCTTCGTGCTCCAGGCGCAGCAGCGTGCTCACCGCTTCGTTGCTGCCCAGCGCGGCGACGCCGCGGCGGAAGCTCGACGCGATACCGGCCGACAGCATCGTCGCCGGCTGCGTGTCGTTCAGCGCTGCCGTGGCGGCGGCGCAGAACGTGGACAGGCCCGGACCGTCGATCGCCAGCACGAGGCCGGGGTTGGTGCAGAACTGGCCGACGCCCAGCGTGAGCGAGCCGGCGAATTCGCGGCCGATGCGCTCGGCGTGCTGTTCCAGCGCGACGGGCAGCAGGAACACCGGATTGATGCTGCTCATCTCGGCATAGACCGGGATCGGCTGCTGGCGGCCCGCGGCGACGGCCATCAGCGCGGTGCCGCCGGAACGCGAACCGGTGAAGCCGACGGCCTGGATGGCCGGATGCGCGACGAGCGCCTGGCCGATCCCGTTGCCGGTGCCGGTCAAGAGCGCGAACGTGCCGGCCGGCAGGCCGCACAGCGCGACGGCTTTCACGACGGCGCGCGCCACCAGTTCCGACGTGCCGGGGTGGGCCGAGTGGGCCTTCAGGACGACGGGGCAGCCGGCCGCGAAGGCGGATGCCGTGTCGCCGCCGGCGACGGAGAACGCGAGCGGGAAGTTCGATGCGGCGAACACGGCGACGGGGCCGACGCCGATCAGGCGGCTGCGCAGGTCGGGACGCGGCGGCGTGCGCTGCGGCAGCGCCGGGTCGATGCGCGGATCCTGCCACGAACCTTCGCGCAGCAGGCTGCCGAACAGTTTCAGCTGGTTGCAGGTGCGGGCGCGCTCGCCTTCGATGCGGCCGCGCGGCAGGCCGGTTTCAGCCATTGCGCGCTCGACCAGCGCATCGCCGAGGGCCATGATCTGGTCGGCGACGGTATCGAGGAACGTCGCGCGCTCTTCGTCCGTGGTATTGCGGAAGACGTCGAATGCCTTGCCGGCCAGGCTGCAGGCCTCGTCGATCTGGCCGATGTCGACCATGTGGAAAGCAGGTTCCAGGTGCTCGCGCGCGGATGGATTCCACGCCTTGAACGAGCCGCCGGCGCCGCGCCGGGCGACGCCGCCGATGAGGGCTTCGCCCGTGATTTGTGCAGTGGTCACGTCGGTCATAAGGTCTTCACTTTTGCAAATTGAGTCGGATGGACGACCAGCTTGTTGCGCAGGGCCGGGCCGAATTGCGGCGATTCGATTTCGAACGTTTCGCCGGCCTGCACGTTCACGCTGTCCGCGAAGCTCAGCGTGGCGGTGCCGAAGAAGTGGATGTGCACGTCGCCGGGGCGATTGAACAGGCCATACTTGAAATGATGGTATTCCAGGTTGCCGATCGTGTGCGACATGTTCTGTTCGCCCGACACGAAGGCCTTTTCCCAGCGCACGGAACCGTCGGCGGCGCGGATGCGCGAGACGCCCTGCACGTGCGCCGGCAGTTCGCCGACGAGCAGCGCCGGGCCGACGCCGCAGTTGCGCAGCTTGGAGTGCGCGAGGTACAGGTAGTTCTGGCGTTCCGTCACGTGGTCCGAGAATTCGTTGCCCAGTGCGAAACCGATGCGGTACGGCTGGCCGTCGTTGCCGATCACGTACAGGCCGGCGATCTCCGGTTCCTCGCCGCCGTCCAGCGAAAAGTCCGGCATCTCCATGTCCTGGCCGCCGGCGCGCACGATCGAGCCGTCGCCTTTATAAAACCATTCCGGCTGGACGCCGGCCTTGCCCGCTTCCGGCTTGCCGCCTTCGACGCCCATGCGGAACATCTTCATCGAGTCGGACAGGGTCTCGACGTCGCCGCCGATCTTCTTGTGCATGGCGTCGCGCGTGTCGGCGCTGCCCAGGTGCGTGAGGCCCGTGCCGGTGACGTAGCAGTGGGCCGCGTCCGGGTGGTCGATCGGGGCCAGCAGGCGGCCTTCGGTGGCGATCGCTTCGTAGGATTCGTTGGTGCCGGTGGCGCAGGCCTCGGCCAGCGCGGCGAGGCCCTTGCCCTGGGCGATGGCGGCTTGCGCCAGGTCCAGCGTCGAGGCGTAGCCGGCGATCGCGGTGACGACGTCGCCGTTCAGGACGCCGACGCGGCGGTCGCCGGTGGTGGATTTGTATTGGATGAGCAGCATGGTCAGATGTCTCCGAGGCGCGATGCGCGGGTGTTCATATGGTCGAACGCGTGGGCACAGGGCGCCCACCCTACGTCGGGTGGGCGCCCTGTGCCCACGCGAATACCAACATTAATGGGAATGCTTGGGCACGGCGGAACCGCGGCAGCCGACGAGGAAGTCGAAATCGCAGCCTTCGTCCGCCTGCAGCACGTGGTCCAGGTACAGGCCCGCGTAACCGGTGCGCGCCGGCTCCTGCTGGGTCTCGGCGCGGTCCGCCAGGCGGGCCTGGATCTCGTCGTCCGACACGTCCAGGTGCAGGCGGCCGCCCTTGCAATCGAGCTCGATGAAGTCGCCGTCCTTGACGATGCCCAGCGGGCCGCCGGCCATCGCTTCCGGCGCCACGTGCAGCACGACGGTGCCGTAGGCGGTGCCGCTCATGCGCGCGTCCGAGATGCGCACCATGTCGGTGATGCCCTTCGCCAGCAGCTTCGGCGGCAGGCCCATATTGCCCACTTCGGCCATGCCCGGGTAGCCCTTCGGACCGCAGTTCTTCATCACGAGGATCGAGTTCTCGTCGACGTCCAGGTCCGGATCGTTGATGCGCTGCTTGTAGTGGTCGAAGTCCTCGAACACGACCGCCTTGCCGCGGTGCTGCATCAGGTGGGGCGACGCGGCCGACGGCTTCAGCACGGCGCCGCGCGGCGACAGGTTGCCGCGCAGGATGCAGATGCCGCCGTCGGCGATCAGCGGGTTGTCGATCTTGCGGATCACTTCATCGTTGTAGATCGGCGCGTCCTGGTTGTTTTCCCACAGCGTCTTGCCGTTGACGGTCAGCGCGTCCTTGTGCGGCAGCAGGTTGTTTTCGCCCAGGCGGCGGATCACGCCCGGCAGGCCGCCGGCGTAATAAAACTCTTCCATCAGGAAGCGGCCGGACGGCTGCAGGTCGACGATGGTCGGGGTGCCCTTGCCGACCGCGGTCCAGTCTTCCAGTTCCAGCGGCACGCCGACGCGGCCGGCGATCGCCTTCAGGTGGATCACGGCGTTGGTCGAACCGCCGATCGCGGCGTTCACGCGGATCGCGTTTTCGAAGTTCTCGCGCTTGAGGATCTTCGACAGCTTCAGGTCTTCATTGACCATCTCGACGATGCGCATGCCGGACATATGCGCCAGCACGTAGCGGCGCGCGTCGACGGCCGGGATCGCGGCATTGTGCGGCAGCGACGTGCCCAGCGACTCGGCCATGCAGGCCATCGTCGACGCGGTGCCCATCGTGTTGCAGGTGCCGGCCGAGCGCGCGTGGCCCGCTTCGGCCGCGAGGAAGTCGTGCATCGAGATCTGGCCGCCCTTGGCTTGCTCGTGCAATTTCCAGACGGCGGTGCCGGAGCCGATGTCCTGGCCGTTCAGCTTGCCGTTCAACATCGGGCCGCCGGTGACGACGATGGTCGGCAGGTCGACGCTGGCCGCGCCCATCAGCAGGGCTGGCGTGGTCTTGTCGCAGCCGACCAGCAGGACGACGCCGTCCATCGGATTGCCGCGGATGGATTCTTCGACGTCCATGCTGGCCAGGTTACGGGTCAGCATGGCGGTCGGACGCAGGTTCGATTCGCCGTTCGAGAAGACCGGGAATTCGACCGGGAAGCCGCCCGCCTCCAGGATGCCGCGCTTGACGTGCTCGGCGAGCTTGCGGAAGTGGGCGTTGCAAGGCGTGAGTTCGGACCAGGTGTTGCAGATGCCGATGATCGGCTTGCCCTGGAATTCGTGATCGGGGATACCCTGGTTCTTCATCCAGCTCCGGTACATGAAGCCGTTCTTGTCCTGGGTACCAAACCACGCTGCAGAACGCAGGGTGGGTTTCTTTTTTGTCTCGGACATTGTTCTTCCTCCGTCGTTTTTGTAGTGCCGAGCGACCCAAGTCGTCGTCCAGCTCAGCGATGAAAGAAGTCTAAAGGCCGATCAGATAACTTTCCAATCAATTTTTAACAGCAAGCGATATCTATATCGGCATCGCTGTTATCGCTATCATCGCCGCCCAGCGAACCTCACCTCGGTCAAACCGCGTACCGGCAGGGTTTGCGCGAACACGCCGCCGGACTTCGGGGCCTCCGCCAACTGGCCGGCGTGCAGGCCGACTGTTGCCGAAGTGACATATAGAACGTCCAGCCCGGCGCCGCCGAATGCCGGGCACGTCGGCTGCGGCGCGGGCAGGGTGAGTACCCGGTCGACGGTGCCGTCCGGCGCGAAACGCACGACCTGGCCGGCGCCCCAGCGCGTGCCCCACAGATAGCCGTCGGCATCGATCGTCGAGCCGTCCGGATCGCCGGGGGCGGCGTCGGCGGGGGCGAACTGGCGCAGGCCGGAGATGGCGCCCGTGACGGGATCGTAATCGCAGCAGCGGATCTCGCGCGTGCCCGAGTCCGCGTAATACATGGTACGGCCGTCCGGGCTGAAGCAGATGCTGTTGGCGATGGCGACGTTGCCCAACGGCAAGCGCTCCAGCGTGAGGTCGTGGTTCAGGCGGTAAAAGCTGCCGATGGCGTCCTTGGGGTTCTCGGCCTGGTTGAACATGCCGAACACGAAGCGGCCCTGGCGGTCGGTGCGGCCGTCGTTCAGGCGGGTCGTGGGCAGGTCCGCCTCGACGTCGCAGATGCGGTCGAGCTCACCGCTGGCGAGGTCGAAGAACGCGAGGCCGGACGCGAGGCCCAGCAGCAGGCAGCCGTCGACTTCCGTCAGGGCCATCGAACACAGGCGCTCCGGCAGCGGCCAGCGCTGCAGCACGCCCGTCGCGGGCGCGTGCGACCACAGTTCGCAGCGTTCGATGTCGGTCCACAGCAAACGTGCGCCGCGGTCGTCCCAGATGATGCCCTCGCCCAGCACATGCCGGCCATCCACCACCAGATCCATCATGACAAGCCTCTTTCGCTTATTGCGCGACCGAAAAGCGGAAGCGCGATTCCGTTTCGTACACCTCGCCCGGACGCAGGATCGTGTTCGGGTACGACGGCTGGTTGGGCGAATCCGGATAGTGCTCGGGCTCGATGCAGAAGCCGCTGCGGAAGATCCACGGATGGCCCTTGCCCTCCAGCGAACCGTCCAGGAAATTACCGCTGTAGAACTGCACGCCCGGCTCCTGCGTGAACAATTCGAGCACGCGGCCCGTCGTCGGTTCGCTCACGTGGACGGCGCGCTTGAGGCCGCGCTCGCCCGGCTTCTTGTTCAGCACCCAGCAATGGTCGTAGCCGGTGCCGTGGCGCAGCTGCTTGTCCGGTTGACCGATGCGCTCGCCGATCGCGCGCGGCTTGCGGAAATCGAACGGCGTGCCGGTCACCGGGGCCAGTTCGCCGAACGGGATCGACTCCGCGTCGATGGGCACGAATTTGTCGGCGGCTATCGTGATCTCGTGGCCGAGGATGTCGCCCTGCCCCGCGCCCGCCAGGTTGAAATAGCTGTGCTGCGTGAGGTTGACGGGCGTCGGCCGGTCGGTGACGGCGTGGAAGCGCACGACGATCTCGTTGTCGTCCGTCAGATGGTACGTGACGGTGGCCACCAGGTTGCCCGGGTAGCCCTGCTCGCCGTCCGGGCTGTCGTAGCGCAGGACGAGGCTGGCGCCTTCGGCGACGGCCGTCCACAGCACCTTGTCGTAGCCGGGATCGCCGCCGTGCAGGTGGTTGTTGCCGTTATTGACCGTCAGCTGGTATTCCTTGCCGTCGAGCGTGAAGCGGCCCTTGCCGATGCGGTTGCCGTAGCGGCCGATCAGGGCGCCGAAATACGGGCTGTCCTTGATATAGGGTGCGAGCGTCCCGAAGCCCAGCGCCACGTCGGCGAAGACGCCGTCGCGGTCCGGGACGTGGATCTCGGTGATGATCCCGCCGAAATCCAGGATCTTCACGATCATGCCGTTATTGTTCTTGAGCGTGTACTGGGTGACTTGCCTGCCGTCGGGCAAGGTCCCGAACGGCGCCTGGGTGATTCCGTTTTGCACGTTGTTATGTCCTCAGAGGGTGGAAGGCCGCCCGAATACCGGCATGCCGTTCTCGTCCCAGCGCAGCGGTTTGACGAAAGTATGGCGGTCCGGATTCCACAACGGATCGCCGACGATTTCGGTATAGGTGCGCGCGTGGTAGACGAGCATGACGGTATCGCCATCTTCAGCATACGTAAAGCTGTTGTGGCCGGGTCCGTAGATGCCGTGATCGTAGCATGTACGGAACACGGGCTCGCGCGACTTTGTCCACGCCGCCGGATCGAGCAGGTCCGCATTCTCGTCCGCCCACAGCAGGCCCATCGCGTAATTCTCGTCGGTGGCGCTGGCGGAATACGAGATGAAGATCTTGCCGTTGCGGCGCAGGACGGATGGTCCCTCGTTGACCCAGAAGCCGCGGATTTCCCAGTCGTACTCGGGCTTCGACAGCAGCACCGGCCGGCCCTCGATCTGCCACGGCGTCTTCATCTTCGCGATGTACAGGTTCGAATTGCCTTCGATCGCCTGGTCCTTCTGCGCCCACAGGTAGTACAGCGCGCCGTTGTGGTTGAAGGTGGTCGCGTCCAGGCAGAACGTGTCGATGCCGGTGTCGACCTGGCCCATGAATTCCCACGTGCCTTCGAGCGGATTGGCGTTCGTATTGCGGATCGCGTACATGCGGTGCTGGAACAGCTTGTCCTTGATCTCGCGGCTCGGCGCGGCGGCGAAATAGACGTACCACGCGCCCATGTTGAAATGCAGTTCCGGCGCCCAGACCAGTTCGCTGTACGGGCCCGTGTCCGGCTTGATCCACGCATCAACGGTGGGCGCGGTGGCCAGTTCGGCGATCGTTTTCGCGCGGCGCAGTTCGATGCGGTCGTATTGCGGGACCGAGGCGGTGAAATAGTAATAGCCGTCCGTGTGCCTGTAGATGTACGGGTCGGCGCGTTGTTCGATCAGGGGTTTCAGTACGGTGTCCATCGTCGTCTCGAGAGTTACATTTGATACGTCGCCCCCGCGCAGGCGGGGGCCCAAGAAAAAGGATCCGACAGCATGACCGTCGGCGTTATCGCAAACAGAAATTGGATCCCCGCCTGCGCGGGGACGACGCCGGATAATTTATCGGCGATTCAACCGGCCGCCCCGTTCACCCGCAAATCTTCCTTGACGGTCGAATAATACTCATCGCTGATGCGGTACTTGAACATCAGCGCCCCCATCAGGAAGTGGAAGAAGCCCGGAATCACGGACAGCATCAGCGCGATGCCATGCAGCGCCAGCGCGCCCTGCTCCTGGTTCGGCTGGTAGTGGAAATAATTCAGCAGCAGGCCCACGAGGCCGCCCGCGATGCCCATGCCGGCCTTTTGCGCGACCGAGATGCCGCCGAACGCAAAGCCGGACACGCGCTTGCCGGTCTTGACCTGGCCGTAGTCGATGGTCTCGGCGATCGCGGACCAGAACACGGGCGCGTGCAGGTCGACGACGAGCGACAGCAGGAAATACAGGAAGAATGCCAGCGCCGTGTCGCCCGGCTTGACCAGGAAATAAATCATCACGGACAGCACCGCCACCATCAGCTGCGTGTAGCGGAACAATTTCACCTTGCAATAAAACTTGGTGACCCACGTCGACACGACCATCGCGATGATGGCGGCCGCGACGCCCGTCGACAGGAACGCCGACACCGTCGCCGTGTCGCCGTGCAGGTAGTACTTGGCGTAATAGATCGCGACGGAACCGCGGATCACGTAGCCGATGGTGCCCGTCACGCAGACGGCGCACAGGATCAGCCACTGGTCGTTCTGCGCCAGCACCTGGATCTGTTCCAGCAGCGGCTGGCGGCGGGTCTTGTAGACGACGCGCTCCGTCGTCGTGAAGAACGTGAACAGGAACAGCACGACGCCCAGCACGGCCATCAGGGCCATCGCCGCCTGGTAGCCGGCGGCCTGGCTGCCGTTGCCCCAGCGCTGCGCGAGGATCGGCACGACGATCGTCACCATGAACGCGCCGACCTTGGCCAGGAACAGGCGGTAGCCGTTGGCGGACAGGCGCTCCTGCGGATCGCTCGTCAGGCCGCTGATCAGCGAAATGTACGGCACGCCCACGCCCGACGTCATCAGCGTCATCAGGATGTACGTGGAATAGGCCCACACGAGCTTGGCGTCGTAGCCCCAGTCCGGCGTGCTGAAGACGGCGAACACGGACAGGCCGTAGGGCACGGCGAGGAACAGCAGGTAGGGACGATAGCGGCCCCAGCGGCTCAGGAACGTATCCGTCATCTGGCCGACGACGAGGTCGGAACACGCGCCCACGAACTTGACCAGCACGAACAGCAGCGCGAGGTCGGTCGTCTTGAGTCCGTAGACGTCCGTGTAGAAGAAGGTGATGATCAGCATCATCGACGAGATCACCACGTTGAGCGCCATGTCGCCGGCGCCGAAGCCCACTTTTTCGAGAGTGGAGAGTTTCTGGGTATGCATGCGGACTTCCTTCCAAACGAACAGGGTGCTACGCGGAGTTTCCCCGGGCAGCACCCTTATTATTGTCTAGCGATCAGGAACCTGGATCAATGTTTCCAACGCAGCGCGAAGCCGACGACGCGGTCATAACGGCGCACGTCGCGCGGCAGCAACGGGGTGCCGTGGTAGTCGTGGTAGGCCTGGTCCAGCAGGTTGCTGCCGTCCAGGGTCGCCGTCAGGCTGTCCGTGATCTTGTACGAGATCGAGGCATCCAGGGTCTTGATCGGTTCGACGATCAGGTTCATGCCCAGGCCGCGGTAGTTGTACGTGTCCACGAACGAATCGCGCCAGCTGTAGGCCAGGCGGGCCGACCACGGGCCGCGCTCGTACAGGCCGACCAGGTTGTAGGCCTTCTTGGACATGCCCGGGAACGTGTTGCGGCTGCCGTCCGGCTCGGTCATGCCGCCGTTCATGAAGGTGAAGTTCGCCTGCACGCCCAGGCCGCTCATCCAGCCCGGCAGGAAGGAGAAGAACTGCTGGTAAGCGCCTTCGAAGCCGTACAGCTTGGCCGTGTCCGTGTTGTACGGACGGTCCATCAGGTAGGCCTGGCCGTTGATCGTTTCCGTCGTCGTCTTGTGGCGGATGTAGTTCTTGAAGTCGTGCTGGAATGCCGTACCGGTCAGCGACCCGTCCTTCGAGAAATACCACTCCAGCGCCACGTCCAGGTTGCGGGCTTCCTGCGGCTTCAGGCTCGGGTTGCCGCCCGTGCCGCCCGGCGGATTGCCATTGGTCGTGGTGACGGAACCGAGCACGACGCCCGGGTTGTAGTCGCCGAACGCGGCGCGCTCGATCGCCTTGCCGGCGACGATGCGGCCGACCAGGTCGTCGCGGAAGTTGGCGCGCAGGTTCAGGCTCGGCAGCACGTCGGTATTGCTGGACGAGACCGACACAGGCGTGACCACCCCGGCACCGGCGCGCGAGTTGCCGTTGACACTCTGCTTGGTGTTCACGACGCGCACGCCGACGGTACCTTCGACCGGCACGCTCCAGGCATCGAAGCCGATCTTGGCCTTGCCGTAGATGGCTTCCGTCGTCTCGCGGTCCGTATAGTACGACAGCGGATCGTCCGGCAGGCCGTTCGGCGTACCCAGGATCGCCTGGCGCACGGCGGACGTGTTGTTCAGCAGGTATTCATAGCACGAGGCGTAGTACTGGTTCACGCCGTAGTTGCCGTACAGTTGCGGGCTGATGCACGACAGGCCGGGGACGCTGGCCGGGCTCTGGCCGGTGATCGTCGCCGGACGGTAGTTGTTCAGTTCGTGCGCAAACGATGCGTCGCGCTGGGCCCAGCGCACGCCGCCGCTCAGTTCCTTCAGCAGACCGTCGTTGTCCGGGGTCCACGTCACGTCGCCGCGCCAGTCGTTGGCCGAGCCGTTCGAATGATTGTGGTTGTCGTACAGCGCGATCATGGTCCACTTGGACGGATCGGTCAGGTCGGTGCCCGGGTAATCGACGTAGCCGCCGCCGTCGCGGGTGCCGCCGACGACCGCGTGGGGCGCCGTGTAGATCGAGTCGAGGATCGGGTTTTCCTGGCGATACGTCGATACCGTGCGCACCAGCTCGGACGACAGGCGGATCGTCGGCGTGGCGTCCCAGATGCCGCCGACGGCCAGCTGGCTGCCCTTCGACCAGTCGCGGCGCGCCTGGGTCGAGCTCAGCACCAGCGACGTGTCGCTCGGATTGCTGACGCTGGAGAGATAGTTCTTGCCGTTCTCGGTGACCGTCGTGATCGTCGAGTTCGGGTTGTTATACACCGGCAAGCCGCCGACGAAGAAGATGCTCTGCGAATCGTGGTCGATCTTGGTGCCGAAACCTTCGGCATAGAACTGCATCTCGCGGTTCGGGCGCCACTGGGCCGAGAAGTTCGCCGCCAGGCGCTTGCGGTCGCCCGTCGTCATCACGCGGCCGTTGCCATCCGCGCCCTGCACGGTCTGGCCATTGGCCTGGTACGTGGCCGGCTGGCCGGCCCATGCGGCCTCGTCGAAGTAGCGGCCGCGCTGGTACGACAGGCCGCCCAGCAGGCCGACGTCGCCGATGCTGGTCTTCCAGCGGTTCGACCACAGGCCGCCGATCTGCGGATCGGTCTTGCCCGCCTTGTCGCGGTGCTCGGCGCGCGCGTTGACGGCAACCTGCTCGCCCTTGAAGTCGAACGGACGGAACGTGCGCACGTCGATGACGCCCGACGTGCCGCCTTCGACCATGTCGGCGCCCTGCGATTTATACACATCCACGCGCTGCAGCATCGACACCGGCACGTCCGACATCACCAGCGAACGGCTGGCCGCGGTGAACATCTCGCGGCCGTTGATCAGCGTGGTCACGCCGCCGAGGCCGCGGATCACGATGCTGCTGGCTTCGCCGTTGTTGTGCAGGATCTGTACGCCGGTGATACGGCCGAGCAACTCGGCCACGTTCTTGTCCGGGAATTTACCGATGTCGTCGGCGACGATGGAATCGAGCACCTGCTCGGCGTTTTTCTTGATCGTCTGGGCACTCTGCGCCGCCTGGCGCTGACCACTGACGACCACGACATTGGCGCCGCTGGCCTGGTTGGCATCCTGGGCGGCGCCGGCGTCCTGGGCGCGCACGGAAACGCTCGTCAACAGGCCGATGCCCATGAGCGCGGCAACGGTGCCGCGCAATGCGAAGGTGCGGGATGCGGGCGTGAATCGGCCCGATGCGATGGGTTCCATACGTCTCCTTTAGATATTGTTATGTTTCTGAAAGCGGTGCACACTTTCTGAACTGGCATGCTCGGAGGTAATCTTAGGCGTTCGACTGAGAACGATCCAATCAATTTTTCCGCAACTTCGATATCATTTTTAATATGGATAAACCCCGCAGCGCTTTGTGACATCGATTACAAATGCATATTGCATACCAAAAAGCCATGCCTTCGACCACCACCGCCACGTTTCCATCGTTCCGCGACCTCATCCAGGACACCGACCCGGACGCCGTCGCCACGCCCGCGCAGATCCCCGACGGCTTCCTGCTGGCGCGCGCCGGCGGCATCGAAGCCCACTACATCCCGTTCGACTATGTGAACCGCACGGCGCGGGTCGTGCTCGTCGGTATCTCGCCCGGATTCGTGCAATGGAAGAACGCCGTGCGCGAGGCGCGGCGCCAGCTGGCGCTCGGCGCAAGCCAGGACGCGGTGCTGCGCGCGGCCAAGTACACCGGGGCGTTCAGCGGCGCGATCCGCCCCAACCTCGTCGCCCTGCTCGACCACGTGGGCCTGCAGCGCTGGCTCGGGATTGCCGGCTGCGCCTCGCTGTTCGGCGACGACGCGCACCTGATGCACGTGACGGCCGTGCTGCGCCACCCGGTCTTCGTCGACAGGAAGAACTACAACGGCGCGGCGCCGAACATGCTGACGACGCCGTTGCTGCAAGCCCAGCTGCTCGACCATTTCGCGCCCGAGGCGAGTCTCCTGCCCGACGCCGTCTATGTGCCGCTGGGGCCCAAGGTCGGCCTCGCGCTCGACTGGCTCGCGCGGCGCGGCGTGCTTCGTCCCGACCGCATCCTGCACGGGATTCCGCACCCGTCCGGCACCAACGCCGAGCGCATCGCCTACTTCCTCGGCCGCAAGGACAAGGCCGCGTTGTCGAGCCGCACGAACGGCGCGCAGATCGATGCGGACCGGCTCGCGCTGCGCGCAAAAATGGCCGCGCTGGGCATCGGCTGACGCCGGTTCCAGCCGGCCGGCAACAAAGGCGGGCACGACTGTCTTTCGTGCTGCATGCGGACGGCACGCGGCGTTACACTGGTCACGTCCAGCGCCAAGGTAGACGACCATGCAGACTTGTTCTTCCGAAGAAGTTCGCTCCCTCCTCGCAAAAATCGAGCAGTTGCCGGGGCCGTTCTTCAAGCGCCTGATCGAAGCCAGCAACACGGGCATCATCATCGCCGACGCAAGCCTGCCCGACATTCCGATCGCCTACGTCAACCCCGCCTTCGAACAACTGACGGGCTACCCGTCGCACGAAGTCATCGGCCGCAACGGCCGCTTCCTGCAGCGCCACGACCGCGGCCAGGCCGAGATCGGACGCATCCGCCACTGCGTGGAACACGCCGAGATCTGCACGGCCCTGGTGCGCAACTACCGCAAGGACGGCAGCCTGTTCTGGAGCCGCATGCACCTGTTTCCCGTGCGCGAAGACGGCGCCGCGCCCACCCACTTCGTCGCCTTCCTGCAGGACGTGACGGAAGTGGTGGAGGCCCAGCGCGCGGCCGTGCAGGCGCGCGAACGCCTGAGCACCGTACTGGAGAGCATTGCCGACGGCTGCTTCTCGGTCGACCACGACTGGCGCTTCACCTACATCAACACGCGCGGCGCGGCCGCGATCTCGCGCCGCCCGGAAGACCTGGTCGGCAAGTGCATGTGGGACGAATTCCCGGAAGCGGTCGGCGGCCCGTTCCACCAGACCTATATGCGCGCGATGGACGAGCAGGAAGTCGCCAGCTGCGAGAGCTATTACGACCCGCTGGGCTTGTGGATCGAAGTGCGTGCCTACCCGTCGCGCGAAGGACTGACGGTGTTCTTTGCCGACGTCACCGAACGCAAGGAAGCCGAGAAGAGGCTCGTGCACCTGGCCACGCACGACAGCCTGACGGGATTGCACAACCGCTTCAGCTGCCTGCGCATACTCGAAGACGCCCTGGCGCGCTCGGTCGAGGCAGACCGCAAGGTGGGCGTGCTGTTCGTCGACCTCGACCACTTCAAGGAAGTCAACGACGCCCACGGCCACCGCGCCGGCGACACCGCGCTGCAGGAGATCGGGCGCCGCCTCGGCGCGCTGGCCCGCAGCGGCGTCACCGTGGCACGCATCAGCGGCGACGAATTCGTGTTCGTGCTCGACGACATGCATACCGAAGCCGCGAAAGCGGTGGCCACCGCCGTCCTCCAGCAGCTCGCCATCCCGATTCCCGTCGACGGCCAGCACGTGGCGATCGGCGGCAGCATCGGCATCGCGATCGGCAGCGGCAGCGAATACACGGCCGACGAACTGCTCAACAATGCCGACGCCGCCATGTACGAGGCGAAGGACAATGGCCGCCACACGTTCGCCGTGTTCTCGCCGCAGGCGCGCCACCTGCTCAAGCAGCGCCTGGAGCTGCGCCAGGACGTGTTCTCGGCCCTCGAACGGCGCCAGTTCGTGCTGTTCTACCAGCCGCAGGTCAGCGCCGCCAACGACGCCGTCGTCGGCGCGGAGGCGCTGCTGCGCTGGGAACATCCGCGTCTCGGGCTGCTGGCCCCCGACCTGTTCCTGCCCATGCTGGAAGGCTCGCCCGCGATCACCGCCGTCGGCGCCTGGGTGTGCGAGGAAGCCTGCCGCCAGGCGCGCGAGTGGGAGTTGCTGGGCTACCGGCTGCGGATGGCGGTGAACGTCTCGCCGCGCCAGCTGACCGACGAGAACCTGCCGCCGCTGCTGAAGAACCTCGTCGCGCGCTACGGCCTGGACGCCGAGTGCATCAAGCTGGAAGTCACGGAGAGCATGCTGATGCAGGACATCGAGAAGGCGGCACTGGTGCTGCGTTCACTGCAAAGCGTGGGCTTTCGCATCGCCCTCGACGACTTCGGCACCGGCTACTCGAACCTGTCGTACCTGCGCCAGTTGCCGATCACCGCGATCAAGATCGACCGTTCGTTCGTGCGCGAGATCGGCCAGGACCGGCGCTGCCTCGACATCGTCAACGGCGTGATCGCCTTCGCCAAGTCGCTCAAGCTGGACGTGATCTGCGAAGGCATCGAGACGGAGCTGCAGCGGGACGCGATCCGCTCGACGGGGTGCGACGTGCTGCAGGGGTACCTGATCGGCAAGCCGATGCGTGCCAGCGATTTTCGCGCGCTGCTGCTGGCGCAGAGCGCGGAGCCGGCGCAGGCCGATCCGGGCTGCCAGTAGGGTGGGCACCCCGTGCCCGCCGAACGTTCGCGGGCCGCACACGCATCGTGGGCGGAGGCCGCCCACCCTACGCCGTAACAGCGACCTCCGTCACCACTTTCTCCACCTGCCGCTTGAACGCATACAGGCTCCCCACCATCAGCACGATCGGCACGAGCGTCAGGTAGAACGCGAAATGGCCGTTGAAATGCCCGAACACATACCCGGTGATAAGCGAACCGGTGGTGCCGCCCAGCGCCGAGAAGATCACGAGCAGGCCCGTCATCGGCGCATGCTGGTGCCGCGGGAGAGAACTGAGCATCACGGAATTGATGCCCGGGTAGATCGGCGCCATGAACAGCCCGATGAACGGGAACAGGAACGCGGCCACCGGCGCCGTCGCCCACGTCACGTGCGGATCGAGGGCAATGCCGTGCGTGAGGGGCAGCGAGAGCAGCACCGTCGCGCCCATCGCCAGCATGCAGGCGGTCAGCACCGGATACCAGTTCAGGCGGCGCATGATGACGCCCGCCGACAGCCGCCCCACCGCGAGGCAGCCGGCGTAGATGCTCGTGACCTGCACGCTCATCGCGGCGGGCAGCTTGAGGATCTCGTTGTTGAAGGTCGGCAGCCACGTGCCGACGGCCTGCTCGACGAGCACATATAAAAACGCCGTCAGCACGAACACGCACACGAGCGGACGGGCGAACAGGCGCAGCATCTCGACGAAGTCCGCGGCCGGCCCGCGGCTGTGCGGCGGCGCCGCGCCGTGCTCGTCGAAGGACGTCGACAGCACGAGCAGGAACGTCGCCACGCACAGCGCGCACAGGATCCAGTAGACGTTCAGCCAGCTCGTCGACGCGGGGTGGTCGGAATCGATGAAGAAGCCGAAGATCCAGTACGCCGACAGCACGCCGACCATGAAGAAGCCTTCCAGCAGGTTCGTGATACCCGCATGGTGCTTGCGGTCGCGCGCGACGAGGCCGATGGTCGAGTACACCGACACCTTCGCCAGCGCGAACGCGACGCCCACGCACAGGAACAGCAGCTTGGCCGTGGCGAACGCCGGCACGAGCGGCATCGCCAGCGTGGCGGCGGCGACGATCGCCAGCGCCAGCAGCATCGCCTTCTTGTAGCCGAAGCGCGGCAGGGTGGACGCGACGAGGAAGGACACGATCGCGATCGGCAGGTCCTTGAACCCTTCCAGCACGCTGGCCGCGCCCTTGTCGACGCCGTAGTTGTGGATGACCTGCAGGATCACCGTACCCACGCTGTTGAGCAGGATGGCGAACACGAAGTAGATCAGGAAGAGGGCCAGCAGGATGCGGCGTTGGTTCACGTTTGTCTCCGCTCGGTTTTTGTCATTATCGTTATTCTGATGCGCGTCAGTAGTCTTCGAGCCGGAACGCCGCCATCGACGGTATCACGCGGTCGGCCCGGTACAGCACGTCCGGACTGCCCACGCCCACCGCGACCATGCCCGCGTCCTTGATCGACGCGACGCCGGCGGCCGCGTCTTCCACGCCGAGGCAGTCGGCCGGCGGCACGCCCAGGTGCGCGGCCGCGGTGAGGAAGATCTCCGGATCGGGCTTGCCGTTGACGACGGTCGCGGCATCGACGACGTCGTCGAAGCGGTCGCGGATGCCCAGGCGGTCGAGCACCGTGAACGCGTTGCGGCTGACCGACGCGAGGCCGATCTTGAGGCCCGCCGCGCGCACGTCTTCCAGCGCGCGCAGGGCGCCCGGCAGCAGGTCGCCCGGTGTCATCGTCGCGATCAGTTCCTGGTAGTGGCCGTTCTTCGCATCGGCCAGCGCACGCTGTTCCTCGGGCGTGTACGTGCGCGGCGCGCGCGCGAGGATCAGGGCCAGGGACCCCATGCGGTCGACGCCTTTCAGCTGCTCGTTGAACGCCGCGTCGAACGGCGCGCCGACGCTGTCCGCCAGGCGCTTCCAGGCGAGGTAGTGGTAGTGTGCGGTGTCGGTGATGACGCCGTCGAGGTCGAAGATCACGGCCTTGAATCTGGAAACCGGGCGGGTGCTCATTGTTTGTTCTCCATGCGGATCCGCGCGCGCTGCGCGTCGAGGGTGATCGGCGTGCCGCGGTGCGCGAACGCCAGGCGTTCGCCGCGCAGCAGGCGGTAGCCGGTGCCGGCGCCGTCGACCGCCACTTCCAGCAGCGCGCCGCGCGCCTGCACGTTGAAGCGGTAGCCGGTCCATTGGTCCGGCAGCGTGGGCGCGAAGCGCAGGCCGGCGTCGTCGAGGCGCATGCCGGCGAAGCCGTAGGCGACGCCCAGCCAGGTGCCGGCCATCGCGGCCGTGTGCACGCCGTACTGCGTGTTGGCGTGGGTGTTGTCGAGGTCGAGGCGGGCCGTCTCCATGAAGTAGGCGTAGGCCTTGTCGCGATAACCGATCTCGCTCGCGACGATGCTGAAGATGCAGGACGACAGCGAGGAATCGTGCGTCGTCACGCCTTCGTAGAAATCGAAGTCGCGGCGCTTGTCGCCCTCCGAAAACTGGTTCGACAGCAGCAGCAGCGCCAGCACGACGTCCGCCTGCTTGCAGACCTGGTGGCGATAGATGACGAGCGGGTGGTAGTTGAGCAGCAGCGGATAGTTTTCCTGCGGCGTGTTGGCGAAATCCCACGGCTTCTTGGACAGGAAGCTGTCGTCCTGTTCGTGGATGCCGAGGTCGTCGTCGTACGGCAGGAACATCGCCGCGCTGGCCGCGCGCCAGGCCCGGATTTCGTCGTCGGACAGGCCGATCGCATGCGCGACGCGCGCGTAGTCGGCGGGCCGCTCGGCACGCAGGCGCTCGGCGACGTCCGCCGCGAACGCCATGTGCATGCGCGCCATCGCGTTCGTGTAGTAGTTGTTGTTGACGAGGGCCGTGTATTCGTCAGGTCCCGTCACCTCGTTGATGCAGAAGCGGCCCTTGCGGTCGTAGTTGCCGATGCCGGTCCAGATGCGCGCCGTCTCCAGCACGATCTCGGCGCCCTGCTCCGCCATGAAGTCGAAGTCGCCGGTCGCCAGCAGGTACAGGCGGATCGAGTACGCGACGTCGGCGTTGATGTGGTATTGCGCGGTGCCGGCCGGGAAATAGGCGGAACACTCCTCGCCCGCGATCGTGCGCCACGGGTACAGCGCGCCCTTGTCGTGCGCCATCTGGCGCGCCCGTTCGCGCGCCTTGGGCAGGCCGTTGTAGCGGTACTGCAGCAGGGCGCGTGCGATTTCGGGACGGGAGAACAGGAAGAACGGGAACACATAGATTTCCGTGTCCCAGAAATAGTGGCCTTCATAGCCCTCGCCCGTCACGCCCTTGGCCGCGATGTTCGTCCTGCCGTCGCGGCCCACGGATTGCAGCAGGTGGAACTGATTGAAGCGCACGCCCTGCTGCAGGGCGTCGTCGCCGGCGATGGACACGTCGGCGTCAGCCCAGAAGCGGGCCAGGTAATCGGCCTGCTCGCGCGCCAGCGCCTCGAAGCCGGCGGCGCGGGCCTGCGCCAGTTCGGCGCGCGCGTGCGGGCCGACGGCATCGATCGCCATGTCGCGCGAGCTGGCGTAGGCGACGTATTTGTGCAGCGTGAACGTGGCGCCCTGCGCGACGTCGGCCTCGAAGACGTGGCCCAATCCGGCCGGCGCGACGCGCACCGGGGCGCCCGACGGCACGGATGCCGTCGCGGTGGCCAGCGCAAAACCGCTGTGGCGCGTGCGCTGCAACAGCAGCACGTCCTGCGCGCCCACCTCGCGTGCCGTCTCGATCAGCGACGGTCCCGTCAGCGCGGAACCGACGCGCGGATCGTCGCCCGCCTGCAGGTTCGTCACCGCGGCGTCGATATCGGCATCGATGCGGACGAGGCCCGAAAAATTCAGCGGCGTGACGGCATATTCGATGGCCGCGACGTGCTTGCGCGCGCAGCACACGAGCCGGCGGCTGGCGATGCGCAGGCGCTTGCCGCTCGCCGTCTCCCATTCGACCGTGCGCACGAGCAGGCCGGCCTCGAGGTCCAGCGTGCGCTCCCACGCGAGCACGCGTCCGCCATCGAGTGAAAAGCGTTCGCCGTCGACGACGGCCGCGACGCGCTTGGCGTTCGGCACGTTGAGCATGAATTCGTTCACGCGGGCCAGGCCGTACGCGTTTTCGGGATAGCGGATCGCTTCCGTGTCGTAAAAGCCGTTCAGGTAGGTGCCTTCCAGCGTCTGCCCCGCGCCCGCGAGCGTGCCTTCGTCCGGCGTGCCGCGCATGCCGATGTAACCGTTCCCCAGCGTGAACAGGGTCTCGTGCAGGAACGCCCGCGCCGGATCGAATGCCGCCTCGCGGATGCGCCACGGCTCGGCCGCGATGGCGCCATTGTTATCGATGTCATTAGTCACTTCAGTTTCCTCGTCTCGTGCGCGGGGCGCGTTCTTCAAGCTTGTCGGTGTGCGGGGGAGATCAGGTGTGGCGTACGATCAGTGTGGTCGGCAGCATTTCGGACTGCACGGTCTCGCCTTCGATCATGGCCAGCATTTTTTTCGCGAGCAGCACGCCGCCGTCGCGCAGGTATTGGTGGACGCTCGTGAGCGGCGGCACGAAGCTGGCGGCGCCGGGGGTGTCGTCGTAGCCGATCACGGAAATATCGTCGGGCACGCGCAGGCCCGCTTCCGTCAGGGCGCGGATGGCGCCCATCGCCAGCAGGTCGCTGGCGGCGAACAGGCCATCGATGCTGTGGCCGCTCTTCTTTTTCAGCAGCGACGTCACGCAGTCGAAACCCGCCTCGAACGTGAACGCCTTCGGGCGCAGGATGTGCACGGTGGCGCGGTTCGACAGCGCGTCGATGAAGCCGGCGCAGCGTTCCTGCACCTCGGCGTGGTCGACGTCGCCGACGAAGATCAGCTTGCGCCGGCCCTGCTCCAGGAAGCGCTCGGCCACGCTGGCGCCGCCCTTGCGGTTGTCCGAGCCGACGACGGTATAAGTGGCGCCGTCTTCCGGCGCGCCCCACACGACGAGCGGCAACGTGGTCTGTTGCAGCGCCTTGACGGCCTCGCCGTGCGAGCCCTGGCCCAGCAGGATCAGGCCGTCGGCGCCCTGCACCGGCGCCGTGTCGAGCAACTGCTTGGACGTGAGCACGACGCTGTAGCCGGCCGTCGTCAGTTCCTGCGTGATGCCGCCCAGGAGTTCGAGCGGATACGGGTCCGACATCGGCCGCCCCTTCACTGGCGTCATCTCGACGACGACGGCGACGGAATACGAGCGGCGCATGCGCAGGTTGCGCGCGCTGATGTTGAAGCGGTAGCCCTGCTCGGCCGCGATCTTGCGGATCTTTTCCCGCGTGTTTTCCGTCACGAGCGGACTGTCGCGCAGCGCGCGCGACACCGTGATCGTGGAAACGCCGGCGATCTTCGCCAGGTCTTCCATCGTCACTGCGGAGTCGCCGACTGGATTTTTTTTCGCTTGCGCCATGGTGGTTCGTGAGGATAAGGCTGGGGTAGCGGTAACAGGTTACTTGAGCGGAACGCATTATGACAGATTTTTTCGCATTGTCGACAAAAAATGACATCGATAGCATTTCGATTGACATCGATGTCATCCGATGTTTCAATGACCGCACTTTCCTTGTCGAACCACCAATCGACGGGAAATCCGGGGAGGAGACGCCCCGCGCCGGTTCCCAATCACAAGAGAGCATAATATGAACAGCCCCACGCTGAAAAACACCATGCAGTTCCCGCAACTGTCGGCAGTTGCCCTCGCCGTCCTCGCACTCGTCACCCAGTCCCAGGCGAGCGCCCAGCAGGCTTCTCCCCAGCCGCAGCAAGACAACGTCCAGCAAGAAATCCAGCAAGTCGTCGTGACCGGTACGGCATCGGCCTCCGGCACGCGCAAGATCGACACGAGCTTCTCGATCACCACCGCGACCGAGGAACAGCTGAAGCAGGCCGCGCCGTCCAGCACGGCCGACATCCTCAAGATCGTGCCGGGCGTGTATGCCGAAGCGACGGGCGGCCAGTCCGGCGCCAACATCGAAGTGCGCGGCTTCCCGTCGGGCAGCGATTCGCCGTTCGTCTCCGTGCAGATGAACGGCAACCCGATCTTCCCCGTGCCCGTCCTCTCGTTCTTCGAAGGCTCGTCCGCCTTCCGCCTGGATGACACCATCGAGCGCGTCGAAGTGCTGCGCGGCGGTCCGAGCACGATCTATTCGAGCGGCCAGCCGGGCGCCACGATGAACTTCATCATGAAGAAGGGCGGCGACGAGCCGGAAGGTAGCCTGCGCTTCACGACGGGCACCGGCAGCCTGCGCCGCTTCGACGGCGTCTACAGCGGCAAGATCGCCGAAGGCTGGTACGGCATGATCGGCGGCTTCTACCGCACGACGAACGGCGTGCGCGACGCGGGCTTCCCGGCCGACGACGGCGGCCAGCTGTCCGCCTCGCTCACCCGCAAGCTGGACCAGGGCGAACTGACGGTCTACGCCCGCTCCACGTCCGACAAGAACGCGTTCTACACGGGCGTGCCGCTGATCTCGTCGAACAACGGCCACACGATCTCGTCGTTCCCGGGCTTCGATCCGCTGCGCGGCACCCTGATGAGCAACGAGATGCGCAACTTCACGGTCGAGGCCGGCCCGGGCAAGACGCTGAACTACGACCTGGGCGACGGCCGCGGCCTGTCCTCGAACCTGGTCGGCGCCGACTTCCAGCAAAAGCTGAACGGCTGGGACGTATCGAACAAGTTCAACTACTTCAAGGGCGACCTCGACACGATCGCCATGTTCACGGGTAACAACCCGCTGAGCGCGGCCGATTACGTGAGCCAGGCCATCGCCTCCGCCAACGGCAATTCCGCCGTGCTGGCCGCGGCCGGCGCGCCCGCCACCGGCGGCGCCATCACGTACACGAACGGCGGCGGCACCGTCGCCGCGAACCAGCAGGTCGTGCAGGCGGGCCTGTGGGCCGTCGAGAAAAAACTGCGCTCGTTCACGGACGAATTCCGCGTCAGCCGCGACATCGGCCACGACAACACCGTCACGGCCGGCGCCTACGTCGCGAACTACTCGTCGCATGACGTCTGGTACCTCGGCAACAGCCACCTGATGACGGCCACGCCGAACGCGCGCCTCATCGACGTCGCGCTGAACAACGGCACCGTCGTGTCGCACAACGGCACCGACGGCAACGTGTTCTACGCGCCGATCGCCTCGTACGACGGCAACAACACGGCCGTGTTCCTGGCCGACGAATGGCGCATCAGCGACCGCATCAAGGTCGACGCCGGCATGCGCCACGAGAAGCAGCACATCTCGGGCTCGATCTCCAACCTGGCATCGAGCGACACGGACAACAATCCGCTGACCGTGTACAACAACGGCACCTCGCAGCCGACCGGCAGCTTCACCGGCCTGTCGCGCGACGACTCCGCCAACTCGTTCACGGCCGGCGGCCTGTACAAGCTGACGAAGGATTCGAGCGTGTTCGTGCGCGCCAACCAGGGCCACACCTTCATCTACTTCGACGACCTGCGCAATGCCGGCAGCCAGGACGTCGTGAACGACCGCAACCGCGTCCCGACGCCGAAGGTCACGCAGTACGAGATCGGCTACAAGACCGCGACGCCGCTGTACAGCGCCTACGTCAACGCCTTCTTCACGGACTTCACGGGCATCTCGTTCCAGCAGATCACGACCACCGGCGTGCTGTACTCGGTGAGCGGCTCGCACGGCAAGGGCGTGGAATTCGAACTGGCCGTGCGCCCGATCACGGGCCTGCAACTGCAGCTGACGGGCGACTGGCAGGATTCGACGTACAAGGACAACCCGACCATTGCGGGCAACCAGGTGCAGCGCCAGCCGAAGTTCCAGTACCGCTTCTCGCCGAGCTACCGCATCCCGCTGGGCGATTACGCGCTGCGCCTGTACGGCACCTACGCGCACGTGGGCGCGCGCTGGGCCGACCAGCAGAACACCCAGTACCTGCCGTCGTATAACACGCTGGACCTGGGCATCCTGGCCAAGCTGTCGGACAAGCTGGAATTCCGCGTCACGGGCACCAACGTCAACAACGAACTCGGCCTGACCGAAGGCAATTCGCGCCTCGTCGGCAGCAGCGTCGGCCCGATCAATGCCCGTCCGATCTTCGGCCGCACGTGGGAAGCGTCGTTCACGTACCGCTTCTGACCGGCTTCACCTGATCTTCTGCTGTACCCTCTTGGCGGGACTCCGGTCCCGCCTTTTTTCGTTCAGAACCCGAACTTCAGCCCCGCCGACCACACGCCTGCACGCGCGCCCATCTGCTTGCCCTTGCCATACTGTTCGTATTCGCCGACCAGGGACAGCTTCTCGTTCAGCTTGTACTGTGCACCGAGACCCGCATACACGCCGTTGTCGATGTCCTCGTCGAAGCCGACATTGCTGGTGTACTTGCGCTCGTTGTGCGACACGCCGAGCTTGCCGTACGCCGAAAAGCGGTCGTTGATGGGGACCGTGTACTTGGCGGCGACATAGGCCCCGTAGCCTTTCGTGGCGGAGATGACGCCTCCCGGGAAGCCTGTCTGCGCTTCCGAAAAATGCGAATCCCGGCTCGAGAATTTCACGTAGCCCGCCTCGACGCCCAGGTTGTTCGAGAAGTCGACGCCGCCGAAGATCTTGGCGTCCGCATGGCGGCTGCCGGTCGTGACGTTGCCGGCGCTCGCCACGCCGATGCCGACGTACGGATGATAGGACGCCGTATCGGACGCGGTCATCGATTGCTGCGCGTGGGCCGCGGTGCCTGCGGCGAGCGCGGCGGCGGCGAGGACGAAGGTGAATGCTTTCATTGCTATCTCCGGTTGTGGTCTGGCGCGCGATTCGGGATGAATCGCGACGGTGGCCACGATAGCAATGTGTTCAGAAAGCAAGAATCCCGGATTGGTAAGGATCTGTTACGGGTATGCAGATAACCGGCCTTCAGGTCGAATATGCATGCCGATGTGACAATGATTATTACACGACATAGCGCGACGATGGCTGCGTGTTGCCAGCCATACGTCGACGCTATTTTTGTTTCACAGTTTTACAATTGCAGTGCTTACTTCGCGTCGTTCGTCACGTTGATGAACGGGATCGCACCGCCCGCCACATTCGGCAGCTTGCCGTCCCACTTCTCGATCGCCATGCGCTGGTTTTCCATCTCGCGCAGGCGGATCAGTTCCGGCGTCACCTGCTGGCGCTGCACGGCCAGCGATTCCGCCTCGGCCTTGGCCTGCGCCACGCGCTGCTTCGCTTCCACCTCGATGCGCTGCAGGTCGCGCTCCGCCTTGAGCTTGAGCTGCTCGGCCGTCGTCTTGGCTTCGATCGCTTCGTTGAACGAGCGCGAGAAATTGAAGTTCACGATCGAGAACTCGTCCACCATGATGCCGTGGCGCGCCAGCCGTTCGCGCAGCTGGGTGACGATCTGGTCGCGCACGTCGGTCCGCTTGGCGATCAGCTCCTCGGCCGTGAAGCGCGCCGTGACGGCCTTCACCGCTTCCTGCACGGACGGGATGATGATGCGCTGGCCCGGCTCGTTGCCCAGGTCGCGGAACACCGTGACGGCGGCATCCGGCCGCACGTGGTAGTTCAGCGCCACGCGGGTGTGCACGGTCTGCAGGTCGCGCGAGGCCGCGTCGCCGTCGCCCTCGCCCTTCTGGATCGAGACGTTGACCAGGTTGAGCTTTTGCGCCAGCGGCACGCGGAAGTGGATGCCCTCGCTCAGCACCTGGTCGCTCGGACTGCCGAACGTCGTCATCACGCCCCGGTGGCCGGCCGGCACGGTCCCGAACGGCGCCAGCGCCCACACCAGGATCAGCACGACCACCAGGACGATCAGTTTTGCGCCCGCGTTCAGTGACACTCGATTCATTTTGCATCCCTTTCTGCTTGGTTCCACCGATCGACTTCGGTCGGCAGGTCGTCAATTAGGAACCTCGAGAAACCGTCGCGAGCGGCCGCAATGGTGTCCGAGAAGCGGAGCTGTACGCAAGTACAGCGAGCATCGCAGGACAACAGTGCAACGCGCAGCAGGTTTATCGACGTTTCTATATGTGTTGACGATGAACAAAGTGTATAGCGGTCGGGTCAACAAAAGAATCAGAAATATCGGAGGTTCGACTGCGGGAAAGCCGAAGGCTCGCGGCGTCAGGCCGCGGCGGCGATGCCGGCGGCGAAGTCGCGGTACGAACGCAGCGGCCGCCCCAGCAGCGCAACCAGCCGCGCGACGTCGCCCGCCTCCGGCACCATGCCGTCGGTAAGGAAGCGCTCACTCATCAGGCGCATGTCGTACGCCATCCAGGCCGGCATGAACTGGCGCAGGTTCTGCTCGAACGCGGCCGTGCCGTCGCCGCCGTACGCGATCGGGCGTCGCAGCACGTCCGACCAGATGGCGGCGACGTCCGCGCCGGTCAGCGTGTCCGGACCGACCAGGTTGATCCGCTCGGTCGGCAGCGGCCGCGTGGCGTTGTGGCGGTGGATCAGTTCGATGGCCGCGATCTCGCCGATGTCGCGCACGGCGATCATGGCCAGGCCCTTGCCGCCGATCGGCATCGGGTAGATGCCGTGGCCGAGCACGACGTCCTTGATCGTGACGTCGTTGTCCATGAAATAGGCCGGACGCAAGATCGTGGCGGAAAAGCCCATCCGCTCGATCATCCGCTCGACGCCGAACTTGCCCGCGAAGTGAGGCACGTTGACGTACAGGTCGCTGTGGATGACGGACAGGTAGACGACCCGGTCCACGCCCGCTTCCCGGGCGACGTTGAGCGCGACCAGCGCCTGCGTGAATTCGTCGGGCACGACGGCATTCAGCAGGAACAGCGTGGACACGCCGGCGAACGCGCCGCGCAGGGCATCGACGTCGAGCAGGTCGCCCTGGACGACGTCGACGCCGGCCGGGAAATCGGCTTTCGCGGGGTCGCGGACGAGTGCGCGCACGTTGGCGCCGCGCTTCACGAGTTGGTCGACGACGTGGCGGCCGACGTTGCCCGTTGCTCCGGTGACGAGAATGGTCATGATGTTTGCTCCTGGTTGAAGTTGAAGTGTGTCGGTTGACGCTTCACAGCTTAGACGTCCCACAGGTGCGCCGATAGACGGTATATTTAGACATTCCGTCTCACAGGTGAAACACATGGACTTGCTCGCCCTCGCCGATTTCAACCTCGTCGCCCGCCATGGCGGATTCGGCCGCGCCGCACGGGCGACCGGCCGCCCGAAAGCGACCCTGTCGCGCCGCGTCGCCGAACTGGAGGCCGGCCTCGGCCTGCGCCTGCTCGAACGCGGGGCGCGCGTGCTCAAGCTCACCGAGGAAGGACGGGCGCTGTACGAGCGCACGGGGGCGTTGCTGACGGAAATCGACGAAACGGCGGCGGCGCTCGCCTCGGGCGGCGCCCGGCCGCGCGGCCGGCTGCGGATCAGCGCGCCGCTGCTGTTCGCGCAGACGGCGATGGGGAAGCTGGCCGCCGGCTTCGCCTTGCGCTACCCGGAGGTGAGCCTGGAAGTGACGACGGAAGACCGGCCCGTCGACATGGTCGAGGAAGGCTATGACCTCGTGATCCGCGTCAATCCGGATCCCGACGAAAACCTCGTCGGCCGCATCTTCCTGCGCGACCGGCTCGTCGTCGTGGCGAGCCCGGGACTGGCGCGGCCGGCGGGCGCGGCCGCCGTGCCCGCGGTCGTGCGGACCACGAGTGTCCAGGCGGCCTGGCGTGTGATGGAACAGCCGGACATCGTGATCGACCCGGTGCTGCGCCTGTCGTCGCTCGTGATGGTGGGCGATGCCGTGCGGGCGGGCGTCGGCGCGGGCTGCCTGCCCGTCTCGCTCGTCAGCCGCGATCTCGCCGCCGGCACGCTGGTGAGCTGGGGCGACGTGGCCGGGCCCGAGATTGCCCTGTGGGCGCTGTATCCGTCGCGGCGGCTGCTGAGCGCGCGCGTGTCCGCCTTCCTCGATTACCTGAAGGCGGCGTTTCCGAAAGGGACGCCGGACGAGCTGGCGGCGTATCTCGCGGATTGAGCGGCCGGCCGCGCCGGCCGGACGGGGTCACTGCGCCGGACGCTCCATGCGCATGAAACGGAACGTCGGCTCGATGTCGCGCGCATGCAGGGCGCGGACGATGTCTTCCAGCGTGGCATCCTTGAGCAGCAGCCCGTCCGGGATGCCCGCGTCGTGGCGCGCCGGCGCGGCGGGCGGCCGGACCGGCGCCACCGGCTCCAGCCGGGCGAGCGCCGCATCGAACTGCCCGGCCGTGATGCTGTCCAGCCCTTCCAGGAACCCGACCTGCCCCGCCACGGGCGGCGGCATGTCGAGCCCGGATTCGTCCGCGAACGACGCGCCCATGCCCGGATGGATGAAGGCGGCCCAGGTGCCGGTCGCCCCGTTCAGGCACGGCGGCAGTTCCACGGGGATGGCGATGGCGGCGGCGTCCGGCAGCGTGTCCGGCCAGAGGCGGGCGAGGCCGTCCACGAAGCGCCGCGCCGCGGCCACCGGGACGGGCACCGCCAGCGACAGCCACAGCACGAAGCCGCCCGCGCTGGCGACGCTCACCGCGGGCGCCGGAAAGCCGAAGTCCTCTTGCAGGCCGTTCGCGACGGTGCACAGGTGCTCCCAGTGCTGCTCGTCCGCGCCGGGCGCCTTGCGGAACGGGATCGCGATGGCGCGCGTCAGGCCGTTGTCCGATACGAGGTCGACGGCCACGCACGGCCCGCCGCCGCCCCGTTGCGCCAGCGCCTGCGCGGCCTGGCTGTCCCGCACCAGGTACAGGCGGGTCAATTCCGAAATCAATTTATCCATGTGCGTCTTTCACGTCGAACCGGCCGACATTCTGACACAAGGCGCGTGCCATGGACCGCAGGCTCAGAAGCCCATTTTGAACTTGGCGCTCAGCCCGGAATTATTGGTCTCGCTGCCCCATTTCTTCGCGCTGTTACCGAACTGCTCGTACTGCGCGGACACGGACGCCTTCTCGGTCAGCTTGTAGCGCGCCCCCATCCCGGCATAGGCGCCCACGTCGCTGTCCGAGGCAGTGGCGCGCAGGGTCTTGTCGTGGGCCACGCGCTCGCTGTAGGCGACGCCCACCTTCCCGTATGCGGAAAAACTGTCGTTGACGGGCACGTTGACCCTGGCGGCCAGGTAGCTGTTGAAGCCCTTGGTGCCCAGCGCACCGTTCACTTCGTCGGGCCTGGCGTAGTCGGCGAAGTGATAGCCGCGGGTATAGAGGTTCGCGTAGCCCGTTTCGAGCGCGACGTTCGGACTGAGGTTGATGCCGCCGAACAGTTTCGGGTCCGCCACGTAGACGCCGAACTCACTCTTGTCGGGATTTCTCATTGCGACCGGCTCCGCGGCATTGCCCATATAGGTGCGCGGGACGGGCTGGACTTTCCCGAACGGCTGCGACGGCGCCGGCGTCGACGACAGCGTCCTGGGCGCGGTCGCGCCGTCCAGCAGTTGGGCCTGGGCGCCGCCGGCGGCAAGCAGCCCGGCGGCCAATGCGAAACTGGATGTCTTCATCGTCCTCTCTCGTCGTCGTGGATGGTTCAACCGGAGACCCCGTCACGATAGCAGTTCGTGTTCAAGATCGCATCACGACATACGTACGATGTTTCACGTTGTTACAACAAAGCGGGCGACCGGATCGCGGCCCGATGACGGCACGACGCCGTCGCGACGCCGCTACGGATGGTCGGCCAGTTTGCCGCGCAACATGTCCAACTGGCGCTTGATGGCCGCGAGTTCGGCGGGCTCGCACGCGGCGGCGCACAGCACGCCGTCGTAGATCGCGGCGGCTTCCCGTTCCAGCGCGCGGCCGCCGGGGCTCAGGGCCACGACGACCTGGCGCTCGTCCACGGCGGAGCGGGTCCGCGTCACCAGGCCGGCCGCCTCCAGCCGCTTGAGGAGCGGCGTCAGCGTGGCCGAATCCAGGAACAGCCGGGCGCCGATCTCGGACACCGTCTGCTCGTCGTTTTCCCACAGCACCAGCATGACGAGGTATTGCGGATAGGTCAGGTCCAGCTTGCGCAACAGCTTGCGGTACACCTTGTTCATCGCCAGGCCAGTCGAGTACAGCGCAAAACACAACTGGTCGTCGAGAAGCGGGGTCCGCTTGCCGTGCCGGGTGGAGGAGTCGTTGGCTTCCGTGGTTCGCATCGTGGATCGCGCGCCGTCAATGCCCGCACCGAGCGGGCTCCACGCCAGTGTAGGCCTTCCGCCGCCGCGGGGCGCACGGCAGGGTTCAAGCCGCCGCCTCGTGGCCCTCGCGCGCGACGACGCGGTTGCGGCCCGTGTCCTTGGCCTCGTACAGCAGCCGGTCGGCTACGTCGACCCAGGCCAGCGGATCGTTGCGCTCGGCCAGCGACGGATGGCCGACGTACAGGCCCATGCTCAGGGTGACGCGGCCGGACGGGCTGTCCGGATGGCGCAGGTCGAGGCCGGCCACGGTCGCGCGGATCCGGTCGGCCACCGCGTTGGCGCCGGCCAGGTCGGTATCGGCGAGGATGACGGCGAATTCCTCGCCGCCGTAGCGCGCGGCCAGGTCGGCCGGACGGCGCGCGCCTTCGGCGACGGCGCCGGCCACCTTGCGCAGGCATTCGTCGCCGGCCGGGTGGCCATAATGGTCGTTGTACTGCTTGAAATGGTCGATGTCGGCCATGACGAGGGCGAACGGCGCCCCGTTGCGGCGGGCGCGGTCGTATTCGCGCACGAGGCGGTCCTCGAACAGGCGGCGGTTGGCGAGGTTCGTCAGGGCGTCGCTGTCGGCCAGGTTCTGCAACGACTCGTTGTGGCGCTGCAGCGCGGCGCCCGCGCGGCGCAGGTCGTGTTCGAGCCGCTCGCGGACGCGGATCTGGCGCACGAGGAGCACGCCGCCCCACGCCAGCACGCAAATCGCCGCCAGCACCAGCACGCCCGTCTGCAGCGTGCTGCGGCGCCATCCGGCCAGGATCTCGTCCTTGGCCTCCCCGCTGGCGACGAACAGCGGAAAACCCGCCAGGTGCCGGTAGCTGTACAGGCGCTCGATGTTGTCGATCCTGGACGCCAGCACGGCGGAGCCGGGCTGGCTGCTGCGCTGGGCCCGCTTCCAGATGGTGCCGTTGCGGATGTCCATGCCGACCTGGTCATCGTGGAACGGACGGCGGTAGACCAGCGTGCCGTTGTCGAGCGCCAGCAGGATGGTGCCGTTCTTGCCGACGTCGAAGCTGTCGTAGAAGCGGCCGAACCACCCCAGGTTGAGCGTGGCCAGCACCACCCCGGCGAAGGTGCCGTCGGGCGCCTCGATGCGGCGCGACAGCGGCAGGATCCACACGCCGGTCGAGCGGCTGCGCACGGGCACGCTCACGTGGGTGCCGCGCCCGGGGTGCAGCAGGTGGTACTGGAAATACTCGCGGTCGAAATTATTGCCCTGCATGGGACGCGGCAGCGACGACGTCAGCCACTTGCCGTCCGGGCCGTACACGAACAGGCCGTGCAGTTCGCCGACGTCGTGCGTGAGCTCGCGCAGCCGCAACGTCAGGCGTTCCGTGGCGGCATCGTCCAGGCCATCGTGCTCGATGCGTTCGACCATCTCGGCCAGCACGGCGTCGCCGAGCTTGATCGACGTCTCCGCATGCGACGCCAGCGCGCGCGTCATGTTGGCCGTGGCGACGCGGCTGTCTTCAAGCCGGGTGCGGTAGGCGTGCCAGGCGCTCCAGCCCTGCAGGCCGGCCAGCAACAGGCAAAAGCAGGACAGCAGCGCGATGGTCAGCGCCACCAATGGACGGCGCGGCCCGTCGAGCGCGGGCAGTGCGGGGCCGGTGTGGTCGGTGCCGCGGCCGGCACCGTCATCGGAATTGTGCATGCGGTGCTCCGAATCCTGCGGGGCTCCAGCTTAGCCGCGTCGCTGCGTCCACCGGCGCACGGCACGATGCGGCCGCGTCCGCGGCAGCGGCGCGGACGACTATCCGACCGGGCCGTGCGGCGGCGGACTGCCGGCGACGAACACGGACGCCGTATCGCGTCCCGCGCGCTTGGACCGGTACAGGGCCTCGTCCGCCACGTGGGCCAGCGCGGCCTGCTCCGGACGCGCGCTCCAGGCGATGCCGATGCTGCTCGTGACCTGCACGGTGCGGCCGTCGAGTTCGAACGGCGGGCGGATCGCGTCCTGCAGCTTGGCCGCGATCCGTTCGCATTCCAGCGGCGAACCCACCTGCTCCAGCAGGACGACGAATTCGTCGCCGGCCAGGCGCGCCACGGTGTCCGTGCTGCGCACGCTGGCGGCCAGGCGGCGCGCGAGTTCGCGCAGCACGGCGTCGCCCGTCGCGTGGCCGAGGCCATCGTTGATCTGCTTGAAGTGATCGACGTCGAGATAGGCCAGCGCCAGCGGCGTGGCGCCGCGGCGCGCGCGCGCGATGGCCTGCCCGAAGCGTTCCTCGTAGCTGCGCCGGTTCGGCAGGCCGGTCAGGTGGTCGGAATGCGCGAGCGCGTGCAGCTGGCGCTCGTACTCGCGCGCCGCCGTGGCGTCGGTCGACAGCACGTAGATGCCTTGCACGACGCCGTCGCGCAGGTGCGGCAGGTAGGTCGAGCTGACCACGCGGGTGCGGCCGCGGCGCACTTCCTCGATCTCCAGGTGCGACGCGTGGCCGCCCAGGCAGCGTTCGAGCGCCTCGCGGCGCGGCGCATAAAATGCATCGCCCATCGATTCCAGCACGGTCCTGCCGATCATGTCCTGGCTCTTCACGCCGAGCCATTCGCGGTAGCGCTCGTTGGCGAAGCGGTAGCGCAGGTCCGTGTCGACATAGGCGATCAGCGCGGGCACGTTGTCGGCGATGGTGCGCAGCCATTCGCCGCTCTCGGCCAGGCGCGCGCGCGACGCGTCCAGTTCCGTCACGTCCTTCAAGGCGACGACGGCGCCCAGTCGCTCGCCGCCCGCGCCGTGCAGCGCGCGGCCACTCGCCAGCAGGCGGCGCGGCGCGGCGCCGGGCGCGTGGATCGTCATGCCGGCATCCTGCACGCACTCGCCGCGCAGCGCGCGCACGAGCGGGACCTGTTCCGGGCTCAAGGGCGTGAGGCCGTCCTCGCCGTACAAGTCGTAGTGCCCCGGCCAGTCGGCCAGCGCCAGGCCGTGTTCCGCGTCGAGGCCGTGGAACCCGCGCGCCGCGCGGTTGAACAGCGTCAGGTGGCCGTCGGCGTCGCACGCGACCACGCCCACGTCCACCGTCTCCAGCACCGCATCCAGCAATTCCTGCTTCTGCCGCAAGACGCGTTCGGCGGTCCCGCGCAGGCGCATCGCCAGCTCGAGGGCGGCGTTCTTGTCGTGCAGTTCGCGGGTGCGCGCGACCATCAGCGCGTCGCGGTTCAGCTCATCCTGCGCCAGGCGCGCCAGGTCGCCCAGCAGGTGCCGGTCGGCGTCCCCGAATGCGCGCGGCGCCGTATCGATGATGCACAGGGTGCCGAGCGGCTGGCCGTCGACGCTGTGCAGCGGCTGGCCGGCATAGAAACGGATGCGCGGCCCGCCCGTCACGTGCGGGTGGCCGGCGAAGCGCTCGTCGAGCAGCGTGTCGGGCACGACCAGCGCGTCGTCCAGGGAAATCGTGTGGCTGCACAGGGCGAGCGAACGCGGCATCTCGGCGGCGTCGAGGCCCACGCGCGACTTGAACCACTGGCGCTCGCGGTCGATGAGCGACACGAGCGCGATGGGCACGCTGAACGCGGCCACGGCGAGGCGGGTGACGCGGTCGAACCGGTCTTCCTGGGGCGTGTCGAGCACCCCCAGCGCGTGCAGGGCGCCGATGCGCGCTTCTTCCGCAAGATCTTGTTGACTGAGCATGAGCACCCTTGCCTGGACGGCGAAGAACAACCGGCGATGCCGGCGCCGCGACAAGCAAATTCGTCAAAGCGCACAGCCTTTTCAGAAGATTCTATCCGATTACCACCAGGCTGTGCACTGGCGCTACAACCGTTGCATCACGGGCACACCCCGTACCGACATAAAACTTCTGAAACATTCTACAGCGGAATAATTGGCGAGAATTCATTCTTTATGCGAAAAACATGGCTTATGCTGCGCAAATGTCACACCTGATGCCAAGCCAGCCCGCATTGCGTCGTCAGCGTACCGGACGGCGCCGTTCGCTCAAATCGGGGACGGCCGCCGGTACCGATCGGCATGTCGACGTGCTTCATTTCCGCCTGGAATTTAAATCGTCGCGCCGGCAACACGGCCGCAAGCGCAAGTCCGGGCCAGCTCATCTTTCACTTGCCGTGCCGGGCACTCTGCCCCTATTCTTCCCGTTCGCGGCCCAGCCGCACAGAGTCTGCCCGGCATAACAACGGACGAGAAGACATGACGCAAAACGACACGGGCAATGTCGAGGCGACCCTCGACGAAGTCTTGATCACGCACGAACTCGCACGCCGCCCGGCGCGTGCGCCCGACCACCGCGCGGAGAGCCGCGCCCTCACCCTCCTCAGCCGCGAACTCGTGACGCATCCGCACGGCGTGCTGCAGCGGCTCGCCGAACTCGCGCTGCAACTGTGCCGCGCCGGCACGGCCGGCGTCAGCGTGCTGGAACGCGGCGAAGACGGCGACGTCTTCCGCTGGCCCGCCGTGGCCGGCGCGCACACCAGTGTGCTCGGGAGCGCGATACCGCGCGCGGACAGTCCCTGCGGCGTCGTCATCGAGCGCAACACGACGCTGCTGTTCGACGCGCCGGACCGCTGCTTCGCAGCGCTGCGCTGCGCCGGTCCGCCGCTGGCGGAATGCCTGCTGGTGCCGTGGATGGTCGACGACCGGCCGGTCGGCACCGTCTGGGCCATCGCCCACGACCGCGCGCGCCGGTTCGACGCCGAGGATGCGCGCCTGCTGGCGGCGCTGTCGTCGTTCGCCGCCGCCGCGCACCGGGTCGTGACGACGCCGGACGGCGACGGCCGGCGCGTCGAACGCGTCATCGCGACGCGGCGCCACGACGAACGGCGCCAGGCTTTCCTGCTGCGCCTGAACGACGTGCTGCGCCCGCTGGCCGATCCGCGCCGCATCCAGGCCGAAGCCGCGCGCGTGCTGCGCGAACAGCTCGGCGTCGACCGGATCGGCTACGCGGCCGACTGCGGCGACGGCGAGCACCTGATCGTCACCTGCGCCGACGGCGCCACCGCGCCGGCGCTCGCGGACAAGCTGCGCTACGCCGACTACGGCGCCGGCCTGCTGGACGCGCTGCGCACGGGCCGCCCGGTCGTGCGGCCGGACGTGCAGGCCGATCCGGCGCTGGACGCCGCCGCCCGCGCGGCGCATGCGGCGCTCGGCGCGGCGGCGGTGGCGGACATGCCGCTCGTGAAGGACGGCCGTCTCGTCGCCATCCTGTTCGCGCACCACGGCCGGCCACGCGCCTGGAGCGACGCCGACCTGGCCCTGATGCACGAAACGGCCGAGCGCACCTGGGCCACCGTCGAACGCGCGCAAGCCGAGATCGGGCGCGAAGCGGCCCACGCGGCGCTGACGCGCCAGTCGCGCTTCGTCGCGACGACGCTCGACGCGCTGCCCGATTTCGTGTACGCGTTCGACCGCACGCACCGCTTCGTCTACGTCAACCGCGCGATGGAAGAACTGTTCGGGGCGCGGGCGGGAGACCTGCTGGGCCGCAGCTTCGCCGACCTGGACCACCCGGCCGACCTGGCCGCGCGCCTGGACGAGCACCTCGATACCATCTTCCGCACCGGCGTCACCATCCAGGACGAAGTGTTCTTCACGAGCCCCACGGGCACGAGCGCCTATTTCCAGTTCCGCTGGGGCCCGGTGCTGGCCGAGGACGGCTCGGTCGAGCAGGTCGTGGGCGTCTCGCGCGACACGACCGGCCGGCGCCTGCTGGAAGCGCGCCTGCGCGAGAGCGAGGAACGCGCGGCCTTCCTGCTGCGCCTGTCCGACGCCATGCGCTCGCTGGACGCGCCCGATGCGATCGAGGCGACCGCCACCCGCATGCTGGGCGCGCACCTGGGCGCCAGCCGCGTGCTGATCGGCGAATTCGAGGACGGCCGGGTCCACATCCGGCGCGACCACGTGGACGGCGTGGCGTCGCTGGCCGGCACGTATCCGCTGCCCGCGCTGGGCGTGCGCGCGCTCGCCGCATTCGACCGGGGCGAAGCGTTCGTCGTCGAGGACATGGCGCGCGACCCGCTGGTGGACGGCGCCACGCGCGCGAGCTGGGTCGGCGCCGGCATCGCGGCCCAGGTCGGCGTCGGCCTGTTGTCCGGCGGCCGCGTCGCGGGCGCGTTCTGCGTGCATCACGCGGCGCCGCGCCACTGGAGCGGCGCCGAAGTGAACCTCGTGCGCGAGGTCGCGGAGCGGACGTGGGCCGCGATCGAGCGCGTGCGCGCCGAGCAGGCGCTGAAGGAAGCGGACCGGCGCAAGGACGAATTCCTCGCCACGCTGGCGCACGAGCTGCGCAATCCGCTCGCGCCGATCAGCAACGCGATCCAGCTGCTGCGCCGTTCCGACGGCCCGCAGGCGACCGACCGCCTGTTCGGCATCGTCGAGCGCCAGGTGCGGCAGATCGTCAAGCTGGTCGACGACCTGATGGAGATCGCGCGCATCTCGCGCGGCAAGATCGAACTGGCCAGGTGCCCGCTGCCGCTCGCCGACGTCGTGCGCGACGCCGTCGACGCCAGCCGCCCGCAGTTCGAGCGGGCCGGCCACCGCCTCGACGTCGCGCTGCCGGACGAGCCCCTCGTCGTGCATGGCGACGCCGTGCGGCTGACGCAGGTGCTCACGAACCTGATCAACAACGCCGCCAAGTACACGGATGCCGGCGGACGCATCGAGCTGTCGGCGCAGCGCTGCGGGACCAGCGTCGCGCTGACGGTGGCCGACAACGGCCGCGGCATCCCGGCCGCCCAGCTGCCGCGCGTGTTCGACATGTTCGCGCAGCCGCACCTGAACGACAAGGGCGGCGGCGACGGCCTGGGCATCGGCCTCGCCATCGTGCGCAAGCTCGTCGAGATGCACGAGGGGACCGTGGAAGCGCACAGCGCGGGCCCCGGCCAGGGCAGCGAATTCATCGTGCGCCTGCCGCTGTTGCCGGAGACCGCGCCGCGCGCCCGCGCGGACACGCCGTGCGGCACGCTGGCCGGCCATCGCATCCTCGTCGTCGACGACAACGCCGACGCGGCCGACACGCTGGCCCTGCTGCTCGAATCGCACGGCGCGCGGGCGCGGGCCGTGTACGGCGGACCGGCCGCGCTGGCGAGCCTGGCGCCGTTCGCGCCGGACGTCGTCCTGCTCGACCTGGGCATGCCGGACATGGACGGCTTCGACGTCGCGCGCGCCATGCGCGCCGCGGGCGGCACGCGCGTGCGCATCGTCGCCCTCACGGGCTGGGGCCAGCAGGCCGACCGCGCCCGCACGCGCGCGGCCGGCTTCGACCATCACCTGACCAAGCCGGTCGACCTGCAGGCGCTGGCGGCCTGGTTAAGCGGGGCGTAGTTCGCGCACCCGCTGGAACGCGCGGGCCTCGCCATCCTCGGGCACGCTCACGCGCGCGCGCAGGCCTTGCCGGTCCAGCCAGGCGCGCAGGTCGGCGCGCGACAGCATGCAGTGGTTCACGGCCTCCAGGTGGCTCGCGACGATGGCCGCGCGCGGCGCGGCGCGCGCAACCCGGCCCAGGTCGTCCAGGTCCATGATGATGGCGCCCAGGCCCGGCACCTGCGCGTCGCCGCAGTTCAGCACGACGACGTCCGGATCGTACGTTTCCAGCGCCGCCGCCACGTGCGCATTCCACACCGTGTCGCCGGCGATGTACAGCGTCGGCTCGTCGGGATGGCGCAGCACGATGCCGGACACCTCGCCCATGCGTGCGCCGATCGCCGCCATGACGGCATCGCTGCCGTGCTGGCCGCCGGTCCGGGCGATGCGGATGCCGTCGAACGGCGTCTCCCGGTCCGCCGCGAGCGGCCGCACGTCCGTGAAGCCGTCGGCGCGGATGGCGTCGGCATCGGCCCCGTTCTGCGCGAACACCGGCAGGCCGCGCGGCAGCACGCGGCGCGCCGTCTCGTCCCAGTGGTCGAGGTGCAGGTGGGTGACGAGGACGGCGTCGACGTCGAGCAGCGCGGCCAGCGGCACGGGCAGGTCGACGAGGGGATTGGCGAGGTGGCTGTTGGCGGTGCCGGCAAAGCCGGGGTAGGCGCCCCGCCCGGCCAGCAGCGGGTCGATGAGGAGCCTCTTGCCGGCGTAGTCGACGAGCAGGGTGGCGTTGCGGATCTGGGTGAGTTGCATGGCGGCTCCTTGCGGTGGGTGTGCAGCCATTCTCGCGGCGCGGCGGACAACCCGACAGTGGCCCACAGGACACCTTTCGATATAATCGGGCCATGACCCGATCCGATGCCCCTTCCTACCGCGTGGCCGTCATCGCCTTCGACGGCATGACGCCGTTCCACCTGTCCGTGCCCTGCCTCGTGTTCAGCGGCCGCCCCGGCGCGGACGCGCGCTCCCGCTTCGAACTGACCGTGTGCGGCGCCGGCCCGGAAACGCCGCTGGCGACGAGCGCCGGCTTTACCATCGTGCCGCGCCACGGCCTGGAAGCGCTGGCGCACGCCGACATCGTCGTCATGCCGGCCTGGTACGACGATTGCCGCCCCGCGCCGCCCGCGCTGCTGGACGCCCTGCGCGCGGCGCACGGACGCGGCGCCTGCATCGTGGCGCTGTGCCTGGGCGCCTTTCCGGTGGCCGAAGCCGGCCTGCTGGACGGCCGCACCGCCGCCACCCACTGGGCCGTGGCGCCCGAACTGGCGCGCCGCCATCCGCGCGTGAAAGTCGATCCGGACGTGCTGTACGTGGACGACGGCGACGTGCTGACGTCGGCCGGCGTGGCCGCCGGCATCGACTGCTGCCTGCACCTGCTGCGCCGGCTGTGCGGCGCCGACGCCGCGAACCACGTGGCACGCATGCTCGTGGTGGCGCCGCACCGGCAAGGCGGCCAGGCCCAGTTCATCGAGCGCCCGCTGCCCGTGTCGGGCACGGACGGCCGGCTGTCCGCGGTGCTGGACTGGGTGACGCGGCACCTCGGGGAAGACCACGCCATCGACGGCCTGGCGCGGCGCGCCGCCATGAGCCGGCGTAACTTCACGCGCCACTTCCGCCTGGCGACGGGCACGTCGTTCAAGCAATGGCTGCTGGCCCAGCGGCTGGCGCACGCGCGCTGGATGCTGGAGACGGGCGATGCCGCCGTCGAAGTCGTGGCGCAGGAAGCGGGCTTCGGCTCCGCGCTGTCGCTGCGCCAGCACTTCCGCACCGCGCTGCAGACGTCGCCGGCGGCGTACCGCAAGGCGTTCCGGCTACGTCCCGGGTAACGCCTCGTGGGCGCGGGACGTGCCCAGCCACGCGTGCAGCATGGCCAGGTCGACCGGTTTCGTCAGATGGAAATCGAACCCGGCCCCGCGCGTGCGTTCGCGGTCGCGCTCCTGTCCCCACCCGGTCAGCGCGACGATGCGCACGCCGGACCAGGCGGGATCGGCGCGGATCCGGCGCGCCACGTCGAAGCCATCCATGTCCGGCATGCCCAGGTCCAGCAGGACCGTGTGCGGACGCAGGCCGGGCAGCGCCGCCAGCGCCGCCGCGCCGTCGTACACGGCGCGCGCCCGGGCGCCGTCCGCTTCGAGCAGCATGGCGAGCGTGTCGGCCGCGTCCTGGTTGTCGTCGACGACGAGGATGCGCTGCCCGGCCAGCGGCGCCGTGCCGGCCGCCGCCGCGCCGTCGTCGGCCGCGTCGTGCGCGTCCGCCAGCGGCAGGCGCACGACGAATTCGCTGCCGTGTCCCGCGCCGGCGCTCTTCGCCTCGACGGTCCCCCCATGCATCTGCACGAGGCCGCGCACCATCGCGAGGCCGATCCCAAGCCCGCCCTGCCCGCGCCCGGCCGCCCGGTGCGCCTGCGTGAACATGTCGAACACGTCGGGCAGGTGGCCGGGCGGGATGCCGATGCCGTTGTCGCGCACCGCGATCTCGACCTCGGCGCCGACGCGGCGCGCGGCCAGCTCGATGCGGCCGCCCATGTCCGTGTACTTGGCCGCGTTGTTCAGCAGGTTGGCGAGGACCTGCGTGAGGCGCACGCTGTCGGCGTACAGCGTGAGCGGCTCGTCGGGCAGGCGCACGTCCAGCTGGTGGCGGTTCTGGTCGATGAGGGGCCGGCTCGTCTCGACGGCGCCGTGCACGACGTCGGCCAGCAGCAGCGGCTGCGGATGCAGTTCGATCTTGTCGCGGGTGATGCGAGCGATCTCCAGCAGGTCGTCGACGAGCTTGATCATCTGGCGCACCTGCCGTCCCAGCATCTCGACCAGCCGGTCGGCGCGGCGCCGTCCGTCCGGATGGCGCAGCAGGTGCACGGCGTTGCTGATCGGCGCGAGCGGGTTGCGCAGTTCGTGCGCCAGCACGGCCAGGAATTCGTCCTTGCGGCGGTCGGTCTCCTTGAGCGCCTGTTCGGCCAGCACGGCGTCCGTGATGTCGAGCGAGGCCCCCACGTGGCCCGCGTAGCTGCCGTCCGGCGCGAACAGCGGCTGCGCGTAATTGTCGAACCAGCGCCACTGGCCGTCGTGACGCAGCAGGCGGTCGAGGTTGCGCCAGGGCCGGCGCGTGCGCACCGCATCCATGTAGTCGGCGATGTAGGCCGGCGCGTCGTCCGGATGCACCAGCGCGTGCCAGCCCACGCCCATCAGGTCCTCGAACGCCCTGCCGGAAAAGTCGAGGTAGTACTGGTTGACGAACACGTTGCGGGCCTGGTCGTCGTTCTGCCAGATCAGCACGGGCACCGTGCTCGCCAGCGTGCGGAAGCGCAGTTCCGACGCCCGCAGTTCTTCCTCGACGCGCTTGCGCGCCGTGATGTCCTGCACGATGTTGACGGCGCCGCCGAGCGCGCCCGCGTGGTCGCGCAGCGGCGTGATGTTCAGCAGGACGTCGATGCGGCTGCCGTCCGGCCGCTCGATGGACAGTTCGCGGTCGACGACGGCCTCGCCCCCGGCCAGCACGTCTTGCAGCGGCGTCGTGAAATTGGCCAGCCGGTGGCCGTTCACGGCGCACGCCGCCGGCCCCCAGCAGGCCGGCGTCTCGCCGGGCGGCCCGCCGCACAGCCGGTCGGCGCACGCGTTGTGGAACACGACGGTGCCCGCCGCGTCGCACGCGACGACGCCGGCGGGAATCGCGCCGAGCAGGTCGCGGTAGCGCTGCTCGCTGGCGCGCAACGCGTCGTCGGCCTGGCGCCGCTGGGCGATCTCGTGTTCGAGCATGCGGTTGTGCCCCGCCAGCACGCGCGTGCGTTCCTCGGCCGCGCGCACGAGGTCGCGCCGGCTCTCGGCCGTCTCTTCGAACGCGACGATGGCCTGGTACGCCGCGGCCGCGAAATCGGCCAGGTTGCGCAGCACGCGCGCGTCCTCCGCGTCGAACTGGCGCTCCTCGCGGTGGCTGATCACCCACACGGTCCCCAGTGCGCGGCCCTCGGCCGCCCATGGCGCGAGCAGGCTTTCGATCAGGGGCGGGTCGAAGCCCACCATTGCCTCGAAGCAGCGCTCGCCGTACCGCATCAGCATGATTTGATTGCGGTCGACTACGACGCCGCACGGGCTGCGGTCGAACGCGATGGTGCCGCCCAGGTGCTCCGCGAACAGCCCGGCCGCCGCATGCCAGCGGAACACCCGCTGTCCATCCAGCTCCTCCAGCAGGCTGATGCCGGCCGAGTCGGCGTCGCACAGCTCAAGCACCAGCTCGGCCAGTTTCTGTGGCACGCCGTGCGGATCGGCGGCCAGTTGCCTGGCGAGCGCGGCCATCGCGCGGTTCTCGGCCGCGTGATCCGGCGCCCGGCGCGGGCGCCGCTCCAGCTCCGCCGTGATGAGCACGTCGTCGACGCAGGACGCGACGGATGAGGGTTGGGTCGCCATCGAAGCAGGACCAAGTGGTAGTTGATTCCATGCTACCGAAAAGCACGGCACCGCGGCGCGCCGTTTGCATTGCATGCGCAATCAAGCGGCGGCGGTGGCCAATCCCATCTTGGCAAGCGTCAACGTCTCGTCCGCCCGGCCCCAGCCGCCGTCGGCGACCTCCTCCACCAGCACCATGGTGTAGGGCCGCACCTGCTCGCCGAAATACTCGACGAACATGGCCGTCGTGCGGTGGATGATCTCTTCCTTGCGGGCGGCGTCGACGACGCCTTCGGGGAATTTGAAATTTGCGAATGGCATGGATGGTCCTCGTCATGAATGGGCGGCGACGGGTGTCGCCGTCCCATGCATTGTGGCCATTCGCGCCCCGAGGATAAATGCGGAGAAATGGAAAAGTCCGTTCGGCGCGGCGCAACAGCCGGCGGCGGCCCGGATTCCCTCAGCATCCGCCGGTATTGACCTTGAGGACGGGAACGCCCGTGCCGTTATACGTGTACTGAACCGAGCATTGCGTGGGCGTCGGCGCGCTCTCGATTCGCCATCCGGCATCGCCGTTGGGCAGTTTGTTGTTCCCGAAACCGTAAAACGTAAAGCCGTCGACTTCGATGCCCGCTGCCGAGAGATAGCAGCCGCCACTCGGGACGGTCATGCTTTGCAGGACCGCGCCGATGCCGTCGCACCACCGGTCGGGGTAGCCGTTCCAGACCCGTAACTGGGTTGCGGAGTCCATGCTGACAAACGTCAGGTCGACAACACCGGCCGGCGTGCCCGCCCCGCGTATCGCAGTCAGAGACTTGACCATGCCGATGCCCGTTTTGACGGATCCGGCCAGCGCCTGAAGCGAGGAAACGCGGGCCGACGACCCGAGGTCCACGAATTTCGGCAAGGCCACCGCCGATAACACGCCGAGGATGACGATCACGACAATCAGTTCGATCAGCGTAAAGCCCTGGGTCCGCCCGGTATGGATGGCGTCGATTCTATTTATTTGTCGATGCATGACAGGATTGCGGGTTCGATATGACAACGAGCGGCAAATGGTCTGGTTTATTGCCTGCAAGAATTTTTTCAGTATATCCACATGGCGCCGCTTTGACTACGACATGGTTTGCGAAACGTTGTAACCATGCGTGGTCCGCGCCACGATTGCGCTACCATACAGTCGAGAGCCACTCTTGACGCATGCATGGAACTGGAACTGATCACGCGCCGTCCGGCCCGGCCTCGTCCGGACAGCCCGCGCCTGCTGCTGGTGCACGGCATCTGCGTGGGCGCCTGGGTGTGGGAAGAACACGTCATGCCCTGGTTCGCCGACGCCGGCTTCGACGTGCACGCGCTCAGCCTGCGCGGCCACGGCGGCAGCGGCGGCCGCGAACGCCTGAACGACTGGCGCCTGGCCGACTACACGGACGACCTGCGCCGCGCCGTCGCGCAACTGGACGGCGGACCGCTGGTCGTCGTCGGCCACTCGCTCGGCGGCGCCGTCGTGCAGGACTGGGTGCGCAGCGGCGGCCACGCGGCCGGGGTCGCGCTGCTCGCGTCCGTCCCGCCGTGGGGCCTCGCCTATTCGGCGTGGCAGATGATGCTGTCGTCGCCCGACCTGTTCCAGCAACTGGCGCGCCTGAGCTTCGCCGACGCGCAGTCGCTCGACCCCGACGCCATGCGCCGCCACCTGTTTTCCGACGACCTCCCCGACGCCGACTATGCCCGGTTCGCCGCCCGCGTGCAGGGCGAGTCGCGCCACGTCGGCATCGAACTGCAGGGCTGGCGGCCGTTCGCGCCGATGCCCTGGCAGTCGCCGCCGATGTTCGTGCTGGGCGGCCTGGACGACCGCTTCATCCGTCCCGACGCCGTGCGCGGCACCGCCACCTATTACGGCGCCACGCCGCACCTCGTGCCGCGGCTGGCGCACGCGCTGATGCTCGATCCGCGCTGGGAAGACGCGGCCCGGCCCCTGCTCGACTGGGTGCTGCGGCTGCCCGCGTGAACGCCGCCGCGCCATGCTAGAGTGACGTTTTACGGCTTTCGACGACCATGGCACACCCGCTCGACAACGTCTTCTGGAACTGCCTCGACGGCCCCCACCGCCACCTCGCCACCGGCACCGACCGCGCGCGCCGCTACGCGCCGGGCTTTTCGCCCATCGTCGGCTTTCCCGATCCACATGCGCCCGACTTCGCCGCGCTACGTCCGTTCTGCGCGCCCGGCGAACAGTTGTATTGCGACGCCTGGTCCGGCCCGGAGCCGGACGGCTGGCGCATCACGGCGGAGGCCACCATGTTCCGTCTCGTGTGGGACGGCCGCGCGGGCCCGGCGCACGACCCGGCCCCGGACGCCCTGCCGCTGGGCCCCGCCCACGTCGACCAGGCCATGGCGCTGGCCCAGCTGACGCGCCCCGGCCCGTTCGGCCCGCGCACCATCGAACTGGGCGAGTACTTCGGTTGTGTCGAGGACGGCCGCCTCGTCGCGATGGCCGGCGAGCGCATGGCGGCGGACGACCTGCGCGAGATCAGCGGCGTCTGCACGCATCCCGACCACCAGGGCCGCGGCTACGCGCAACGCCTGATGCAAAAGCTCGTCATGCGCCAGCTGGCGCGCGCGAACACGCCGTTCCTGCACGTGATGAGCGCCAACCGGCGCGCCCACGACCTCTATCTGCGCATGGGGTTCCGCGACTGGTGCGAGACGGTCGTGCGGGTCGTCACGCCATGCTGACGCGCACCGGCCATCAATTTTTTTCGCGGGACCGATTCGTTTCGCCATCCGCCGACGTCTATGCGGATGCGAACCCTCCTGTCCGGGTTCATGGAGAACCGATATGACCACCACCCTGATCAACATCTTCACCGTCGCGCCGGAAAACCTCGACCGCCTCGTGACCCTGCTGCGGCAAGGCACGGAGGCGTGGATTTCGAAAGTCCCCGGCTTCGTATCGTCCACGCTGCACATCGCCCGCGACAACCGCCGCGTCGTCATCTACGGCCAATGGCGCGGCGCCGACGACATCGCGGCGATGCGCCAGCATGCCGAGATGCCGGCCTATTTCGACCGCGTGAAGGCCATCGCGCAGATGGATGCCATCACCTGCGACGCCGCAGCGACCGTCGCCGCCGCATGACCCCGGCCGCGCCATCGTCCATCCAGTCGGTCGACCTGGAGCGCCTGCGTCCCCGGCTGCACCGCTATTGCACGCGCATGGTCGCATCCGTGCTCGACGCCGAGGACATCGTCCAGGATGCGCTCGTGCGCGCGCTGGAATCGCCGGCACCGGACCGTCCCATCGACAATCCGGAGGGCTGGCTGTTCCGCATCGCGCACAACCTGGCGCTCGACCTGTTGCGGCGCAGGGCCCGCGCGCCCGCCGCACGCGACGAGGACGAGGTGGACACGATCGCCGACGCGCACGACGAGCAGGCGCGCCGCGAAGCGACGTCGGCCAGCCTGCCGGCGTTCATGCGCCTGCCCCCGGCGCAGCGCAGCGCGGTCATCCTGTTCGACGTGCTGGACTACTCCGCCGACGAGGTCAGCGCCATCCTCGACACGACCGTGCCCGCGGTGAAATCGGCCCTGCAGCGCGGGCGCGGGCGCCTGCGCGAACTGGCCGGACACGGGACCGGCGCCGGCACGCACGCCGCCCTGCCGGACGCGGAAAGGCAGCTGCTGCAGCGCTACGTCGACCTGTTCAACGCGCGCGACTTCGACGCCCTGCGCGAGACGCTGGCGGCCGACGTGCGGCTCGACCTCGTGAACCGGCTGCGGCTGCAGGGCGCAGGCGTGGGCCAGTACTTCACGCGCTATGGCCAGTCAACGGGTTGGACGGCATGGCCGGGCGTCGTGGAAGGGTTGCCGGCGGTGCTGATCCGGCAGCCGGGAGGCGCCCCAGGGCGGCCGGATTATTTCGTCGTCCTCGGCTGGTCGGACGGATACGTGTCGTCGATCCGCGACTTCTTGTTCGCCCGCTATGCGATGCAGGATGCGGAATATGCCTGCCTGCCGGCGTGAACGAGGCCTTTCTTAGACGTACAAACGCGGGCGCCAATCATCGTCGCTAGCTGTTCAGTTTCGTGCGGGCAGGCAGCCGTCGTTCGCGCGCAAGCGGGAATCCAAGTTCGTCGGCACTGCCCCGGCACACGAAAACCTGGCCCCCGCCTGCGCGTCGGCGACGAGCGAACGATGATGAATGACATGCCGCCTCTTTCTGTTGAACCGGCGAGGATCGCCGCGAGCCGTCCGGCTGCCGGTTATTATTGATCCGACAAGTCTTTGATATACGTAAAATTACGGTCGCAGGATCGGCGTCATGGGCGGCGCATGTCACACGGTTGATGTTGCGCAGCCACACATTTGCACGTTAGCGCACCGGGTTCCCACGTTCACAGCCGCGATCCCGCACACGCATATTGATGATTTCGTAAAGAAAATGATATTTTCGAGAATCATCGGCCCATGTGTTCGGAGGATTGCCGTGCCCGTTGTAAGTGCAGAGCTCCTGTTGCTGCTGATGCCTCTCGCAGCGGTCATCGCCGTTGTCCTGGCCCGGCAGCAGCAACGCCTGGCGGACGCCGGGCGCGAAAACATGGACATGCGCCGCGCCATGCAGACCCTCGACGCCGCGCTCGCCCAGGTGCCGGTCGGGCTGGCCGTGCTGGACCTCGAGCTGCGCTACGTGCGCATCAACCGCCTGCTGGCCGACATCAACGGGCTGCCGGCCGAAGACCACATCGGCAAGTCGATCCACGACGTCATTCCCGAAATCGCGCCGGCCGCCGACATCCGCATCCGCCAGGTCATGGCGTCGGGAGAGCCCATCGTCGGTTCCGTGTTCGACGGCGCCACGCCGGCCCAGCCGCACCATCGCCGCGTCTGGCGCGAAAGCCTCCACCCGATATTCGACGGCGCCGGGACGCTGCTGGGTGTGACGGTCATCGTCGAAGAGATCACCGAACAGCGGCGCCTGGCGGGCGCCCTGCAGGACAGCCAACGGCGCGAGCAGCGCCGCACGAGCGAGCTGGAAGGCCTGATGCAGGCGGCGCCCGCCGCGCTGTTCCTCGCCAGCGACCGCGAATGCCGGCGCGTCAAGGCCAATCCCGTCGCCGAACGCCTGCTGCGCCTGCGCCATGGCGAGAATCCCCTGGCCGACGCCCCGGGCGGACGGGCATTCGCCGTATATGCCGGCGCCACGCTGCTGGCCCTCGACCAGCTGCCGCTGCAGCGCGCCGCCACCACCGGCGAGGAAATCCGCGGCGAAACGCTGACGGTACGCTTCTCCGACGACGAACGGCTGCACGTCGTCATCAACGCCGTGCCCCTGCGCGACGCGACCGGCGAGGTGGTGGGCGCCGTCGCCGGCTTCGTCGAGGCGCCGGCGCGGGCGAAAGCCGGGATTGACGCCTGATCCTGGCGGTGTTCAATGAATGAGATGACAAGTTTGCGCGGATAATACACGCATGACGACCATTCCCTCCACGACGACGGCCGCGGCCACGGCCGGCAGCAAGAGCCTGTCCGACCTGTACGGCAGCGCCGTGAAATCGCTCACCGCGCGCAGCACCGGCCTGCAAGGCATCGACGCGCAGCTCCGGCGCGACGACGCGCGCCTGTCCACGCTGGGCCGGCTCGCCAACGTGCTGGACGACGTGAAGTCGGTCGCCGGCACGGTCGCGGCCAGCGGCCTGAAACTGGCCACGCAGGTCGACGGCAAGGCGGTCGATGCGCGCATCACGGCAGCCGGCGCCGCGGCCGGCACGCACAAGGTCGACGTGAAGCAGCTGGCCCAGGGCCAGCAACTGTCGACCGTCACGGTGCCCTCCGCCACCACGGCCATCGGCAGCGGCACGCCGACCGTCGTCAAAATCCAGACGGGAAGCGACACGAAAACGCTCCGCATCGGCGCGCCCGACAACACGCTGGAAGGCATCGCCGCCGCATTCAAGGCGGCCGGCATCGATGCGAAGCTGGTGACCGGCGACAAGGGCGTGGCCCTGAGCTTGAGCGGCCGGCCCGGCGCCGCGAACGCGATGCGCGTGCAGGTCTCTGGCGACCCGGCGTTGCAGGCGCTGCTGGCCTGGCAGCCGCCCGCGCGCGGCACGGTCACGCAGACGAGCGCCGCGCAGGACGCGGTCGTGAACGTCGACGGCAAGGCTGTCACGAGCGCCGGCAACCGGCTGACGGGCGCCATCGCCGGCGTCACCCTCGACCTCAAGGCGACAGGCACCGGCACGGTCACGATCGCCGGCGACAACGACGCCATCGCGCGCAACGTGAAGGCCTTCGCCGCCGCCGTCAACGGCCTGCCGGCGCGCCTGGCCGGCCTCAAGTCGGGCGACGTCGCCTCCGACCGCCTGCTGGCGCAGATCCAGGATCAGGTCGCGCGGCTCGTCGGCGGCGCCGATGCGGCCGCGCTGGCGGCCATCGGCGTCGGCACGAAGAACGGCAAGCTGACGGTCGACGAGACGAAGCTGAACGCGGCCATCGCCGCCGCGCCGGACCGGGTGGCGAAGGTGTTCGCCGACGGCGGCACGGGGCTCGCGGACAGGCTCGGCGCCGGTCTGGCGCAGCAGCTGGCGACGGGAAGCACGCTCGCGAACCAGGCCACCGCCGTGACGAAGGACCGCGACGCGCTCGCCGACAAGAAGACGCAGATGACCCAGGCCGTCAATGCGCAGGCGAGCAGCCTGGTGCAGCAATATGCGAACGCGGGCGCCAACTCGCTGTTCGGCATGATGAGCCAGGGGCGGCCGGCGTCGGCGTTCGACTTCCTCGCCTGACCGGATTCAGGCCGTCGTCCTGGCCGCGAACTCGGCCAGCCAGCCCTGCAACTGCGCGGCCGTCATCGGGCGCGCGATGCAGTAACCCTGCGCGATGTCGCAGCCGTGCTCGCGCAGCCAGCGCAGCTCGGCCGGCGTCTCCACGCCCTCGGCGACGACGGTGAGGCCGAGCGCGTGGCTGAGCATGATGGTCGATTCGACGATGGCCGCGTTGCGCGGCGATTCCGTGATCGCCGTGACGAAGCTGCGGTCGAGTTTCAGTTCGTCGACGGGCAGGCTTTTCAGATAGGCCAGCGACGCCTGGCCGACGCCGTAGTCGTCGATCGACAGCTTGATGCCGAGGGCCGCCAGTTCGTCCAGGTGCGCCTGCGCCTGCGCCGGGTCGTCCATCAGCGCGCTCTCGGTGATTTCCAGGCACAGGCGGCGCGCCGGCACGGCATACGTCTCCAGCAGGTCGCGCACGCGCCGGCCCAGGTGCGGATCGAGCAGGTCCAGCGTCGACAGGTTCGCCGACACCGCGATGTCCAGCCCCGCCGCATGCCAGACGGCGGCCTGGCGCACGGCCGTCTCCAGCACCCACGGCGTGATCTCGCGGATGAAACCCGTCTGCTCGGCGAACGGGATGAAGCGCGCCGGCGCGATGCTGCCGCGCTCCGGATGCTGCCAGCGCAGCAGCGCCTCCACGGCCACGATGCGCCCGCTGCCCAGGGCCAGCTTGGGCTGGTAAGCGAGCGTGAATTCGCCGGCGAGAAGCGCGCGCCGCATGTCGCCGATGAGGGACAACTGCTCGTGCGCGGGCTCGGCGCCCGTCTCGGACGCGAACGCGACGCCGGAATGGCGGCGCTTGGCCGCGGCCAGCGCCAGCTCGGCGCGCCGCAGGAGCGTGGCGGCATCGAGGCCGTCGTCCGGATACAGTGCGATGCCCACGCCGGCCTCGATGTCGAGGCGCTGGCCGTCCAGCGTGACGGGGTCGCGCAATGCGGCCAGCACGCCGTCGACGAAGCGCCGCGCCGCATCCAGGTCGGCGCCCTCCAGCAGGAACGCGAACTGGTCGCCCCACAGGCGCGCCAGCATGCCGCCGGCCGGCACCAGCGGCCGCAGCTGGCCGGCCACGGCGCGCAGCAGGCGGTCGCCGACGAGGTGGCCCAGCGCATTGTTGATGAGAGCGAAGCGGTCGATGTTCACGACGATCACGGCGCCGCCCCCGCCCGGCGTGAGGCGGCCGAAGGCTTCCAGGAAGCGCGTGCGGTTCGGCAGGTCCGTCAATGCGTCGACATACGCGAGCCGCACGATGCGTTCCTCGCGGCTCGCGATCCCGGTGCGCATCTGTTCGAAGCTGCCGGCCAGCTGGCCGATCTCGTCGCCCTGCGCCGGCGGCAGCGGCTGCGCGTAATCGCCCAGTGCGATGCGGCGCGCCGCGGCGGATAAATCGTTCAGGGGCCGGACGATGCGGCCGGCCAGCATCACGCTGCCCAGCGCGAACACCAGCACGGCCGCGGCGATCACACCCAGCAGCCGTCCCTGCAACTGGCTGAACGGCGCCTGCACCTGCGCGACCGGCAGCTGCAGCACGGCCTGCAGGCCGCCGTCCAGCGGCACGCCGACCGATGCGTTGCGCGCGCCGCCGGCATCGGTTGCCGCGGCGCCGGACGACGCGAGCAGGCCGGGCACGCCCGCGCGCACGATCTGCACACCGAGCCCGGTCACGCCGGCCATCTCGTGCGCCCAGCGGTCGTCCACGTGGAAGCCCATCGCCACCCAGGCGATGCGCGTGGGCGCCATGATCGGCACGAGCACCACCTGGTACAGCTGGCCGTTGCGCATCTGGCGGAAACCGGCACTGCGACCCGCGGCTTCGGCCGCCGCGAGCAGGTCGGGAAACGGGAACGGGTCGCCGGCGGCAAAGGTGCTCTGCGTGGCGGCGATCATCCTGCCGTCGGTGCCGGTGACCATCATGACGTCAGCGTGGATGCGCTGGCCGTGGTTGCGGATCACGGAGCGCACGGTCGGCTGGTCCTGCGTGGCGATCGCCTCGCGGAACGCGAAGTCGGCGGACAGCACGCTGGCCGCCGTCTCGAGCTGGCGCTGGTTCTGTTCAAGCAGGCGCTGGAACACCTTGGCGCCGACGGCCAGCTCGCGCTGCGTCTCGCGTTCGACGATGCGCGCGCTGCTGCTGTGGACGAGCGCCAGCACGAACCCCATGACCAGCACCAGCAGGCCGACGAAGACGATGGCGATCCGGTGCCGCAGCGATCTCGATGACATGTCAGTAGTGGTCCGTGTCGTCCTCGGTGTGCGGCTTCGGCTCGCGCGGGCGCGCGTCCAGCACGAGCGTCTGGCGCACCGGCGCGTCGCCGATCTCGATGTCGTCCGGCGCGGCCTGCGCCTTCTGCAGCGGATGCCACAGGCGCAGGCGGTAGCGCCCCGCCGGGACGGCGGCGATGGTGGCGCGGCCGTCCGCGCCCGTGCGGGCGAAGTACGGCGTGTCGACGACGAGCACGTGCGCCTCCATCCAGTCGTGGATATTGCAGCCGATGTCGACCTGGCCCGGCTTGTCGAACACGATGGGCTGGCCCGGCTTGCCCGCGTACAGCTTGATCTCGAAACGCTTGGGTTCGGAGAACGAGTACACGTGATGGCGGACCGTGTCGTTGTTGGGGAAGTCGACGCTGGTGCCGGTCTGCACGACGGTCATCCACGGGATGAATTCGCGGCCGCGCTGCTCGATGGCCACGTGCGTGGCGGGCGCGCGCCCGCGCGGGCGCACGGCCGTGCCCGCGAGCGGCTCGACGAGCACGGCGGCGTCGGCCAGCGGCGCGCCCGCAGGCGTGCGCACGAGCACCTCGACGGGCGCGGCGCCGGCCGCGCCACCGCACAGCGCCGCCGCCAGCACGAGCAGCGACGCACGCATCACGGCTCGATCTGCAGCGCCGGGGCGATCTGCCAGACTTCGGTGGTCAGGTCGCCGTCGCGGTAGGTCAGCGCGTGCCAGACTTTCATCGGCAGCTTCCCGCCATAGCCGGCCCCGGCCTCGACCGACGTGCCGTGCGGGTTGGAGAATGCCTTCAGCTTGCCGAACGTCGCCGGACGCGGCTGGCCGCCATTGACCGCGATGAATTTCTGCCAGACGGCGCGGATCTCGGCCTTGCCCCGGTAGCGGCCGTCGAGCGGCCCGCCGACCCACTCCATGTAGGCGTCGTCGGCATAGTCGCGCATCAGCGCTTCCAGGTCGCCGGCGGCCACAGCGTCGAGGTGGGCCTTGGCCTTCGCCTCGTCCAGCGGTCCGGCCACGGCCTGGCCGCCGCACCAGGGCAGTAGCGCCAGCGTCAATATCAGCGATGCAACTTTCGTCTTGCGGATCATCGTTCCACCTCCACGCTTGAGTATTACCCAGATAAAAGTTTCCTGTCCGAAAATCATAATTACACGGAAACCCAGGCGTGGCAACACGGGTGTGGCGCAACGATGCGTGCAACACGAATCTATGTTGCGGATCAGCTTTCGACGGTGCTCAGCTTGCCGAGACAGCGGCGCTGGAAATTGTCGAGGCCCTCGGTGACGAAGTCGTCGTCCTCGTCGACCACGTTGGCGTCGATCAGGAGCCGCAGCTTGGAAATACGGTCGCCCAGCGCGAGCGCCTGGGCCAGGTTCCCGTCGTCCGGAGCGCCCGCGTGCGCGATGGCATCGGCGACCGGCTGCGGGAAGTCCCAGTGCTGCGCGATGGCCGCCGACAGGTTGCGGCCCTCGGCCAGCAATTGCAGGCCGAAGTCGCTGGAGCCGGGCACCTTGCCGTCTTCGCAGACGCGGTCGGCCAGGCGGAAGCCGACGACGACGCCGAGATTCTGCATCAGGCCGGCCAGGTAGGCTTCGAACGCCCCGGCCGTGAGGCCCGGCGCCATGAGGCTGGCGGCCAGCGCGCATTTCTCCGACTGGTTCCAGACCAGCGGCGCGGCCAGGCGCGTGAAGCCGGTCGCCTGCAGCTTGATGATCGGGCGGAACGCGATGCGCGCGAGCAGCATGCGCAAGCCGTTCTGGCCCAGCATCATGAGGGCCGCCTCGACCGTCTTCACGGGCGACATCGGCCGGTAATAGGCGCTGTTCGCCTCGCGGATCACTTCCGCGACGAGGACGACGTCCTGCGCGACCTGGCGCGCCAGCTCGGCGTTCGACGCCTCGTCCTGCAGGCTGCGCAGCAGTTGCGGGATCACTTCGGGCACGCGCGGCACCAGCTCGGCCGCGCTGGCCGGGTCGCGCGCCAGCGCGCGGACCTGGTCGAGGATCGCGGTTTCGACGTCGGCCGGGGCATCGTAGCCGGCGGATGCCGTCAGCCAGCGGTAGTACGTGGCTTCGATCTCGGCGGCGACGCCGCCGGGCTGTTCGTCATCCCCCGCGGCCGCAGGGACGGGCGGCGCGGAGGCCGGGTTGTCGGCGCCGCCCCGGAGGCGGCTGATCCAGTTTTTCATGGGCCCTATTGTAGCCTGATGCAGGGCGCGTGCGGATTACGGTGACGCCGCGCGCCTCATCGCAGTGCAGCATGCTCCACGGCATCCGCGCCATCCGCGGCATCCGCGCCACCGAACCAGCGCGCGGCCGCCTGCGCCAGTCCGGTGCGATCGGGCGGGCCGCCGCAGGCCCAGGCGACGATGCCGTCGGGCCGGACCAGCAATGCGCTCGCACCGAGCGCGTCGCGGACGGCACCCGACACATACGTCATCCGGCCGCCATAGCGCCGCGCAAAGGCCGCCAGCGCCGCGTCCGCGCCGACATCGAGCAGGATGGCCCGGCCGTCGCGCATGGCCGTGCTCATCGTCGTGCCCATCGTCGTCCCATCGTCGAACACGAAGTCGGGTACGCTGCGGCCGGCCAGCGGATGATCGCCGCCGAGGTCGTAGCGCATGTCGATGCCCCACACCCTGCCCGCCACATACGTGGCGCCGTCGCGCGTGTCCATCAGGTCGCGGATGACCGCATTCAACGCGCGGGCCGCGGGTTCCGGCCGCATGATCGCCACCTGCGCGCGCGACCAGTCCAGCACCCGCGCGCCGATCGGGTGCCGCTCCGCGTGATAGGTGTCGAGCAGGCCGGCCGGTGCGGTGCCGTGGACGGTCGCGGCGAGCTTCCAGCCCAGGTTCATCGCATCGCCCAGCCCGAGATTCAGTCCCTGCCCGCCCAGCGGCGAATGGATGTGCGCGGCGTCCCCGGCCAGCAGGATCCGCCCGTCGCGATAGGCGGTGGCCTGGCGCGCGCGATCGGTCCACGTGGTGGCGAGATGCAGCGCGGCGATCGTCGCATCGGTGCCGGAGACGCGACGCAGCGCCGCCTGCACGTGCTCGCGCGTGATGGGCCGGCCGGCGTCGTGGGCGGCCCCGCCGTCGAAATCGCCGAGCGCCAGATGCCCCGGCTGGAACTGGATGACCATGCCGGCGGGCGTCATGGTGCGGCCTATCTTGATCTGCGCCGGATCGACGAGATCGGCCTTGACCGTATAACCCGTGAATTCGGGCTCCGTGCCCGCGAATTCGAAGCTGCCGGCCTTGCGCACGGCACTGCGCGCGCCGTCGCAGCCCACGAGCCAGCGGCCCGTGAAAGCCTGCCCGCCCGCATGCACGGTCACGTCGTCCGCCGCTTGATCGACCTTTGTCACGGCAAGGCCGCGCCGGATCTGGACGCCCAGCGCGTGCGCGCGGCGGGCCAGCACGGCTTCCAGTTCCGCCATCTCGGCCAGCAGATTGGTCGGCGTCGCGCCGGGCAGGTGCCACGGCCATTGCGACACGTCGACGTCCGCGCGATGAAACGGAATGCCGGCGAAGTGCCCCGCCTGGCGCCGGACTTGCGTGCCGGTCGCGCTGACGAAGGGATGCTCGAGTTTTTTGGGCACCTGCAGTTCGTCCAGCAGGCCGCGGCGGTACAGCGCTTCGATGCTGGGCGACGACAGCCCGCGCATCCCGAACGGCAGGCGCTTCAACGGCGAATCGGGATCGGCGGCTTTTTCCAGCACCAGTACGGTGCAGCGTGCGAGCGCCAGTTCGCAGGCGAGGAACAGGCCGACGGGACCTGCGCCGGCGATGATCACGTCGTAATGGGGTGATGTAGAGGTCATCCGGGAACGATACCGGCGCCCTTGTCGTCAGGCTTGTACAAACCCGCCAAAATCGCCGCGCGGCTGCCTGCGCGCGAACGCCGCGGGCGTCGTGCCGCTGTAGCGCTTGAATTCGCGGCTCAAGTGCGACTGGTCGACATACCCCAGCGCCTGCGCCAGGCCGGCAATGCTGGCCTGCGGCCGATGGAACAACGCGTTGCGCACCTGCTCGAAGCGCATCAGGCCGGACACCTCCTTGACCGTATGGCCGGACGACTGCTTGAACTTGCGCTCCAGCGTACGCACGGTCGCATGCGCGGCCGCGGCGACTTCGCTGACGGCCAGCGTGCCGTTCGCTTCCCGCATCGCCGCGCCCGCGCGGGCCAGCATGGCGTCGACGGGTGCGCGCGCCTGCATGAAGCAGCGTTCGACGTGGGCCAGCGCTTCGTCGATGCGCCCAGCCTGGATGCACCGCGCGAGCGTCGCGTGCAGGCTGGCGATGGGATGCGCGAACACGCGCACGCCCGCGGTCCCCGGCGCGAGGCCGAGCAGGTCGAACACGGCCCACGGATAGCAGCGGATGCCGACGATGTCGAACCGGCCGCGGACGTCCAGCGTCACGGGCTGGTTCAGTAAGCCCATCAGGAAAGGCGACGGCAGTTGCTGGACGCATCCGATGCCGGGAAGGCCGCACGTGTCGCCGAAGTGAAAAATGATTTCGGCGTAGCCGTCGGGCAGGACCTCGAACGGCTGGCTCAACGTGCCCGCATCCCGGCGGTCGTACCAGAAGCACTTGATGGCGCTTTGCAGTGCGGCCGGGGGGGCGAGTTCGCGGTGGTGGGGTCGGATGGGCGGCGCCGTGGGCATGGGGATGATGGGCTTGGGGATCTGCGATGCTGCCCAGCATACGGGCAGATCGGGAGCATGCCAACGGGGCTGCGATGTTTCTAGTACAAACGCGACAGATTCGGGCTGGTTGACGGGTGACCGCACGAGACTACAAAAGCAACAATGTGTCTCTCTACAGTATTGTATAAAAATAATAATCAATCCGGCCAAGCGGCGTAAAGAAATGCGAATCGTCAACTTTTCCGATGCGCGCAACAGTCTGCGGACTGTTATCGACCAAGTGGTTGACGATGCTGACGTCACCGTCATCTCGCGCCGCGATGCACCTGATGCGGTCGTTATGTCCTTCGATTACGACAGCAGCCTCATGGAGACTGCGCACCTGTTGAGCTCGCCTGCCAACGCGGCTCGCTTGGCCCAATTCATTGCCCAGGCACGTTCCGGTCAAGCGCAGCATCGGGAGTTAATGGAAACCCCTGAAGCTGAGGATCAGCAGCATGCTCGACCTGACGTTCACCCCTGAGTCTTGGGAAACCTACGTTGACTGGCAAACGCAAGATAAAAAGGCGCTCAAACGCATCGATGACCTGATCAAGGATGCATAGAGACGCCCTTTCGAGGGAATCGGCAAGCCGGAGGCCTTGCGATACAGCCTGAGCGGCTTCCGGTCGCGCAGGATCGATGAAGCAAACCGTCTCGTCTACGAAGTGCGCGAGAACGAGTTGGCGATCATCTCCTGCCGCTATCACTACTGATGGACTGGGGAGCGGAAATGCTCCCTTTTTTTATTCCAATTATCAACAGGTGGCACTGCGCGCCTTGCCGAGCCGCCTCGTTACCACGGGCGACACTGCATCCCTCGTGAGGCGGCGCCAGCAAGGCGCCGGCAGCGGCGCGGTCATCCGGGCAACTGCCGTCGAATTGCGCAATCCAGCGCTACGGCTTGTCGTCGACCGGCGGGGCCGCCGCAGGCACGTACGCGACCGGCGCGACGGCCCTGACCGGAATCGTCAGGTGCGCGGCCCGCAACCCGGAAGCGCTGGCGTCGACTTCGATCGAACCGCTACTGTTCCAGTTGCTCTGCACGAGCAACTGGGCCAGGCCGTTGAACAGTTTGCGCGTACTGCCTTTCTCGTCTTCGTGTGAATTCGGATCGCCATTGCCATTGCCAATCGACTGGCCGGCGCCAGCGATGGCAAACCGCACTTCGTCCTGCGCGAGCGGAACCGCCCTGCCCTGTGCATCGAGCGCGCGGACGGTGATCGGCATGGCGTCGCGCCCGTCGCCATCGAGGGCGGCCCGATCCGGCACCAATTCCAGCGCGACGGCCGGGCCGGTGGTCTCGACCCGCGCGCGCGCGACTTCCTTGCCGCCCGTGTAGGCGATTGCTTCCAGCGCGCCTGGCGCATAAGCGACCTTGAAGTCGTTCATCCGGTAATGGTCGACCTTCTGCTCGCCGATTTCCTGACCGTTCAGCAGGAGCTTGACGCGTTCGGCGTTGGACATCACCCTGACGACAATCGGCTGGCCCTCCTTGCCGGCCCAGTTCCAGTGCGGCGCGATGTAGACGAGCGGACGATCCTTGATCCACTGGACCTGGTGCATGTAGTACGCCGTCTTCGGAAAACCGTTCAAGTCCATGATGCCGAAGAACGAACTGACCGAGGGCCACGATGCGTAGGGCCAGGACTCGCCGTGATAGTCGAAGCCCGTCCAGACGAAGCCGCCGGCGACGAAATCACGCGTGCCGATCGCTTGCCAGGCATCGCGATGGGTATTGCCCCAGGCCGGCGCCTCGGTGTCGTAGCTGGTTTCGATATGACGCGCCTTGTCGGTCGCGAATTCGCCGCGTGTCATGAATGCGGACGTATCTTCCGAACTCGTAAAAGGCTTGTCGGGACGGGCCGCATGGAACTTGTCGTACTCGGGAATCTGATAATTGGCACCGACCACGTCCACCGCATGCGACACGTTCAGTGGCGTCAGCAGACCGTTGCTCATGGCCGCAGTGGTTGGCCGCGTCCCGTCGAGTGCCTTGGCAACGGCCACCATGCGCCGCGCCATTTCGTAGCCGGCCTCCGTGGCCTGCACCGGCTCCTCGTTGAACACCGACCACAGGATGATCGACGGGTGGTGGCGGTCGCGCTTGAGCATCCACTCGAACTGCTTCATGTAATCCGGCGACGGATTGAAATTGCGGTTCTCCGCCATCACCAGGAAGCCCATGCGGTCGGCCATGTCCAGCACCTCGGACGCGATCGCATTGTGCGAAAAGCGGATCGCATTGACGCCGAGCTCCTTCAGGCGGCGCAGGCGATATTCCCAGATCGCATTCGGCACGGCGACACCGACGCCGGCATGGTCCTGATGCAGGCACACGCCCTGCAGCTTGACGTGCGTGCCGTTCAGGAAGAAGCCTTTCGCGGCGTCGAAGCGCAGCGTGCGAAAGCCAGTATCGAGCGCAAGCCGGTCCACGACCTTGCCGTCGCGCCGCACGGTCGTGGTGACGCGGTAGAGCGTGGTCCGGTCGAGCGACCACAGCATCGGATCGCGTATCGTCATGGGCAGCGGCGCGGTCACCTGCGTCAGCACCGGCACGTCCACCGACGCGCGGCGGCGGGCCACCTGCTTGCCATCCGGGCCGGTCACCACCATCTCGACCTCGACGTGCGCGTCCTGCTTGCCGTCGTTGTCGAGCGTGACGGTGGCCGGGATTTCCCAGGCGCCGCCAGCGGTCTTGCGCGGCGTGACGCGCACCCCGTCGGGCACCACGTGCACGGCATCGGTCTTGACCAGCCAGGTGTGCCGGTACATGCCGGCCCCCTCGTACCACCAGCCTTCCATCGCATTCGCATCGACGCGGACCGCGACGACGTTGGCGTGCTTGTCGCCATAATGCAGGTACGGCGTAATGTCGATGCGCACCTCGTTATAGCCCGACCAGTTATGGTTGACGAGGTTCCCGTTCACCCACACCGTCGCATGCGTGGCGATGGCGCCGAATTCGAGTTCGACGTGCCGGCCACGATCGCTTTCGGGCAGCGCGATATAGCGCCGGTACCAGCCGATGCCGCGCGGGCGAAAGCCCTGGGCCATATTCGCTTTCGGGTCGAATGGCTGTTCGACCTGCCAGTCGTGCGGCAGGTCGAGCTTGCGCCAGGCGGTGTCATCGAATTTCACGGCTGCCGCACCCGACGCCATGCCGGCCTTGGTGGCGTAATAGGTTTCATCCTGCGTGGCGGGCACGTGGAATGGTACGTCCCCAAGGTGAAACAGCCAGCCGCGATCGAGCGACAGCCGTTCGCGCCCGGCCTCGGCGTGCGCCGACATGGCGAACACCCCGCCGAGCATCGCGAACAAAACATGGCGGACCAATATCCGCCAACCAGGAAAAGCAGACTTGTGCAGCTTCATTGCGTCGTTCCTATGCAAGTAAAAAATCTGCGTATCGAATCAGGCATCAATACACATAGGGCCAGCCATCCGCCGTAAAGCCGATGCGGTTGACGCCCAGCGTCGGATTGCCGTTGTTATTGGCATCGTAGTAGTGGTACACCATCAGGGGGCCGTCGCTGTCGGTCATCAGGCTCTGGCCACCGGGCCCCTTGATGTTGCCGTGCGCGCCCAGGACGATCGTGCCGCCGCCGTTCAGCAGATTGACACCGCCGCGGTCCAGGTAGGGGCCGGTCACCGAGCTCGAACGGCCGACGATGATGCGATAAGTGCTGTTCGCGCCGCTGCAGCAATTATTGATGGACGCGAAGAGGTAGTAATACCCGTTGTAATAGTAGAGATACGAACCTTCCAGTCCCTTCGGACGCTGGGCCAGGTGGTAGTTCGTCGTATTCGCCGTCGATTGCTTGCCGGTGGCCGGATCCAGCTTGATCAGGTAAATGCCGTTCCACCACGATCCGTAGGACATCCACCAGCCGCCCGCCTGGTCCTGGATGATGCTCGGGTCAATGGCGTTGTAGGGCGTCGATGCGCTCGACGTGACCACGGTCCCCAGGTCCGTCCACGCCGTGCTGTTCGGCATGGACGCGCTGGCGACGCCGATGGCCGAGGTCTGCGATCCGTAGCTGGATGCGGAATAGTATTGGTAGTACGTGTTGTTCATCCGCGCCAGATTCGGCGCCCACAGCGTGCCGCCCTTGGTATAGGTGCCGGTCCACGCGGGTATCGGCGCCAGCGCACTGCCGGCATTCGTGAAATTGATCCGGTCGCCCGACGACGCCAGCGTATTGTTGGTGCCGTACAGCCAGTAGGTCCCGCCGCCGTCGCGCAGCATGAACGGATCGTGCACGCCTGTCCCGTTGCCGCTCACGGCGCCAGGCGCCGGATACGGATCGGTGCCGGTGCTCACCAGTTGCCATTCCTGGCACAGGCAACCGGACGCGCTCCATTGGTCGATGATGGCGCCCGTCGACGTGTTCCCCTGGTAGACGTCGAGATACAAGCCACTGTTGACGTTCTTGATCAGATAATTGCCGTCGGACGCCTGGGCGACCGTCCACAGGTGATCCGCCGTGCCGTTATCGGCCCATTGGACGATTTGCGCGCCGGCCGACTTCGATCCGCTCGACACGCCCAGCAGCTGGTGGGTCGCGAGGTTTTCGATGTTGTACTGGCCGCTGCCCATCGACATGAAATGCCACAACTGCTCGCTGCCGCCGGTGTCGCTCCATTGAATCACGTTGGTTCCCGCGGCCTGGCTGGCGCCGGGAATCGCGAGCACCAATCCGCTGTTGGCGTTCTTGATCTTGAACTGCACCCCGTCGCTGACGGCCACCTGCGCGCGCGCCTGCGTCGCCAATGCCGCCAGTAATACCAGTCCAACTGCACATGTTTTCATGAACATCTCCTGTGAGTGTCGGCGCAATCTAGAGCGAGGAAAAAGCAACCCAGTCGCTTTTCGCGCTCTGCGAAACCGCTTTTGCGATGCCGACGTGTAACCGTCCAAAAGCGGGAAAAACCTACGTTCAGCACATTCGCCCCCCAACAAAAAAGTGGCAGCCGAGGCTGCCACAAAAGGCCACGCCGGGCCTAGGAGACGAAACGATTCATATGCCGCGCCGAGCGTGTGGCAGCGCCGGCGCGTCCCGGCTTCCGGCGCTGGCAAACAGGGAGGAATGAAGTGGCATGGTCAATAGTGCGTAGATGCTTTAACGTTAAACCAAATGTTTGACAATATTAGTTGAACGTAAAACTAATTTCAAGGAAAATCCCGGCATCCATTCACATGCAAGGCTTCGAATCCACCCATGGCAACCATCAAGGAAGTAGCGGCCCATGCCGGCGTCACGCCGACCACCGTGACCAACGTTCTCCGCGGACGCGGCAGGACGGGCGACTCGACCCGGCAGCGCGTGCTCGACGCCGTCGCGCATCTGGGCTACCGCCCCAACCTCGCGGCGCGTGCGCTGGTCGAGCGCAAGGCCCCCACCTTCGCCCTGGTGCTCACCTGCATCACGAATCCCTTCTATTCGGAGTTGATGCTGTACGTGGACCAGGCCGCCCGCAAGCACCAGCGCTATCTCATCGTTTGCAATACCGACTACGAAGCGGAAAAGGAAACCCGCTTCCTCGACGAAGTGGCCGGCTCGCTGTCCGACGGCGTCATCGTCGCCAACAATCCGGGCCTGAACATCGCGCATCTCAAGCAGATCGTCGCGCAGGGCACACCCGTCGTCCTCAACCTGTGGGAAGACCCGGACACGCATCCGGGACTCCCCTGTCTCGCCTTCGACGGCCGCGAGGCGGGACGGATGGCGACCAACCATCTGGTCGAACTGGGCCACCGCAAGATCGGCGCGGTCATCGCCAGCCCGAAGGACGGCATGCACAACCTGCGCTACCTGGGCTTCCGCGACGTCATGCGCAAGGCCCGCCTGGCCTGCCCTGCTGCGGCGGTACGTTTTTGCGCGGACACGTTCGAAGGCGGAAAAGCGGCGGCGCTCGACCTGCTGTCCGCCATGCCGGACCTGACGGCGATCTTCGTCTCGAACGACCTCGCCGCACTGGGCGTCCTCGAAGCCGCCGCCCACCTGGGCCGTCCGGTCCCCGCCACAATGTCGGTGGTCAGCATCACCAACATCATCGTGTCGAGCCAGTCGCGCCCGGCGCTGACGACGGTCGCCATCCCCACTGCCGCGATGGCCGCGCGCGGCGTGGAGCTGCTGATGGAAATCCAGGAGCGCAAGCACGACGCGCCGCCGATGGAGTGCATTCCCGGCCTGGAACTGATCGTCCGGGAATCGACGGCGGCGCCGCGCCTGGGCGCGTGAGACATCGACCGGGCCGTCAGTTCTTCCAGTTCAGCGCCAGCCCGACCGTACGGTCATAGCGGCGGGTATCGCGTGGATACAGCCGCTGATCGGTCCAGTAGTCGACATACTGGAAGTTGAGCAGGTTGGTGCCGGTAAGGGTCAGCGACAGGTTCGGCGTGAACTTGTAGCTCAGTGAACCATCCAGCGTGGACATCGGCGCGGCGATCAAATCGCGCGCCGGCGCGCTGCCCGAATTGCTCGGGTGATCGCCGTAGACCTCCACGAATTTCGAGCGCCAGTTATAGGCGAGGCGCGCCGATACGCCGGCCCTTTCATACAGCGCGACCAGGTTGTACGAATTCTTCGACATGCCGCTGAACGGCTTGCCCTGCAATCCCGGCACGATGGACGACGTCAGGCCGCCTTCCATATAACTGACATTCGCCTCCACGCCGAAGCCGCCCAGCCAGCCCGGCAGCCTGTCGTAGAACTGGCGGTACGACATTTCCAGGCCTTGCAGATGGCCTTTGTCGGTATTGAACGGACGGCTGGTGTCGTACTTGATACCCTGGAACATTTCGGGCACCGATTTGTTGATGATGTAGCCGTCGAAGTTATGCCGGAACACCGTCGCGCTCAGCATGCCGGTCGGTGCGAAATACCATTCCAGCGCCGTATCCAGGTTCTGGCCGGTGAACGGCTTCAGGTTCGGATTGCCGCCATTGGCCGTCGCCTGCACGGTCGTGCCGTTCGCCGCGACGTAGGCCGTACCGGGATTGAGCTGTGCAAAATCCGGACGCGTCAGGGTCTTCGCGTAGGCGACGCGCGCAATCACGTCATGCGTCAGCCTGGCCTTGAAGTTCGCACTCGGCAGCACGTCGGTGCCGCTCGCGCTGACCGGCGTCTCGACGTACTGGCCGTTGACCTGGCTCTTGCCGATCAGGTCGGAATCGGTCCGCGTCACGCGCACGCCCAGCAGACCATCGACGGGAATGGTGCCGACATCGAAGCCGATCTTGCTCGACACATACATCGACATATTCTTTTCGACGTCCTTGAAGAACGAACCCGGATCGAGTCCCTTGGCGGCCGGGTTGCCCGTCACGGCCTGGCGCACCGTCGCGGTATCGTCCAGCAAGTAGCTGGCGCATGGCGTGTACCAGTTCTGCGTGCCGTAATCGCGCGACATCGTCGGCGCGTTGCAGGTCATGCCCGGCAGCGTCGATGCCTTGACGTTATTCGGCGCGGAAATGCTGCCCTCGAACGACTTGATCGACTCCGCCGTGCGGTGGTTGGCGCGCACGCCGGCCAGGAATTCCTTGAACAAGCCGTCGTTCTCGGGGGTAAAGCTGGCGTCCGAGCGGAAGTCGGTCGCCCCCCCCTTGTCGTTGCCGTAACGGTCGAACAGCTGCAACAGGTTGATATTGGCCGCATTGCCGATATCGAAGCCGTCGTATTTCACGTACGCGCCGCCGTCGACATTGGTCTTGCCGTATGCGTTCGGAACGTTGGTGATCACGTCCAGGATCGGATTGCGCCAGACGTATTTCGAGTCGGTATGCGCCAGTTCGGAGGTCAGGCGCAAGCCGGGCGTGACCCGCCACTTCGCGCCAAGGGCGATCTGGGACGTCTTGTTGTCCGCGTGGCGCGCCTGCGTCGACAGGATCGTGTTGGCGTTCTGCGACGTCACCGTATCGACTTCCTTGGTGCCGGGAATCATGGTGGCGCTGCTGCTGCTCGCCCAGAAGGGAAAGCCCACCAGCAGGTCGGTCTGGTCGTTACCCTGGAAATGGGAAGCCAGGCCTTCGGCGTAGAATTCCAGGTCGGCGTTGGGTTTGTACTGCGCGGCGAAATTGGCGGCCGTGCGTTTGCGCTTGCCGTAAATCGTCTGCAGGCCCAGCACGTCCGGACCGGTCGCGCCCGCCCCGAGCCAATCCTTCGAGATCGGGAAAGACTGGAAGCTGCGCTCTTCCCAGTAATCGCTCTTCACGTACGACACGCCGACCAGTGCGCCGAACTCGCCGGCATTCGTCTTCCAGCGATTCGAGAACAGGGCGCTCGCTTCCGGGTTGGTGCGGTGCGCCTTGTCCAGGTGCCGCGCGCCCGCGTTCACGCTGACGGTGGCGCCCTTGAAGTCGAACGGGCGATTGGTGCGCACGTCGATCACGCCGGCGATACCGCCTTCGAGCAATTCGGCGCTCTGCGATTTGTACACATCCACGCGCTGCAGCATCGTCGATGGAATGTCCGCCAACTGGATATAGCGGCCCGTCGTCGTGAACATTTCACGGCCGTTGAGCAGCGTCGAAATCCCCGGCAGGCCGCGGATCAGCACCGAATTGGCTTCGCCGGCGTCGCGCCGTACCTGGATGCCGGTGACGCGCGCCAGCGTCTCGGCCACGTTCGTATCCGGGAATTTGCCGATATCGTCCGCGACGATCGAATCGACGACGTTGTCGGCATCCTGCTTGATTTTCTGCGCCGTCTGCGCGGCCCGGCGCACGCCGGTGACCACCACGACGGTGTTCCCGTCCGCTTCTGGCGTACCGGCCGGCGCGGCGTCCTGTGACCACGCCGGGGCGATGCCCAGGACGCCGGCCGACGCGAGTGCAGCCACCGTCACCTTGAGCGCGAATGGCGCCGTTGTGTTTCTTTTCATTTATATCTCCTCAAGATTTTTACTGTTATTGATCAAACCTGGACAATCGCGCAGCTTGGTTTATCGTTAAACCAAATGACGCAAAAAAATCGGACGTCGCATGTCCGGTCGGAACGAATTTTAGTTTAACGTAAAACCAATGCGCAAGAAAAATCGCGGCGCCGTCAACCTGCCGTGGTTTTTTGGCACCGGCGTTTGATCCTGCTCACTTGCCCGCGAAGACTTTCTGCTCGAACGGCTCCATCTGGAATTTGGTCTTCGTCGGCGTGACGGTCGGCCAGCCATCGGCGTCCATGTAGAGCGGCTTGATGTTGAGTACCGAGTTGTAATCGAACGCCTTGGTATAGGCGTGATAGACCAGGTAGGTGGTGTCGCCTTCCGAGTAGATGCCGTTATGCCCGCGACCGGGTTCGTTGTCGTCGCCCGCCAGCAGCAGCGAATACTTGTCGTCGACCCAACTGCCGCCATCCTTGGCCAGATAGGGCCCGGTGATCGTCCTGGAGCGGCCCATCACGATCTGGTAGGTGCTCTTCGCGCCGCTGCAGCAGATGCCGCGCGAGGCAAAGATGTAGTAGTACTGCGGATCCTTGATCAGGAACACGCCTTCGCCGAGGGACTTCGTGAGGACCGTCGGCGTGGGCGTGTCGGACGGCAGCTTGCCGGTTTTACGATCGAGTTCGACCATCCGCAAGCCGGCCTTGAAGGAACCGTACAACAGGTACGCCCTGCCGTCCTTGTCGATGAATGCGTTCGGGTCGATGACGTTGACGCCCTCGCCGCCATTTTTGTACGAAATGACCTGGCCCTGGTCTTCCCATTTATAGGCCGGGTCTGCCGGATCCAGCGTGGTATTGGTGGCGAGGCCAATGCTGGAATTAAAGTTCATCCAGGCCGATACGGCGTAGTACATCCAGTACTTGCCGTCGTGCCAGGAGATATCGGGGGCCCAGATCTGGGCCCCCTGCGGGATATCCTTGCTCCACCAGTCGAGCTCGAATCCCTTCGGGAAGACGGCGCCGGCATTCGTCCAGGTGATCATATCTTTCGAGGTTTTGATACCGGTGAACGTGCCGAACACGTAATAGGTATCGCCGCCCTTGATCATGACTGGATCGTGCACGCCGAGCGCACCTTTGAGGCCCCCGCTTTCGATGTAGTCCGGCAGTGGTTTATCGGCCACGACAGGGGTGGCATCGGCCGTCGGTAGGGACACAGCGCCGCTTGTGTTGCCACCGCAAGCGGCAAGCAAAAATAGGGGGAACAAGCGTATCGTCAAACGGAGGGGGTGGGAGGAATTTTTCTTCATTCGGGTGGATCTTTCTCGAGCGTGGGGAGGCGAAGACAGCAAGCCTGGCCGGGTCGCCGCAGGTTTAACGTTAAATCAAATGGGAAGTTTAACCTAAAACTCCGTTCAAGAACATCCTGCGATCGACATGAAATAAAGGCGTGGCACGGTTGTCCGGGCATCGAAAAGCGCGCGGCCCGGACGGGGCACGCAAATGAAAAAGGCCGCATCGGGGCGGCCTTCGTAGAATCTGGAGAGGGGGATTCGAATCCCGATAGGCTATGAACCTAGTGAGCTGGGGAGCGCAGGGGCGCAGCCGGGACCGCTCCGTAGGGAAGGCGCTCAGCTTTGCTCCCGCTGAGCCCGCTGAATCCCCTCAATAAACCCACGAATAAACCCAAGCAGCCTCATCACTTGCACCGTCAGACTGACGTAAAGGCACGCGATCTTGCCAAGCTCGACCGGTTGGATGCGCAGCCGATTCCAGCCGGTCGAACCAGCATAACATGTTGTCGAGCTGCAAAGTTCACGGACCGCCACGGCAGGCTGCTGTCGACCCAAAGCGGACCTAGGGAAGCTTATTGAGAAACGTTCTTTTGCCGATGCTTAAGAAGCATCACCCAGCCGGCAGTGAAGAGCATCGCAGTTACGAGGCTTAGAACCCAGTGGTAGCTAGCCCCATCGCCGCGAGTGTGAACATAGGCTACGTTCCCTACAATTCCTCCGAGCGCTGCGAGGACGAAAACGCGCAAAATTTCTCTCATACAAACTTTCACTATGCAACGTCGAAAAGCTAAGGACCGCTTTTGGCCGAACTCGGAAGTTCGCCAAAGCTCAGTGTACGGCCCTTGTTGCTCTGAAGGCAAGTAGGAGGTTTTGTTAGAGACACGTCGCAGACTCACTATGCGAGATGACCCTCGGGCGCGGCTCGAACTGAGCCTCTACCGGTCGATCTGGCCCTGCTCGGACCACACAGCGGCCCATGGGGCTTGACCGGGGCTTGGCGGCAAGGAGGACGCGTCGCCGGACGGTTGACATCTCGATTATGTGAACTGGATGCCGAAGCGCGTCACTGCCGCCTTGAAGCCGATTGCATTTGCCAGCGGGGAGTAGGACTCAAGCCGGATTTTGCTCTTTGCACGGTCGAACAGGGCGACAGCACGCTTGGTATTAAGATGACGCGACATGTAAAGAAACCCGTCGTAGCCCGCTGGGTTGTCATGCACGGCGCGCGCCCATTGCTGGGTAAGACCGTAATCCGTTGTTCCCGCGAGGTCGGCATTTCCTCCTAACCGCTTCAGCAATGGACCTGTGAGGTCGAGCAAGTGAAGTGGCTTGCCACCAAAGTACAGGGCAAAACGGCCATCGATCTGCGCTCGGGTGATGGTGAACGCACCATTGACTGGTATCTCGTCATGTAGGATCGATTCGGCCATCGCGAGCTCGAGACTGGTGCCCAAGTAGCACACGCCGAACTCGGGCGTCCCAGTAACGGCCCCCGGCGCGTCGAAACGATTGTTCCCCGACTTGCCGAAATAAGGTTCGCCCGTGTGATAAGCCGAGATGCGGACTAGACGCGTTGGTGAAACGTATTTTTTCGGAAATTTATCGGTCGCCAAGGCGTCCGATGGCAGCTTTAGCGGCTCAACGGCCAAGATTGCGCTCCTTGAACTCGGCCGCACTACGCACCACCTGTTCAACGTTGCCAGCCTCCAGTGCGGCGACCGGCGTCTGGCCATCGAGCGAGTGCTTGGGTGTAGTGAAGAACTGCCACTTCGCTGCGCCAGACAAGTCTGCGAGTGCAACGGAGACACGCTCGATGTCACGGCGGAGGCCCTGACCGGTCGCGAAGAAGTCCGGATACCATTGCGCGCCAGATGGGCCGTCGACCCAGAACATCCGGTTATCCTTGACCGCCTTACTTACGGCCTGCCGGCTGATACCGAGACGCTCGCATAGCTGCGCCGATGTCAGTAATAGGCCTTTCTCGTGCAGTTCCTGGCGCCGCGCCATCGCGCCGACGTCCATCTTCGCCAGGAGTGCTGCGTTCTCTTCACCGATGCGCTTGGTCACCCGCGACTTGACCGCCTGTGTCCCGTCAACCTGAGTAGGACGCTTGATCAGCCGTTGCAACAGGCGTCGCAACTGGTCGTCTGGCACGGCCGAAACATGCTCAGCCGCACCTTTCCGGCGCTGTTGTGGCGGGACGACTTTGACGATCAGGTAGCCGTCCCCGAGATCGCTTACCTGCTCTACCGAGCCGGGCATGAACGCCGATGGCGCCCCACCACTGGCAAGACCGGTCGCACGGCGAGACTTGGCTGGTGCAGCGGGCGCGCGCTTATGGATACTGGTTGACATGGTTGACACTCCTTTTCAGCCGAGTGTACCGGATTACTGTTTGATGTCAACCGCGTCAACTAACCGTCCACAGTCGCCCGACACACGGCCCGATGAGATAGGGGATCCATCCGGCTGTCTTAAGTACAGCTATCAGGTCGCGAATGACATCCTAACGGGGCGAGTGTCGGCACCAATCAGTACGTTAAGCCCAAGTCTTGGGGAGTGCTAATCTGCACCGAGTCGAGCTTGGGTACTGTTGTGTGTTTAGACGGCGCCGGCTTCACGCTTAGAACTCTGATAACCCTTGACAGGTATCAGCATGGCGCAGCGCTGCCACTGGGAAGCTTGGCGGAGAGAGGGGGATTCGAACCCCCGATAGGCTATGAACCTATACACGCTTTCCAGGCGTGCGACTTAAACCACTCATCCATCTCTCCTGATGGGTTCACGAGCCAGCTGCTCGCGAAGCCGCCTATTATAGCAAGGATTCTCGGCAGTACAAGAGTGTCATGCACCCGGCATCGCCCCACCGCGCCGCATCGTACAACTGTCGCTGGCCGCCAACCCCGCCCGCCTACACCGGCCGGAGTCTCTTTGCGTCACCACAAAGGTTAAGTTTTCGTCGGCAAAAGTCACGCGGATGATGCTATTGTTGCCACGATAAAACTTTTTCAACACTGCCGTGAAACGTAAATCCCTCTATCTCGTCATCTTCGCCGTCGCCGCGGCCGGTGCCGCCAGTGGCACCTATCTGGCCAACCGCAAACCGACGCCCCAGGCGCAACAGCCGCAACAGCCGCAAGGCCAATCCAAGGAAGCGGCCGCCATCGCCGCCGACCTCAAGGAGGTGCTGGCCGCCTACCGCAAGATGGTCGTGCTGACCCAGGATGAAGCCGGCCTCTCGACAGCCGGCCAGGAAGAGGTCAACCGAGTCGGCCAGCAGCTGTTCCACGACAACCAGGAGCGCATCGCGAAGGTCGACGATGCGCTGGCGGGCCTCGTCGGGTCGCAGAATCCGCGCCGTTTCGAGGCGATCGGCAACCTGCTCGATTACGTCGAGTCGAACGAAGGGCTGTACGACGCGGACCGCCTCGCCTTCCAGGAGCTGATGCAGTCGCTGCTCGATCACGTGGCGAAGGACTCGTCGCTGCCGGCGATCAAGCTGCACAAGCGGATCTCGGAAGACCTCGACGCGCTGGCGGAAATCGAGCGCACCTACGAAAAGGAGATCCGCGCCGTGTTCGGGCGCTTCGAGTCGCGTTCCATCGTGCTCAAGCGCGAGAAGTGGGACAGCTACGTCGCCTACCTCAAGACGATCTACCAGCGCGACCGCATCCTCAAGGATTACGGCGTCGTGCTGCCCTATCCTGCCAAACCGGAGCCGCAGGAACAGGATAAAGCGCCGGCCGCGCACAAGGACGAAGACGAGATCTTCGGCAAGGGCCTGCCGAAGAAAACGATCGTGCTGACCTTCGACGACGGTCCGCACCGCCGCTACAGCGAAGAAATCGCCGCGATCCTCAAGCAGTACGATGCGCCGGCCGTGTTCTTCAGCGTCGGACGCAACCTCGGCACGCTCGATGCGCACGGCGTCGCGCGCCTGAACGCGGGCGCGGAAGTCAGCCGCAAGCTCAAGGCCGCCGGCTATGTGCTGGCCAACCACAGCTTCTCGCACGCGCAGTTGTCGAAGGAGAGCGGGGACAGCCTCAAGGCCGAGATCTTCAATACGGACGCGCTGCTGAAGGCCGTCGATCCGCAACGCTCCGCGCTGTTCCGCTTTCCCTACGGCGCGCACAACAAGGAAGGCATGCACCTGCTGGCCGATGCGCACCTGAAGTCCGTCATGTGGAACATCGACTCGCTGGACTGGGCCGATCCGGTGCCCTCCTCCATCGCCGAGCGCGTGCTGCGCGCGGTCGACAAGGAAGGCCGCGGCATCATCCTGTTCCACGACATCCACGAGCGCACCGTGAAGGCGCTGCCGGCGATCCTCGACCGTCTCGTCGCCGAGGGCTACCAGTTTGCCGGCTGGGACGGCACGGCCTTCCGCGTGGCCGGCGGCGCCAATGCCGCGCCGGCGCCCGTCGCGCGCGCGGCCGCGACGGGATATGCGAGTTCGTGGGCGATCGTCGTCGGCGTCGACGGGTATCCGAAATGGCCGCACCTGCAATACGCCGTGCGCGACGCGGAAGGCGTGGGCCAGACGCTCGTGCAGAAGTTCGGTTTCGCATCCGACCACGTGATCACGCTGAAGAACGAACAGGCCACGCGCCACGGCATCCTCGCGGCATTCCACGACCTCGCCGGCCATGGTCGGACGGACGGCCTGCAGCCCAACGACCGCGTGTTCGTGTTCTTCGCGGGCCATGGCGCGACGCGCAAGCTGAGTTCCGGCCGCGATCTCGGCTACATCGTTCCGTACGACGCCGATCCTGAGAACCTGGCCAGCGACGCCATCCCGATGACGGAAATCCAGAACATCGCCGAGAGCCTGCTCGCGAAGCACGTGCTGTTCGTGATGGACGCGTGCTACAGCGGCCTCGGTCTGACGCGCGGCGGCGCCAACGCGGCCTTCCTGCGCGATAACGCGAAGCGGCTCGGGCGCCAGATGCTGACGGCGGGCGGCACCGACCAGATGGTGTCCGACGGCGGTCCGAACGGCCATTCCGTGTTCACGTGGACGCTGCTGCAGGGCCTCGGCGGCAAGGCCGATCTGAACGGCGACGGCCTGATCACCGCGACGGAACTGGCGGCGTACGTGGCGCCGGCGGTGGCCAGCGTGTCGCAGCAGACGCCCGCCTTCGGCAGCCTGCCGGGTTCCGAGGGCGGCGACTTCGTGTTCGAACTGCCCGAGGAAAGCGAGTTCCTGAATACGAACACGGCGCAGCTGTCGAACGATGCCATCGCGCTCAATACGAAGCTGGAAGCGAAGGCGTCGGCGCCGTCCGCGCCCGTCGTCGTGAAGGACTTGCAGGGCGGCGAACAGACGATCAAGGCGCCAGCCGCGGTCCCGGTCTCGAGCCGCCAGCAGGCGCAGCGCGCCAACGACCACGGCCTGCAGCTGTACAAGGAAAAGCAGTACGCGCAGGCCGAGACGCAGTTCACGGAAGCGCTGAAACTGCGGCCGAACTTCCCCCTGGCCGCCAACAATCTCGGCTTCGTGTTCTACAAGCAGGACAAGTTCGCGGAAGCGGCGCGCTGGTTCGAGAACGCGATCAGGATGGACCCGTCACGCGCGATCGCGTACATGAACCTGGGCGACGCGTATGCGCGCGCGGGGGACGGCGGCAAGGCGAAGATGGCGTACAAGACCTACCTCGAGCTGGCGCCGAACGGGTCGGGTGCCGGGTACGCGAAGCAGCAGCTAGAAAAATTGTAGGGTGGGCTCCCCGAGCCCACGCGGTGACAGCCGCCATCAAACAGGCCGCGTTCGCACCGACGTCCGTTGAACGCGTGGGCACAGGGTGCCCACCCTTGTATCTTGATAGAGTTGATGGTTAGCTACCATCAACTGAGGTGAAGACCAGCTTGTGCCCACCCTTAAGGCATCGACCTTCGAGTGTAGATTAAGCCCTTCACCTCTCCCACCCCATTGCTGAACACTGGACGGTATCCGAGGGCGCTGACCCTGCATGTACAAGGCGAGTGTGGAGTGGATTAGGGAAATCAATAACACGAGGAAGAGTAATGTTTTATCTTGGCGTAGACGTTTCGAAGAAAAAACTGGACTGCATGCTGCTCAACAGTACGAACGACAAGTTGAAGTCCAAATCGTTATCGAATACGAAGGCTGGCATCGAAGAACTGATC